>DASQKJ010000109.1:0-3518 GCA_035630595.1 Methyloceanibacter sp.
TTGACCCCGACCTTGACCTCCCCGAGCGGGACGTTCTCGACCTTGTACCGGCCGTCCGGGCCGACCATGCCGGTCGCCGCCGGGGCGTTGTCTCCGGCGACGATGATCATTGCCGCCGGGACCGACTCCTTGCCGTACGTCACCGTCCCCTCCAGGGTGGCGCCCGTCTCCGGCAGGGTCTCGATCTTGTTACTGCTGCACGACGCGATCGCCACGAACCCGAGGGCCGCGATCGCCAAGCTCAAACGATGAACATTGAGTGTCCCACTTTTTGGCGAGTGGGACTATTAGAGCGAAAAACTCAACGATTTCAGATTTCGATTTTACTGGTGGCGCTCCCTAGGGGACTCGAACCCCTGTTTTCGCCGTGAGAGGGCGACGCCGATTGACTGCGGACCCTTTAGCGGGGTACCGCGCCTCGGTCGATCATTCTACGCTCTTCGGCGCCCGACATTGAGCAACAACATTATCCAGAAGTGGCATTCATCGGCGATTGGAGCGGTACTGTCGTCAAGCCGGCCTCATTAGCGCCCAGGAATCCTGCCCCGCCGGCTTGTTAGCCGAGGTGGGGCTTCGGTGGTCCGGCGCAACGCCGCCTTAGACCGAATGAGGATTCCGATGCCAAAGTCTTCAAAGAAGCGTTCGACTAAATCCACAACGGCGCAAGCAACGACCGCAAAGCCTCCACACCCCGGCGTCACCGATCGCGAGAAGAAGCACGATGCGGGCTCAAAGCAAGTTCGCGTCATCCAGAAGCTTCAATCGCCGACCGGAATGACGATGCGATGATGAAGGAAACGGGCTGGCAGCAGCATTCGGTGCGCGGCTTCCTCGCCGGCGTGGTGCGCAAAAAGCTGAAGCTCAAACTCAATTCGAGGAAAATAGACGGTAGCCGGGTCTACCGCGTCGATGGCGCGGACAGCGCTAAGCCAAGCAGCGGGCAATCGAAGCGCCGCGCCGCCTGACCGAAATGCCGCATGTGAAGGTCGGCCCGGCGCTGCCGGATGGAAGTACACTCGACGTCGAGATCGCGCGCCTGCGCGATCTCGACGTTGCTTCGCTTCGGGCCCGTTTGCACAACGTGTTTCGGCGGCGGCCGTCCCCTCACCTGCCGCGCCACCTCTTGTTTCGTGTTCTGGCCTATCGGCTTCAGGCCGAACGTCTCGGCGATCTGGATGTCGAGAGCCGCCGTCTTCTCGATGGGACGGGCCCGCCCGAAGATGCCGGCAAGCGCGCGGTGGGCCTGAACCGACCAACCATTGAGTTGAGGCCGGGCACAATGCTGGCCCGCGAATGGAACGGCCGGATACACCGGGTCGCGGTGCTCGCCAGCGGCTTTGCCTGGAACGGCAAGACCTATCCAAGCCTGTCGAAGATCGCCTGGGCGATCACGGTCAACCGCTGGGACGGGGCCCGGTTTTTCGGCCTCCGTGACCAGCCATCGAAGCAGGCGCGATCATGAAGCTGGTCGCATCGATTGCACGGGGGCGCCGTTGGCTCGACGAACTCATTGCCGACCCCACTGCGAATACCGAGAGCATCGCCGGGCGTGAGGGTTGTAGCGTGCGGAAGGTCAATATGACGATCTCGCTCGCCTTCCTCGCGCCCGACCTCGTCAAGGCAGCCATCGATGGACGACTCCCCCACGGAATGGGAGTGGCCCGCCTCTGCGACCTCCCGGCCGAATGGTCTCGTCAGCGCCAGATGCTTGGGCTGGCCGCGCTGTAACCTTCCAGTCGAACCGAGCCTCTGAGCTCTCTAATGGCCCCAGACCGGGGGTCGTGCTACACTGCGCGCATGAGCCTCGTCGCCACTCTCGCCATGCTCATGCTGATGCCAGCCGCAGCGGCATCCATACCGGCGGTGAAGAGTGCGCAATGTCCGCCTGGTTACATAGTGAGTGGCGGCTACTGCACGCCTATGTTCCGGCCTGCTCCGGGCCTACGAGGGCCTCCCTTTCCGGGAAACGGGATTTCAAGACCAGAGACGAAGGCACCGAAACTGCCTCTCTAATTCAATTTCTCCTTTGCAGAGACAGAGCGCTCGCACGCGACCCCCGCCACTTGGGGGCTAACTGACGAATCTCCGGAAAACCTGGTTCGCGTGTGAATGCGTGGTTAACCTCCAACCAGACCGTTATGAGCCTGACGAGCATCCCCTTTGAGTCACGAGCGGTCGTCAGTCCGGTTTTCGGATGTTGAGACTTCTTCGCGACTTAGCAAATGCTCTGTCCGTCGCCATGAACTTCTCGATCATCGGGGCTATGAGCTTGGCCGGATCTGGCGGGGCCTGCCCTCCTTCTCGGCCGATCGCCTCGGCGTAAGCGACGAGACTGCGATGAACGGCTGCGGGAAGCTCGACGGTGAGCTTAACCGGTTTGTCGTCCTCGATCGTGCCGAGCTTGAGCTTCGTCATCGACTTGCCTCCTGACCGTAAGGCGCCATTACGAGATCACGGTTGACGATCACGCGCACCGGGAAGCCCTGGCGGATGGTGAGCGTCGGCTGGATGTTGAGCTGGCGGCGCACGAGCTGCTGGCCAGTGTTGTTGATCGAATCCTGGGAGCCGCGACGCAGCGCGCGGACGAGATCGCTCTCCTCACCGCTTGATCCGAGTTCGGTGCCGATGCCGAGCAAGGTGGAGAGCGCCGCCGCCTTGGCGAGATCCCACCAGTGATAGTCGACCTCGTCCCCTAGTCCCGAGAACCCTTGCGCGTCGGCGGCCTGCTGTCGCTCCAGCACGATGGACTTGCCGTCGGGAAGCATGATGCGATTCCAGATGAGCAGGACGCGCTTCTGTCCGAACGCGATCTGGCTATCGTACTGGCCGATCAAGCGCGACCCTTGGGGGATGAGCAGGAATTTGCCGGTCGGCGTGTCGTAGACATGTTCCGTGACCTGCGCCGTGACCTGACCGGGCAGGTCGGAGTGAATGCCGGTGATCAGCGCGGCTGGAATGGCCGTGCCGGCCTGCACGACATAGGGCGACGCGGGATTCGCGAGACGATCGGCGCTGATAGTACGGCGATCGACCGGACCGTTGACGAAGGCAAGCTTGCGGTCCTGCATGTTCTGCATGGAATTGGGATCAAGCGGCGGCGCCTCCGCCGGCACCGCAAGCGTCGTGCCCGATGTTGCGTTGGCCACGGCTGTCGCAGGCAGCGACGGCGTGGCGCGGAATTCTGTCGAGGCGAACAGCTTGCTCAATCGCGCCGCCTCGATCTCCTGCAAACGCCGCTGCTCCTCGGGTGTAACTCCGGGCTGCGGCAGTGGCCCCGTCGGTGGAACGGGCTGGCCTTGATTCTGTGCATTGAGGATCGGCCGGCCGAGATCGCCCGGCAACGGCGGCCCCAATCGTGGAATGCCGGTGTAGTCGCGCGGCAGTGCGGTCACGCCCTCGGCCGTGGTGCGGTTCTCGGTGGTGTAGAGCTCTTTGGCCGCTTGATCGACGCCACGCCGTGTTTGCAGCGCGTAGATCAGCGCCGCGGCGACGGCGAGGCCGACCGCACCGCCAAGACC
>DASQKJ010000110.1:0-40512 GCA_035630595.1 Methyloceanibacter sp.
TTCTGAGCCGCGTGACCACGGCCTCCAGCGCGTTGGCTTCGCGCGCGTCGCCGTCGCCGTAAAGATGCTCGATCAGTTCGGCGGGCGGCACGACGCGGTCCTTGTGATGGATGAGATAGGCCATGAACCGGTATTCGAGCGGCGACAAGGCGACCGGCACGCCATCGGCGAGCACTGCATATGGCGGGTATCGAGCGCGAGCGTTCCCGCTTCGATGACCGGCGTGCCGTGTCCGGCGGAGCGGCGGATCAAGGCGCGCACGCGGGCAATCAGCTCTTCCATGCGGAATGGCTTGGCCAGATAGTCGTCGGCGCCGGCATCGATCCCCTCGACGCGCTCGGGCCAAGAGCCGCGGGCGGTCAGGATCAGGACCGGCATGTGCAGACTGGCGGCGCGCCAGCGGCGGAGCACGGAAAGCCCGTCCATGCGCGGCAGGCCAAGGTCCAGGATCACGAGATCATAGGGTTCGGTGTCGCCGCGGAACCATGCGTCCTCGCCGTCGGCGACGACGTCGGCCACGAGGCCCGCGGTGGAGAGCGCCGCGGCGATGTCGGCGCCGATCCGTTTCTCGTCCTCGACGACGAGGATGCGCATTAGTCGTCGTCCTCGATCTTCAGAATCTTGCCGGTCGCGGCGTCGACTTCGAGTTCCTTCAGGCCGCCGCTGGGCGTGAGCAGCTTCAGATCGTAGACCAAAACTCCGTCCTCGACCTCAAGCTCGACCTCGAGCACCTTGCCGGGCATTTTGGCTTTCACCGCGGCAAGGACTTCGGCGAGGGGGAGCACTCGGCCTTCCTCCAAGGCGCGCCTGGCAAGAAGGTGATCGTTGTCGTCGGCGGCGGCGCTGCCCAAGGCAAGCGCGATCAGCCCCGCGGTGAAAAGACTAGACCAGCGAAATTGGTTCATGACACGCAGTTTGCGGCCAACACGCTGACAATTCCCTGACACCCGGCATCAGCGGCGCGTCAGTGCGGCCGTGCGATGGTCGTCGCATGGACGGCAACAAGCCGCCGCCACCACCTGTTGTGAATAGGAGCCACCCACCAGGCGGAAAATTTCCTTACTTGCTGCCGTCGCCGTCGCCGTCGCTCTCGCCGTCTCCGCGCCGACTGGCGCATTGGCTGTCGACGATTGGTTCAAGTCTCGCCTGAACGTGCCGGCAGACCAGTGGATGTCGCCGAGCCAGATCGCCGAGAAGCTGGGCGAGAAGGGCTACAAGGTGCTGGAGATCGAGTCCGATGACGGCGCCTACGAGGTCGAGATGGTCGACAAGAACGGCGTGCGCATCGAGGCGCATGTCCATCCGGCGACCGCCGAGCTGCTTCCCGGTTACGACGACTGATCGAATTCAACGCCACAGCTCAAGGTGCGGCAAGGGAAGGCCGCCGTTGGGCGGGCGCGCGAGGGCGGCGCGCCGCTAGCGCTTCAACAGCCAGGCCACGATGCCTGCGACCAGCCCCGCGAGCAGCAGGCCAAGCACGACGAGGACGCCGATCGCTCCCAGCACCGCTTGCAGCGTGTCCCAGAAGCCGTAAGTCGCGACCAAGGCGGTCAGCAGCAACAGCACAATGATCGGCATTTTCACAGCCCGCTTGCAGTGTGGTCGGTCAGCTCAGCGCGCGGATGCGGAAGGGCAGGCCGCCCTTGGGGCAGAGCGTGACCGTCGCGTGAATCTTCGCCGGCACCGGCCCGGCATATTCCGGCGTGAAGCGGCGCAGCAGCTGCACCAGCGCCAGCGTGTTCTCGATCTGCGACAGCGCTCCGCCGATACAGGCGCGCTTGCCGGCGGCAAAGGGCAGGTAGCTGTATTTGACCCGCTTCTTGGCGCGCTCGGGCGCGAAGCGCTCCGGATCGAACTTCTCGGGCTCGTCCCAATATTTCGGACTGTGATGCATCACATAGGTGCAGATCACCGCCTTGTCGCCTTTGCGAATCTGGTGGCCCTCGATCACGTCGTCATTGGCGGCGATGCGGATCAAGCCCCAGATCGGCGGGAACAGGCGCATGGTCTCCTGGATCACCATGCGGGTAAAGCCGAGCTGCTGGACTTCGTTCCATACCGGATCGCGGTCGCCGCAGACGGCGCGCGCCTCGGCCCTGATGCGCTCCATGGCCTCGGGATGCTGCGAGAGGAGATAGAGCGACCAGGCGAGGGTGAGTGCGGTCGTCTCCGTGCCGGCCCACAGATATTGCTTCATCTCGTCGATCACCTGCTGGCGATCGAATTCCGGGAAGCTCGGGTCGGCCTCGGCTGCCTCGAGCATCTTCAGCAGCGTCTTCTCGCGCTGATCGACGATGTTGGCGCCAATCACGGTCTCGGGGATCTCGCCCCAGATGTCCATGGCCTTGGCCGTGTCTTCGTCGGTGATCTCGGTGAGCTCGCCGTGCAGCTTCTTGAGGCGAATGGATTTGTGGTTCATCACGTCGGTATAGGTCTTGACCTGACCGAAGATGAAATGCGGATTGAACGGCATCTCGCGGTCGAACAGCGCCTTGCACACCATCTCGGCGGCGAGCGTCCAGGTTTCCTCCACCATCTCGATGGTCTCGCCGGTGGCGGCGAACTTCGCCCAACGCGCCATCTTCGAATCGATGGCCGACATGAGGTAGGGGAAGTACTCCTCGAACATCCCGGGATGGAAGGCCGGCTGCTGCGGCGCGCGGATCTTCTGCCACAGAGCTCCGTCGACAGTGATCATGCTCTTGCCGAAGATGGGACGCAGCCCATCGAAATATTTGACGTAATTGTCGGCGTTGGTCACCAGCACGCGCTCGGCATGCGCCGGCTCCGAAAGAATCACGATGCGGTGGTTCTTGAGGTTGATCGGGACCACGCCGCCATATTTATCGCTGAGCATGGCGAGAACCTGCATGGGGTTCTCCTGGTTCAGCAGCGAGGACAGCTTGAACCAGATGCTCTGCTCTTCGCCGAGCCCGTGCGATGGAGAATAGGCGACTGTCATATCTGCCATTTACGCCTTGTCCCCGCTTCCAGTCCTTGATCTCGGGGCCGGAAAACGGCCCTCCGCGCCGTGGCTAACCCGGCGGGAAGGCGCAGATTTGCCTCGGATTAGGCCAGTCTCTAGCATCTGGCCGTCGGCATTGTCCATCGTTGGCACGCGCACATCTTGTGGTGCGACATGCCGCCCCGTCCAGGTCCCGATCTTACGGCCGTTAACAATTTCAATCAAAGAGCTTCGTCCGGGGGCGGCGAGAACAATGGGGCCTGCGCCCTGACCTGGGTCAACCCCACCACCTGCTCGCCTTCAACCCGGACAGCGCCGGAAGCGACGAGACCGAGCGCCAGCGGGTAAAGGCGGTGCTCGGCTTCGAGCACTCTGGCGGCGAGGTCGTCAGGCGTATCGGTCGGCAGCACCGGAACCGCGGCCTGAGCCACGATCGGGCCTTCGTCCATCTCCGGCCGCACGAAATGCACGGTGCAGCCGGTGAGCTTCACGCCGGCGTCAAGAACGCGCGCATGCGTGTGCAAGCCGCGGAAGGCGGGGAGGAGGGAAGGGTGGATGTTGAGATGGCGGTTCCACCAGCGGCGCACGAAACCTTCAGTGTGCAGCCGCATGAAGCCGGCGTTGCAGAGCAGCTCGATTTCGGCCTCGTCGAGCGCCGCGTCGAGAGCGGCGTCGAACGCTTCGCGCGACGCAAAGTCCTTATGGTTGAGGGTCAGCGTAGGGATCAGTCCAGCCTCGGCACGCAGCAAGCCTTGCGCCGAAGGCACGTTAGAGATCACCAGCACGATCCTCGCGGGAAAAGCGGACGATCGGCAAGCTTCGATCAGTGCGCCGAGATTGGAGCCCCGTCCCGAGATGAGGACGCCGACGCGCTTCTTGGTCATGGACGTTTCAAGCGAGCTTGCCCCGGTAACGCACGGCACTCCCCGCGCTGCGCTCTGCAATTGCGCCAATCACGCGCGCTTCCTCGCCGAGATGTTCGAGCGCACGCTCTACATCGCCCGGACTCACAACGACTACCATGCCGATACCGCAATTGAAGGTGCGTAGCATCTCGTCGTCGTCCAACCCGGACTCGGCCTGCAGCCAGGCGAAGACCGGCGCGAGCGGGATTGCGTCAAGGTCGATTTCCGCGGCAAGCCCGTCAGGCAGCACGCGCGGGACATTGTCGGTGAGGCCGCCGCCGGTGATATGGGCGATCGCCTTCACAGCATGGGTTCCACGAATCGTTTCAAGCAACTGCCGGACATAGATGCGGGTTGGGGTGAGCAGCGCCTCGCCGAGTTTGAGCCCCGGCGCGAACGGTGCTGCGTCGCGCCAGCCCAGTCCGGTCCGCTCCACGATCCGCCGCACCAGGGAGAAGCCGTTGGCGTGGACCCCGGAGGAGGGGAGGCCGATGATGAGGTCGCCGACGATGAGGTCCTTGCGCGGCAGCAGCGCATTGCGCTCGACCGCGCCAACGGCGAAGCCCGCGAGATCGTAGTCTCCGGGCGCGTAGAGTCCCGGCATCTCCGCGGTCTCGCCGCCGATCAGCGCCGCGCCCGCCTCCTTGCAGCCCATCGCGACGCTGCCGATGACCGTCTCGGCCACGCCGAGGTCGAGCTTGCCGGTCGCGAAGTAATCGAGAAAGAACAGGGGCTCGGCGCCCTGCACGACGATGTCGTTGACGTTCATGGCGACGAGATCGACGCCGATTCCCGCATGGATGCCGGTCTCGATGGCAAGCTTGAGCTTGGTGCCCACGCCGTCGGTGGCGGCGACTAGCACCGGGTCCTTGAAGCCGCAGGCCTTGAGATCGAACAGGCCGCCGAATCCGCCAATGCCGCCAAGCACCCCCTGGCGTCTGGTCCTGGCCGCAAGCGGGCCAATAGCCTCGACTAGCGCGTTGCCGGCGTCGATATCGACACCCGCATCGCGATAGGTGACTCTGGCTTTGTCCTTGGAAGTTGCGGGCACCGAACCACTCGGGGTGCAGAAGCGGGCGATTTGGCATAACAATCGTGCCGGGCGAGGCGCGTCAAGGCGCAAAAGGCCGTGGGGGCGCCACATTCGCAGGGTTTACCAAGGTTATGCGCAAGGCGTCCGCGGGCCCAAGCCATCGCGGCAGAGTTCGATATGATTTGGTCACGACTCAAGCGTTCGGCGGAGGTGCGTTTCGCCCTGCTGCTGG
Source organism: Methyloceanibacter sp. (assembly GCA_035630595.1). Classification (GTDB taxonomy): domain Bacteria; phylum Pseudomonadota; class Alphaproteobacteria; order Rhizobiales; family Methyloligellaceae; genus Methyloceanibacter. Next base: position 5,136 of record DASQKJ010000110.1, read on the forward strand.
TTTGTATCGCGAGCCTCATGATCGGGGCGGCGCACGCCGCCGGCAGTCTCTATGAAGTCGCCAAGATCTCGGTCGACGCCACCGCCGCCGACGCGGTTGCGGCGCGGGAGATCGGCATGGCCGAGGCCCAGGCCCGCGCGGTAAAGACCGTGCTGGAGCGCCTCGTGCCATTGAGTGCCCAGGAGTCGCTTCCCGAGCTTGCCCGGGAGGACGTCGAGGGCCTCGTCAACGGCGTCTCGATCCGCAAGGAGCAGAACTCCACGACGCGCTACATGGCCACGCTCGACGTGAGCGTCAACGAGCAGGGCATCAAGCAGTTGCTGCAGGAGCTCGGCGTTCCCTATAGCGAAGCGCGGGCGCCGACGATCTCCATTCTTCCGGTCGTGATCGCCGGCGGCAGTGTCCAGAGCGAGGGCGAAGAGGGTTGGCGGCAAGCCTGGGAGGCGCTCGATATTGCCCATAGCGTGACGCCGGCCACGATCCTGCGTGCCCGACCCGAGCTCAGCCTCGAGACCATCAAGGCGGTGCTCGCAGGGGAGCCGCAGGCGCTCGAGGCGATGCAGACGGACTACGGCTATGGGCCGCTGGTGGTCGCCGTGGGCGAGGCTTCGGGCGGCAAATTCGTGACCAGGCTCGCGGGCGCAGACGGGGTTGGCGCCATCAATTACGGGCAGAGCGAGAAGCTTGCCGGCGATGCCGGGGCGGCCGCGCGCGAGGCGGCTTCGTTCGCCTTTGCCGTCATCGAGAACCGCTGGAAGACGGCCCAATCGGGCGAGCAACCCACGACCGAGGTCAGGTATGAGGAAGGGGCGCCGCCCACACCGGAGGCCGCTCCGAACGCCGAAATCCCGCGCAATATCGTCGCCCTGGTCGAATTCTCTGGCCTCAAGGATTGGCAGGACATTCGCGGCAGGCTGATGAATGTGGCCGGACTCCAGGCGCTGGAAGTCAATTCGCTATCCGCGCGGGGCGCCTCGATCACGTTCGACTATGCGGGTCCGCTTGGGCGTCTTCAGCAGCAGCTCGGCCAGAGCGGCTTCGATTTCGGCGAGAGAGACGGGACTTTTGTGCTCCGCTCGCGCTAGTCAGGCCTGCCGGTTGCGCCCTCGAATCTGCTAGACTGGGCCATGGAGCTGGCGCGGCGAAAGGCGCGGCCGGACTCCGGGAGGAGCGTTGGTGAATATCCCGAATAGCCTCACGCTTGGCCGGCTGGTGCTGGTCCCGCTGATCGTGTGGCTGATCATCACCCATGCGATGACGGCGGCCTTCCTGCTGTTCCTGCTGGCCGGCTTCTCCGACGCGGCCGATGGCTTCCTGGCCAAGCGCTTTGGCTGGCGAAGCGAGCTTGGCGCCTATCTCGACCCGATCGCCGACAAGGCGTTGCTGGTCAGCATCTACGTGACCTTGGGCTTTGCCGGTCATCTGCCGGTATGGCTGGTCATCGCCGTGGTGAGCCGCGACATTCTTATCGTCGGCGCGGTGGTGTTGTCGTGGATGTTGTCGCGACCCGTCACCATGCAGCCGCTGCTGATCAGCAAGGCCAACACGCTGTCGCAGATCGTGCTCGCCGGTCTCGTGCTGGCCGAGCTCGGGCTTGGGTTGGGCTTGCACGATCTGGTCAAGGTTCTGGTCTGGGTGACCGGCGCCCTCACCATAGTTTCGGCCGCGGCCTATTTCTGGTCCTGGCTCGGGCATATGGCGAGCTACGAGCCGGCGCCTGCGCCGCTGCCGCCACGCCAACGCAAAGCGCCGGACTTGGACAAGCCGCAACGCCCGCGAGTCAGGACTTCATGACGCTTGCCCAGCTTACGCTCGATTTGCCCCACCGCGCGGCGCTTGGCGCCGAGGACTTTCTGGTCAGCGATTGCAACCTTGCCGCGGTGAGGTTGATCGATGCCTGGCCGGCTTGGCAGGACCGGGTGCAACTCCTGACCGGACCGGCCGCGAGCGGCAAGACGCATCTCGCCAGGGTTTGGCAGGCGTTATCAGGCGCGTGCTCGCTCAATCCCGACAATCTCGGCATCGACTTTGTCGATGGCATGGGCGCTGGAACGCCGCTGGTGGTGGAGGACGCCGACCGGGTTTCCTACGACGAGAAGGCGCTGTTTCACCTTCTGAACCTGGCGCGCGAGAAGCAATTATCGGTGCTGCTCAGCGCGCGCAGCGTACCAAGCCGTTGGCGCGTCGCTCTGCCGGACCTGCTCTCGCGCTTGAACGCGGTTCCGGCGGTGGCGATCGGCGCGCCCGATGAGACGCTGATCCGCACCGTGCTGCTCAAGCATTTCGCCGACCGGCAGCTCGATATCGATCCCAAAGTGCTTACATATTTAGCGTTGCACGTGGATCGCTCGCTGGAAGCGGCGGAAGCGGCGGTGACGGCGGTCGACCGGGCGGCACTCGCCACGGGCCGCAAGATCAGCCGGCAGTTGGTGATCGAGACGCTGCAGGAGAGCGCCCAGAGCGATTGAAGGCGGCCCGTCGGCTGGCTATGGCCGTAACGCAACTGATACAGTTCTTGCGGTAACATCACCCGAACGCATGCAAGCCGCTCCGTAAGGCGGCAAAAACGTTTTGTTTACAAGAGGTTGTCAATGGGTTTGCTAGAGCAGGTGGCGCCACCCGAGCCGAGCCCCGGCATCGCTGCGTTCGGCCAGAGCCGCTTCTTCAATCGCGAGCTGTCCTGGCTCCACTTCAATCGAAGAGTGCTCGAGGAAGCCGAGAACGAGCGCCATCCGCTGCTCGAACGCCTGCGGTTTCTATCGATCTCCGCCTCCAACCTCGACGAGTTCTACATGGTGCGGGTGGCCGGTCTGCGCGGCCAGGTCCTTGCCGGCATTGAGACGCCGAGCGTCGATGGACTGTCGCCGGCCGAGCAGCTCGACCGCATCCACCAGACGGTCGCCGAGCTCACCGCGGAGCAGCAGGAGAACTGGGTCGCGCTGGAGGCGCTGCTCGCCGACGCCGGCATCCATGTCCTAAGCGCCGATCAGCTGGCCGAACCGGAGCGCACCTGGCTCGAGGAGCACTTCCTCGCCCATATCTTTCCGGTGTTGACGCCGATCGCGGTCGATCCCGCTCATCCGTTTCCGTTCATCCCGAATTTCGGCTTTACCCTCGGGCTCGAACTGGTGCGCGAAGGCTCGCTCCGCACCATGCATGCGCTGATGCCGATTCCGCCGCAACTCGTTCGCTTCATCCGCCTGCCGGGCAGGGGCGAGGCCAAGGAGCCGATCCGCTTCATCCGGCTCGAGACGGTGGTCGGCATTTTTGTGTCGCGTCTGTTCCCCGGTTACCGGGTCAGGAGCCAGGGTGCGTTCCGGGTGCTGCGCGACAGCGATATCGAGGTGCAGGAGGAAGCCGAAGACCTCGTGCGCCTGTTCGAATCGGCGCTGAAACGACGCCGCCGCGGCTCGGTCATCAGGCTGGAGATCGAAGCCTCGATGCCGTCGCGGCTGCAGCGCTTCGTCATGCAGGAGCTCAAGGTCTCGGAACGCGAGAGCTTCGTGCAGAAAGGCCAGATCGGCCTCACCGATACCAATCAGCTGATCGTCGCCGACCGGCCCGACCTGAAATTCCAGCCTTATGTGAGCCGCTTCCCCGAACGCATCCGCGAGCATCAGGGCGATTGCTTCGCCGCGATTCGCAAGAAGGATATCGTGGTCCATCATCCCTACGAGTCCTTCGACGTCGTGCTGCAATTCCTGAAGCAGGCTGCCGCCGATCCCGACGTCGTGGCGATCAAGTGGACGCTCTACCGGACGTCGAAGAGCTCGCCGATCATCGAGGCGCTGAAAGACGCCGCCGAGGCCGGCAAGTCAGTGACGGTCGTGGTCGAGCTAAAGGCCCGCTTCGACGAGGAAGCCAACATCAAATGGGCCCGCGATCTCGAAAGCGCGGGAGTCCAGGTGGTCTACGGCTTCATCGAGCTCAAGACCCACGCCAAGCTCAGCCTGATCGTGCGGCGCGAGCGGGGCGAACTGGTCACCTATTGCCATGTGGGAACCGGCAATTACCACCCGGTCACCGCCAAGATCTACACCGACCTGTCTTTCTTCACCGCCGACCGTACCGTCGGCCATGATGTGTCGCGCATCTTCAACTACGTCACCGGCTATGCCGAGCCGGCCGAGCTCGAAGCCATGGCGGTATCGCCGCACGGCATCAAGGCCCGCATCCTCGACCATATTCGCGAGGAGATGTATCACGCCAAGGCCGGGCGTCCCGCGGCGATCTGGATGAAGATGAACGCGTTGGTCGACGCCGAGATCATCGATGCGCTCTACGAGGCGAGCCAGGCCGGGGTCGAGATCGACCTCGTGGTGCGTGGCATCTGCTGCCTTAGGCCCGGCGTTCACGGTCTTTCCGAGAATATCCACGTGAAGAGCATCGTCGGGCGTTTTCTCGAGCATTCGCGCATCTATTGCTTCGGCACCGGCCACGGGCTTCCGAATCGGAAGGCGGTGGTCTATATCAGCTCTGCCGATATGATGCCGCGCAACCTCGACCGCCGTGTGGAGGCCATGGTGCCGATCAAGAACCCGACGGTGCACGAGCAGATCCTCGACCAGATCATGGTCGCGAATCTCAAGGACAATCTGCAGAGTTGGCGCGTGCTGGAAGACGGAAGCTCGGTACGGATCCATCCGGGAAAAAACGAGGAACCCTTCAGTGCTCAGGACTATTTCATGACCAATCCGAGCCTGTCCGGCCGCGGCAAGTCTCTGCCCGAGAACATGCCGACGCGCTTTACGCGCCTGGTCGAGACGGGCTGAGCGCCGCGTCTCCGTCATGCTCTTCAAGAGCGATCAGACCCCGGTGGCGGTGGTCGATATCGGCTCGAACTCGGTTCGGCTGATCGTCTACGAAAATTCCAGCCGCGCGCCGACGCCGGTGTTCAACGAGAAGGTGCTGTGCGGGCTGGGGCGGTCGTTGGCGTCGACCGGCATGCTTGCTCCGGACGCGGTCAAGCGTGCCTTGCGGGCGCTCCGGCGGTTTCGCGCCCTGATCGACCAGTTGGGCGTGGCCCAGGTCGAGGTCATCGCCACCGCCGCGGCGCGCGAGGCAGTAAATGGGCCGGATTTCATCGCCCAGGCCGAGCGCGTACTCGGCCGGGCGGTCACTGTGCTGTCCGGCACCCAGGAGGCCGAGTTTGCCGCGCTCGGTGTCGTCTCCGGTATCCACGCGGCTGATGGCTTTGCCGGCGATCTCGGCGGCGGCAGCCTCGAGCTGATCGATGTCAGGGGCGGCCGATTATCCGATGCCGTCACGCTTCCGCTCGGAGGCTTGCGCCTGATCGACGCCGCCGGCGGCAGTCTGAAGAAGGCGCGCGAGATCGTCGACGGCGAGCTCGCCAAGGTCGACTGGCTGGAAAAGGGCAGGGGCCGCGATTTCTACGCCATCGGCGGCACTTGGCGTGCGCTCGCGCGCCTGCACATGACGCAGACCAACTATCCGCTGAGCGTCATGCACAACTACCGGATCAATGCCGACGATGCGCTCAGATTTTCCTCGCTGCTCGATCACCAATCGCAAAGTTCGCTCGCCGGCATCCGCGACATTTCCAGCGCGCGCCGCGAGACCGTCCCCTACGGCGCGCTGGTGCTGGAAAGGCTCATCAAGCAGATGAAGCCGCGCTCCATCGTGGTGTCGGTGTTCGGCATCCGCGAGGGACTGCTGTTCAGTTTGCTGAGCGAGGAACAGCAACGCAAGGATCCACTGATCGCAGCCTGCGACGACGTTGCCCGGCGCTGGTCGCGCTCGATCGACAGCGCTTACGAGCTCTGCTTCTGGACCGATGCGCTGTTCCGCACGCCCGGACCGATCGAGACGCCGGAGCAGCGGCGGCTGCGCCACGCGGCCTGTCTGCTGTCCGACATCGGCTGGCGCGCGCATCCCGACTATCGCGGCATCCAGAGCCTCAATCTGGTGGCCCATGGCGGCTTCGTCGGCGTGGACCATCCGGGTCGCGCCTTCCTCGGGCTCACCGTCTATTACCGCAACGAAGGGCTGGTCAAAGACGAGTTCAGCCAAAGGCTGGTCGAACTGGTCGACAAGGACATGCTGAAGCGGGCACGCATCCTAGGAGCCGCGTTCCGCGCCGCACATATGGTGTCGGCGGCGATGCCGGGCGTGCTGACCAACACGCCGCTCAGCTATGAAGGCAACCGGCTGATCTGGACCCTGCCCGACCCTTATTCCAATCTAGAGGGCGAGCGGGTCGAACGCCGGTTCAAGGAGCTGGCCAGTCTGCTCGACCGCGAAGCGGAGATCAGGGTGGGGTCCGCCTACCAGCTCGCTGCAAGCTGAGTGCGTGGTGAAGATAGTTCCCAAATGATCGCGTCGGCTAAAGCCGTTATGCGGCAAACGATTGCCTTTCGGTGGATTCCGGGCTTTCGCCGGAATGGCGAAATGTGGCAAACCGGAATGATGCTCCAACCCCAATTTGATTGATTGATGGCAGAAGACCTTTATTCCACACTTGGCGTGGCGAAGACGGCGAGCGCAGCCGAGATCACCAAGGCCTATCGCAAGCTGGCCAAGAAGCTGCATCCCGATCTCAATCCGGGAGACAAGGCGGCCGAGGAGAAGTTCAAGAAGATCGCGGCCGCCTACGGCATCGTCGGCGACGAGGAGAAGCGCGGGCGCTACGACCGCGGCGAGATCGACGCGTCGGGGCAGGAAACGCCGCAGCAGCGCTATTACCGCGAATATGCCGGCGGCGAGGAGGGCGCGCGTTATCGCTCGAGCGCCGGTTACGAGGATATCGGCGCCTTCAGCGATCTGTTCGGCGATTTGTTCGGCGAACGGGGAGGGGCGCGCGCCGGCGCCGGCGGGCGGCGCTTCTCGATGCGCGGGCAGGACGCGCAATACCGCCTCGACGTCGACTTCCTAGACGCGGTGAACGGCACCAAGACGCGCATCACGCTGCCGGACGGCGGCACGCTCGACGTTGCCATCCCGCCTGGCGTCACCGATGGCCAGGTGCTCAGGCTGAGAGGCAAGGGGACGCCAGGGCTCGGCGAGGGCGAGGCGGGCGATGCGCTGATCGAGATCAGCGTCAAGTCGCATCCCGTATTCAAGCGCGAGGGCGAAGACATCGTGGTGGAGGTGCCGATCACGTTCGACGAGGCGGTACTCGGCGGCAAGGTCGAGGTGCCGACCATCGGCGGACGCGTGTCGGTCACGGTTCCGGCCGGCGCGAATACCGGCCAGACGCTCCGCCTCAAGGGCCGCGGCATCAAGTCGAAGGGCCGCAGCGGCGATCAGCTGGTCAAGCTCAGCGTGGTCTTGCCCGAGCGGATCGACGAGGACCTCAAGAGCTTCGTGGAGACATGGCGGGAGGATCACCGCTACGATCCGCGGCGAAAGCTTAAGGAGCAGGCCTGATGCTCACCGAGCGGGACGTGGTTCAGCGCGTGCAACGCCTCACCGTCACCCGACTCAGGGTCTGGGTGGCGCAAGGCTGGATCAAGCCGCAGGACGAGGTCGAGCGGAGCTTCTCCGAAGCCGACCTCGCGCGCGCGGCGTTGATCTGCAATCTGGAGGACCAGCTCGGCTTCGCCGAGGAGGACGTGCCGGTGCTGCTCAATCTGATCGACCAGATCCACGGGCTCAGGGCCGAGCTGAAGGGCCTGCTCGACGCGCTCGAGGATTTGCCGCCAGAGGTCCGCGCAACCGTGCGCATGCGCATCACCAGCCGCCGCGAGGGCGGGCCGCGATGAGCTATTGGCTCGGTCTGTTGCTGTTCGCGGGCCTGCTCGGCCTCTTCGTCTATCTCAGCACGAACTACGGGCTGGGACGGCTGCCGGGCGATATCGTCGTCAACCGCGAGAATTTCTCGTTTGATCTGCCGGTCACCACCATGATCCTGGTGAGCCTGATTCTGTCACTCGCCTTTTGGTTGTTCGGCCGCTAATGCCCAAGCGTGTCGTTGTCGTGAACGACAGGATGCAGAAAGGCTATCGCTACGTCCTGAGCGCACCGGCCGGGCGAAACTTCGATCCCGGCTTCAAGCCCGAGCTGACACCCAAGGAGATGCTGAAGCTCGGCGTCTTCTGCGGCAAATACATGACCGACACGCGGAAGGAATTTCCCGCAAGCTGGTTTGCGGGCGCCAAGCTGTCGCCGCGGCGGCGCGACTGCTCGCTCAACTATTTCGGCGTCGACGCCAGCCAGCCGCTATCGGTCTGGCGCAACAAGGGCTGGATTCATCCTGACGACCCGCGCGGCTGGTTGCAGTGGTATTGCCGCTATTACATGGGGCGCCGGATGCCCGAAGAGGATGGTCGCCAGATCAAGCGGTGGAGAGCGATCCGCCGGCATGTGGCGCAGATCCAGCGGAACTGCGAGCCGGGCGATCTCTCTTGCCGCCGTCGTCAGCGCCAAGCCTTGCTGCATTGGGCTTATGACAGCCGCAAGATTTGAAGCGGCGTCAGCGCGCCCTATTCCGCGTCGTTGGCGGGACGCACGGCAACCTCGCCGTCCTTGATCACGAGCGCGAGCTCGCCGCGCTTCAGCGCCAGCGCGTCCTCTCCGAACAATTTGCGGCGCCAGCCACGCAGCACCGGCACGTCGGTGTCGCCGGTGCGGGCGATCTCCTCGAGCTCGTCGCTGGTGGCGATCAGCTTGGGCGCCACGCCGTGCCGGCCCGCGATCGCCTTGAGAAGCACGCGCAACAAATCGACCACGGCCTGCGCCTCCGGCGGCATCGGCTCGCCCCGCTCGAGGGGCGGAATCGATCCCGGATCGCGTTCCAGCCCGCGCCCCACCGCTTCGAGCACGGCGCGGCCGCGCATCGAGCGGGCAAAACCGTTATGCAGGGTGCGCAGCGAGCCGAGATCGTCGGTGGTGCGCGGGGCTTGGCTGGCGATGTCGTATAGCGCCTCGTCCTTCAGGATGCGCGCGCGGGGCACGTCCTGCGCTTGCGCCTCGCGTTCGCGCCAGGCGGCAAGCTCCATCAGCACGGCCAGCGCCTTGGGCGTCTTGATGCGCATCTTGAGCCGGCGCCAGGCCTGCTCGGGATGCAGCTCGTAGGTGGCGGGGTCGGTCAGCACGCCCATCTCCTCGCTCAGCCAGCTTGCCCGCTCCGATTTGTCGAGCTGGGACCTGAGCTTGGGATAGAGGTCGCGGAGATGAATGACGTCGCCGAGCGCATAAGTGAGCTGGCGCTCGGAGAGAGGGCGCCGGCTCCAATCGGTGAAGCGCGAGGTCTTGTCCAGGTTGCGGTTGAGCAGCCGCTTCACCAGCATCGAATAGCTCACCGCCTCGCCGAAGCCGCAGACCATGGCGGCAACTTGGGTGTCGAAGATCGGATGGGGGATGACGCGCGCCAGATGATGAACGATCTCAACGTCCTGTCGGGCCGAATGAAACACCTTCAGCACGCGCTCATTGACCATCAGCTCGAAGAAGGGGGTCAGGTCGAGGCCCGGCGCGAGCGAGTCGATGAGCAGTTCATGGCCCTCGGCGGCGATCTGAATCAGGCAGAGCCGCGGCCAGAAGGTCTGCTCGCGTATGAATTCGGTGTCGACGGCGACAAAAGGGGTGCTACCCAGCCGCGCGCAGGCCTCGGCCAGCTCGTCAGTGCGAGTGATGAGGTTCATGGTCGGCGGATATAGCCCATGCAGATGCGCAAGGCCAAGAGGCGCGAGGCGCAAAATCGCCGGTGATTGCGGTCTATTTGCTTGGCCCTAGGCAAGAAGGGCGTGGTCCGGCCGCTCCGGCAGGCCTGCGATCGCGCCTCGCGGGACTCAGACCCTTGCCTGATGCGACACGATTTTCGGCTGGTCTGCCTGCTCCGCGTGCGGCGTTGGGTGGCCGGAAAGCGGGGACGAATGGAGGAGCGAGGACATCAACGAAAACAGCGTCACGATGGCCGCCACGGCCCAGGCCGCAAGCGGCACGCGCGTCCTCACCGGGAGGGTCTCGGGGATCTTCAGCATGATTCAATTCCCTCTGTAGTGCCTGGCGAAAAAACGCAAATCGCTGCGCTTTGTTCCCCCGCCGAAGACTATTGCGGCGAACCGCCTGAAGTGCCGGGCGGCGGAATCACTTCCTCGTCATGTCCGGCATTGGGATCGGGAACGTCGGTGTGAATGCCTTCGTCGCCGATATCCGGTGGCGGAATGACGCCCTTATGCTCCGCGGGCGGGGTGGTCTGCGGCGCGCCGTTATCGGGCCCGGGCGGATCTTCGCCTTGGGGCGCCGTCTGTTCAGGCGCACCGGCATGGCCGCGATCCACGCAGAGCGAAGGCGCGAGCAGTGCCAACGCCGTCAGCAGTGCCAATCGGATTTGGGGCTTCGCCATTCGTCGATCCTCCAAGCGGCGTTCTGTCTCTCAGAGAGAAACCGGCGCCGGGAGCCGATCGTTCCCGGGGGCCCGGCCCGCTCGCCTTGACAAAAGCAGCCCTCCCATGCGCTGTTCCCGCGCGTTTCCGTTCATTTGCCGGCACCCATCCAGACCCGACCATGCACGACTATCGCACCCATACATGCGGCGCCCTGCGCAAGGAAGATGTCGGCAAGACTGTGCGGCTGTCAGGCTGGGTGCATCGCGTACGCGACCATGGCGGGCTGCTGTTCATCGATCTCCGCGATCATTACGGGCTGACGCAATGCGTGGCCGATCCGAAATCGCCGGCCTTCGCCACGGCGGAAAGGTTGAAGCCCGAATGGGTGGTCCGGATCAGCGGCGAGGTGGTCGCCCGCACGCCGGAGACAATCAATCCCAACCTGCCGACCGGCGCGGTCGAGGTCAGGATCGCGGAGCTCGACGTGCTGTCGGAAGCCAAGGAATTGCCGCTGCCGGTGTTCGGCGAGCCCGACTATCCCGAGGATACGCGGCTGCGCTATCGCTTCCTCGATCTCCGCCGCGAGAGGTTGCACGCCAATATCATGAAGCGGCAAGCGATCATCTGGAGCTTGCGCCATCGCATGCGCGAGGCGGGGTTCTTCGAGTTCCAGACGCCGATCCTAACTGCCTCCAGCCCCGAAGGCGCGCGCGATTATCTGGTGCCGAGCCGGGTGCATCCCGGCAAGTTCTACGCGCTGCCGCAGGCGCCGCAGCAATTCAAGCAGCTCATCATGATCGCGGGGTTCGACCGCTACTTCCAGATCGCGCCCTGCTTCCGCGACGAGGACGCCCGCGCCGATCGCTCGCCTGGCGAGTTCTATCAGCTCGATTTGGAGATGAGCTTCGTCACCCAGGAGGACGTATTCAACACGGTCGAGCCGATCCTGCGCGGGCTGTTCGAGGAGTTCGGCGGCAGCAAGCCCGTGACACAGAAATTCCCGCGCATCCCCTATGCCGAGGCGATGCGCAAATACGGCACCGACAAGCCGGATCTGCGCAATCCGATCGAAATGGAGGACGTCACCGAGCATTTCCGCGGCTCCGGCTTCAAGATCTTCGCCGGAATGATCGAGATGGATGTCAACACGCGCATCTGGGCGATCCCGGCGAAGAGCGGCGGCAGCCGCGCTTTTTGCGACCGCATGAATGGCTGGGCGCAGAGCGAGGTTCAGCCCGGCCTCGGCTATATCTTTTTCCGCGAAGGGGAGGGCGCAGGCCCGGTCGCCAAGAATATCGGGCCTGAGCGCACCGAGGCGATCCGCACGCAGCTCGGCCTCGGCGACAGCGACGCCGTGTTCTTCGTGGCGGGGCTGCCGGCCGAGTTCGCCGATTTCGCCGGCCGCGCGCGGGTGAAGATCGGCGATGAGCTAGGCCTCACGGAGAAGGACCAGTTCGCCTTTTGTTGGATCGTCGACTTTCCGATGTATGAGTGGAACGCGGAAGAAGGGCGGATCGACTTCTCGCATAACCCATTCTCCATGCCGCAAGGCGGCCTCGAGGCTTTGGAGAGCAAGGACCCGCTCGACATTCTCGCCTATCAATACGATGTGGTGTGCAACGGCGTCGAACTCTCCTCCGGCGCAATCCGGAACCACAAGCCGGAGATCATGGAGAAGGCCTTCGCCATCGCCGGCTACGCTAAGGAGGAGTTGGAGCAGCGCTTCGGCGGCATGCTCAGGGCGCTGCAATACGGTGCGCCGCCGCATGGCGGCATCGCGCCGGGCATCGACCGCATGGTGATGCTGCTCTGCGGCGAGGAGAATTTGCGGCAGGTGGTGATGTTCCCGATGAACCAGCAGGCGGAGGACCTGCTGATGGGTGCGCCGTCGGAGGTTTCCCCCAAGCAATTGAAGGAATTGCATATTCGGGTCGTGCCGCCGCCCAAGTCATGATTAATGGGGCATCATAAAGGCGGCCCGAACACCGCTTTTTGACGACGCCAACTGTTGCTTAGATGCCGAGTCATTCCTTACCCTTGGGGCATTCGCCCAACTAGTGATAACGGTCGTGGCGACGGGAGGGGCAGTCATGCATAAGTCTCATCTGATGCGCTTGATAGCGCTTGGTTCTTTTGCCGCTCTTTGCTTGGGCGCGGCCGAGGCGGCGGAGGTCAACACCGCCGATTTCACCACCGCCTGCAGCACCGATCTCAGCGTCACCGACGACCCAGGCTTCGACGACGGCAAGGTCACGCCGAAGGCCTATTGCGAATGCGTTGCCGGCGAGCTGGTGAAGGGTAAGCTGACGCAAGCCGATGTCGACATGCTCACCAAGATGCACAAGGAAGAGATCACCGACGAGGACGTTGAGAACTTTCCTACGCTCGAAGATCTGATGAACGCCAATGAAGGCTTCGAGGATGCGTGCCGGCAGAAGCTCGGGCTTCCCACCGGCGGCACGGACGTGGAAGAGGAAGAGACGGAAGAGGGGATGATGCCGGAGGAGGAAGAGGTCCCGGCGGAGGATGACGCCTCCCCCCCCGAATGAACCTGCGCTAGCCCGCCGACAACATGTCTGCTGCCGCTGTCGATGCTGGCCCCGCGCCGCGCGTTGGCCGCGGCCGCGCACGGCACCGCCGGCAACAGGACCAGCATAGCGCCGAGAATTTCCCACGCGGCCCCGCATCCGGCGCCTCGTTTTCGCGTTAAACATGAGCGAGAGTCCGCCAGGAGGATGGGTCGGGACCACGCGGGAACCGGCAGGTCCCGGCGGCAAACCGCCGCCGGCAAATGAGGCTGCCGCGCTAGTGACGGGTCGAAAGGACTTTAGCCCATGACATTCGGCGAGCATGTCTTCCTCTATTGCGAGCGTGGCACGAACACTGAGCTTCTGGCCGAGCCGATCAATGCGCTGAGCAACGGCGCCTTTCTGCTCGCGGGCCTGGTCGGGCTCCAGCTTGCGCTGTGGCGTCCGCGCGAACAGCGCACCGCCGACCATATTTTGCTCCCGGTCCTCGTGCTGCTGATCGGGCTCGGCAGCCTCGCCTTTCATCTTTACGCCGATCGCGGGACCGCGCTCGCCGATGTTGTGCCCATCGCCGTGTTCATGCTGGTCTATCTCGGCTTTGCGCTGAACCGCTTCCTCGGCGTGCCGCCGGGCCTTACCGTGTTGCTGGTGATCGGCTTCACCGCGATCGCGGCGCTCACGGGCCAAGTGCAGTGCTCGGACGGCCCGATCACCCTGCTCGGTGCCGAGGCGCAAGGCGCTAGGCCATGTCTCAACGGCAGCGTGTTCTACCTGCCGGCGCTGGCGGCGATGATCGTCATCGGGCTGCTGCTGTCGGAGCGCGGGCACAGGGCCGCGCCCTGGCTGCTCTGGGCGGCGGCGATCTTCGCTGTCTCCGTCACCCTCAGGTCGCTCGACCTCTCGCTCTGTGACCATGTCGTGATTGACGGACGCAAGGTCGGCACCCATTTCGCCTGGCATGTGCTGAACGCGCTGGCGCTGTTCCTGCTGCTCAGGGCGAGCATCGAAACAGGGCCGGTTGCCGCGGCCGAGCCACTGCACCCGCCCTTAGCCGAGCCTGGCTCCGGCGCGGAGGAAGCCGTCGCCGAAGCCGCGCCGGCCGAACCGCCGCCGGAGCCGGCCGAAAAGCTTGCATCTTCGAGCGAAGAGGCGGCAAAGGAGGAGGCGGCTGCTTCCGAGGCGCCGGAGGCCGAGAAGCCGAAGTTGTTCTTCCCGGCTTAAGCGAAGCTCCATCGTCTTCGGGTAGCGTCGGCGGGTCGCAAGCGGACGTGGTGGAACTGGTAGACACACAGGACTTAAAATCCTGAGGGGGAAACCCCGTCCGGGTTCGAGTCCCGGCGTCCGCACCATTTATAAATCGTGGCTTTTCAACCGGTTCCGCCGTGGACGGAGGCCGTCCGTCACCGGGCTCGCCAGAACCTTGAGTTAAAAGCGATAGGGGAATTCCATGAGAGTCACTGGAGGATGTCTATGCGGCGAGATTCGATACACCATCGAGGGGGACCCCATTACGACGCGGGTATGCTGGTGTCGCGATTGCCAATATTTCGGGGCGGGCAGCGGAACGGTGAATGTCACTTTCTCGAGCGAGAAGGTGCAGATTGAAGGGCAGCTCCACGATTATGTGAGCAAAGCCGACAGCGGCAATCTCACTCATCGCGGCTTCTGTCCCACATGCGGAACGCCAGTCACGACCCAGTCGGAAGCGCGGCCGCATTTTCTTGCGGTGCGTGCCGGCACTCTCGACGACCCGGAGATTGGCAAGCCTGATCTAACCATTTGGACCTCGAGCGCCCCAAGCTGGGCCTGTTTCGCCGATAACCTCCCGCAGGAAGCGAAACAGCCGCCACCGCCTGCACGTAGGGCTTGATGGGTTCCGTACCGATATGCGCAAAACGCAGGTGTGGTAAAGCTACCTATCAATTTGCTCAGGCGACAGATCGTCCATGTGGAATAGCCTAGCCGCGTCAACCTTTATCGCTATCGTCGGAGCGGCACTCGAAGCCCGGGCCGAGCCTGTTATTGAGGGCAACACGATCGTGGGCGCGCGAAACGCCCGCTATTGCGAGATTATCCCAATCGTCCGCGACGGGCTTCGCCTGAAAGCCACCGTCTACAATACGCTTGGCCTCAATGACTGCCCTGCAGCGATCTGGAACAACATCAGTGAAGATGCCATGAGGCAGCGCTTCAATGCGCTGACTGTCCTGCTTAACGGGCCGCGCTATTTCATCATGGACTCGATTGCAGCAAGCGGCGCCACCAAAGCGGGCGAGACGATCGAAGCGGATGGCCTCAAGCTCACTGAGCGCGCAACAATCGATCTTGGGCTTCTCGATCTGCTGCACCGGCCATATCGCGAGCAGACGATCAATCGCGACACGCTGTATACGTTTAAGGCCGAACAGCCGATTTTCACGCTCGAGGCGGCTGATGGTAACCGTTATGTCATGCAGGCTTTTTCGCAAATCGTTGACAAGAGCCTTAGCTACGGCGACCTGGCCACGCTTGGCGCGAAGCTCAAGCTGCCTTCGGGTTGGCGCTACTCTTCGATGGTCATAGAAAAGGAGTTGGTTTTGGGGGCTGCGGGGACGGCGACCATCGTCCAGGACGAGCTTGAGAACACCTATCAAAAAATTGACTAGCGGCCGCCAACGCGACTGACTCAACCCGGAATGCGCGCAAATGCCCGCTGCTTTCGGATCCACCCACAGGTCGGCCGATTGACAGGCCGGAACGGATCGGCGCAAAACCTTGCGACCCGATCTGCCCATAGGGGAATCGCCAGGATGTTGGAAGACCCGCTGTTCTGGTTATTCGTGCTCCCCGGCACGGTGCTCGGCCTCTATGCGCAATGGCGTATCAAGACCAACCTCGCCAAATATTCCCAGGTGCCCACGCGTGACGGCGTCACCGGGGCGCAAGTGGCGCGCCGCCTGCTCGACGCCCAGGGCCTGCAAGACGTCAAGGTCGAATCGACCCCGGGGATGCTGAGCGACCATTACGACCCGCGCGCCAAGGTTTTGCGGTTGAGCGACAAGGTCTACCATGTGCAGAACGTGGCGGCGGCCGGGATCGCCGCGCATGAAGCGGGGCACGCGCTGCAGGATGCCGAGGATTATTTCCCGATGGAGGCGCGCACCTATATCGTGCCGGTCGTGCAGCTGGCGGCGCAGGCCGCGCCCTGGGTGTTCGTGCTCGGCCTGATGCTGCAAATGCCGGCGGTCGCCTGGACCGGCGTCATCATGTTCGGCTCGTCCTCGTTCTTTGCTCTGCTCACCCTGCCGGTCGAGTTCAATGCCAGCAGGCGGGCGCAAGAGCTGTTGGTGCGCTACGGCATCATCCAGGGCGAGGAGCAGGAGCAGGGCGTTGAGCAGGTGCTGAGCGCTGCCGCCTGGACATACGTGGCGGCGGCCGTCTCCGCGCTCGGGGTATGGCTGTTCTACATTTTCGTCTTGTTCCGGGGGCGCTCCGCCGCGCCCCAGGGCTAGGCCAGCCGCATTTCCATAGATTTCTACCGGTTGACTGGAAAACCCAATCGACAAGCGAGCCGTCGCTCCATAGGCTGATCTGGATCAGACGCCGCGTCCAAGCGGCGCTCAGCCTGGGAGGGCCTTCGCGCATGAACGAGCAGCCGCAGCGCCAGACATTCTTCGGCGGGTGTCCGCATGACTGCCCTGATACCTGCGCCATGATCTACGAAGTAGAGAACGGCAAGCTGGTCGAGGTCAGGGGCAACAAGGAACACCCGATGACTCGCGGGACGCTCTGCGTGAAGCTCAAGGACTATCACGACCACCACTACAATCCCGACCGCGTGCTTTACCCGCTGCGCCGCGTCGGGCCGAAGGGCTCGCGCCAATTCGCGCGCATCTCCTGGGACGAGGCCATTGCCGAGATCGCGTCCCGCTGGACGGCAATCGTTGCCGAACACGGCTCCCAGGCGATCATGCCCTATTCCTATCTCGGCAACGAGGGACTGGTGCAGGGGCTGACCGCGGGCGACGCGTTCTTCAATCGCCTCGGCTCGACGGTGAACGAGAAGACGTTCTGCGCGTCCGGCTCGTCGACGGCATGGCTCCTGACCGTCGGCCCGACCGGCGGCGTCGACCCGGAAAGCTTCGTGCATTCCCGCTATATCGTGATCTGGGCCTGCAACTCGATCTCCACCAATCTGCATCACTGGCCGTTCGTGCTCGAAGCGCGGAAGCGCGGCGCCGAGATCGTGGTGATCGACTCGTACCGCTCGCGCACGGCGAAGCAGGCCGATTGGCACATCATGCCGAAGCCCGGCACCGACGGCGCGCTGGCCATGGGCATCATCGCCGCGCTGATCGAGAACGGTCATGTCGACCAGGACTGGGTCGAGCAGCATACGGTCGGCTTCCCCGAGCTTGCGGAGCGCGCCGCCGAGTTCACCCCGGATTACGTGGAGCGTGTCACGGGCGTACCTGCGGCCGACATCGCCAAGTTCGCGCGCGAGTTCGCGACGACCCAACCTTCGGTGATCCGCATGGGCGTGGCGCTCGAGCGGCATGCCGGCGGCGGGCAGACCATTCGTGCGGTCTGCGCAATCCCTGCGCTTGCCGGGTCATGGCGCCATGTCGGCGGCGGGTTGCTGCAGATGCCGCTTTGGGAGTTCCCGGTGAACTGGCCGCGCGTGTCGCGGCCCGACTTCATTCGCCCTGGCACCCGCGTGGTCAACAATCTCCAGCTTGGCCGCGCGCTGGTGGGCGACATGAAGCTCGATCCGCCGATCATGGGCCTCTACGTCTACAACACCAATCCGGTGAGCCAAGCGCCCGAGACCAACACCATCGTGCGAGGGCTCAGCCGCGAGGATCTGTTCTTCGTGACGGCGGAGCATTTCGTCACCGATACCGCCGCCTACGCCGATATCGTCCTGCCCGCGACCATGGCCGGAGAGCACGACGACATGATGTTCTCCTGGGGGCACTTCTATCTGACCATCAACGAGAAGGCGATCGAGCCTTGCGGCGAGGCGAAGTCCAATGCCGAGATCTTCCGCCTGCTCGCGACGGCGATGGGCTTCGACGATCCGCAATTCAAGATGAGCGACATGGAGCTCGCCGAGCATTACGTGCAATGGGACGCACCGCAGATGGCTGGCGTCGACATGGAATATTTCCGCCGCCACGGCTATTTCCATCTTGCCGTGGGCACGCCCGACGACCGGCTGCCGCATGCGAATGGCAACTTCCCGACGCCGTCTGGCAAGGTCGAGTTCCTGGTCAAGGACGCCAAGAACTTCGTCGCGCCGCCGTTTCGCATGATGTACGAGCAGATGCAGTCGGGCGAGGACGTCGACCCGCTGCCGGGCTACGTGCCGCCGCGCGAGAGTCCGGCCAGCAATCCGAAACTCGCCGAGCTTTATCCGCTCAACGTCATCTCGCCGAAGAGCCATGGCTTCCTCAACTCCTGCTATGCCAACGAACCGCATAAGATCAAGGGGCAGGGCGAGCAATTCGTGATGATCAGCCCGAAGGACGCCGAAGCGCGCAGCATCCGGGACGGGGATCCGGTTCGTGTCTTCAACGGCCGCGGCGATTTCGAGGGCCTTGCGCGCATCACCGACGACGTGCGGGACGGCGTGATCGTCGCCACGCTCGGCTATTGGCGGAGCCTCAACCGCTCCGACGGCTCGGTGAATTCGATCTCGTCGGCAGAGTTCTGTGGGCTTGGCCGGGCGCCGACCTTCTCGGACAATCTCGTGCAGGTCATCCGCGTCAACTAATCACGCGCTATTCGGCGGCCGCGGTGCCCTTCGCGGTCACCTCTTGCAGGACGGTGAA
Source organism: Methyloceanibacter sp. (assembly GCA_035630595.1). Classification (GTDB taxonomy): domain Bacteria; phylum Pseudomonadota; class Alphaproteobacteria; order Rhizobiales; family Methyloligellaceae; genus Methyloceanibacter. The sequence continues at coordinate 23,766 of DASQKJ010000110.1, forward strand.
GGTTTCCAGCTCGGGGTGGCCGAGATAGAGCGGTTTGTTTGCCGCCGTTCCGCCATGCGCCTTGCGAAACGCCTCCGACCTCGTCCAATCAAGAAACGCGGCTTCCGAGCGCCACAACGAATGCGAGGCATAGAGCACGTGGTCGTCGCGCTCGGGCCCTTTTAGCAGATGAAAGGCGACGAAGCCCGGCACCTCTTTCAGATGGCTGTCCCGGGTGAGCCACACCTGCTCGAAATCCTGTTCCGCCCCTTTGCGGACCTTGAAGCGATTCATGGCGATGAACATGCGTGGGCAAACTCCTCTGCGCGGCACCCTGGCTGGAAGGTCTAGATTCCAAGCATTTAGCTGAAAGGGCCGATCCTGACAGCGACAATTGACCGCCGTCAATAACCCGGCTGGCAACCCGTTCCTATATAAGCACATCACCACGTCTAGTCCGCAAAGGAGCCCCCATGAACAAGGACGCCAAGGAACGCCGCAAGGCGCCGCTACAGACGCCGACCGACCTCGGCGACAACGCCCGCCGCGACATCTCCGGTGCGCTCAACGCGTTGCTGGCCGACGTGTTCGCGCTCTATCTCAAGACCAAGAATTTCCACTGGCATGTCAGCGGGCCGCATTTCCGCGACTATCATCTCCTGTTCGACGAGCAGGGCGATCAGATCTTCGGCATCACCGACGACATCGCCGAGCGCGTGCGCAAGATCGGCGGCATCACGCTGCATTCGATCGGCAATATCGCGAGGCTCCAGCGCATTCCCGACAACGATGCCGACTTTGTCGATCCGCTCGACATGTTGGCCGAGCTGCGCTCCGACAATCAGGCGCTGATCGCCAGCTTGCGTGAAGTGCACGAGCTTTGCGACGAGGAGAACGATGTTGCGACCGCGAGCCTGATCGAGAACTGGATCGATCAGGCCGAGCGGCGGGTGTGGTTCCTCTACGAGGCCGGCCGGCGCGGCGACCAGACCGGCCATTGAGTGAAGCGCGGGAACTTTCCCGTGCTTCCCGGCATTCTCGCGGTGACGCGAACTTCAGGCTTGAGAGGGCCAATCATGCACAATCGCCTTCGAGCCGGCTTGGCCGGCTTTATTGCCCTCCTGCTCGTCTCCTGCGGGGCGCCGAGCACGGCTGACTTCGTGACCGATGCCGCGATGAGCAATCTTTATGAGATCGAGGCCGGCAAACTCGCAAGCGAGAAGGGGCAGTCCGAGGCGGTCAAGGCGTTCGGCCGGCAGATGGTCGAAGCTCACAGCAAGGCGAGCGAGGAACTGAAGACCGTCGTCGAAGCCGAGAATCTCAAAGTCGAGCTGCCTGCCAAGCTGGGCAAGAGACAGCGGGGCATGATCGACACGCTGAACAAGGTGAAGCCCGCCGCCTTTGACAAGGTCTACGCCAAGCAGCAGCAGAAGGTTCACAAGCGGGCGGCCGAACTATTCGACGACTATGCCGAGGCCGGCGACAATCCGGCGCTGAAGCATTTCGCGGCCAACATGCTGCCGATGATCAAGCAACATCGCGAGCAGGCTGAGACGCTGCTGAAATAGGCGCACTGTTTGGCCTGAGCTTCGGCGGGAGCTGCGGCGCGGGCGGGCGCGGCACCGCGTCGCACAGAAACAGGGCCGGAGGCGGTCTGTTTGCCTTGCGGGCGGCGAGTGTATAGGAACATTGGTCTCCTAACCGCCACCGAGTTTCATGGCCCTTTTTCGGCGAGCCCGCTCGACCTTCCAACGTTTCGCCGAGTTCGAGGCTTCGGGCGGCCTTGTGCTGATGGCGAGTGCGGCGGTCGGCCTGCTGGTGGCCAACTCGGCCCTTGCCGACGACTATACCGCTTTCCTGCACACCAAGATTGGCGGCCTCGACGTCCTGCATTGGATCAATGACGGGCTGATGGCGCTGTTCTTCCTGCTGGTCGGGCTCGAGATCAAGCGCGAGCTGCTGGTGGGCGAGTTGGACAGCTGGCCGCGGCGCGCGCTTCCCTTCATCGCCGCGCTCGGCGGCATGCTCGCGCCGGCCCTGATCTTCCTCGCCGTGAACTGGCACACGCCCGAGACTTGGCGGGGCTGGGCGGTTCCGACCGCCACCGACATCGCCTTCACGCTCGGCGTTCTGTCGCTGTTCGGATCGCGAATTCCAAACTCGCTCAAAGTGTTTCTCACCTCGCTTGCCATTCTCGATGACCTTGGCGCGATCCTCATCATCGCGATTTTCTACGCATCGGATATTTCTTTCACGCTGCTCGGACTTGCCGCCCTCATCACGGTCGGGCTGTTCGCGCTAAACAGTCTCGGCGTGACGCGGCTTGCGCCCTATCTCGTGCTTGGCGCGCTACTTTGGGCGTCGATGCTGTCCTCGGGCATCCATGCCACGCTAGCCGGCGTCATCCTCGCCATGACGATTCCGCTCGGCGCGCCGGCAGGCGGACACGGCCAGGCGTCCGGCTCCGCGCTTTACCGCCTCGAAGATGCGCTGGGACCGTGGGTCGCGTTTCTGGTGCTTCCGGTGTTCGGCTTCGCCAACGCGGGCGTATCGCTCGCCGGGGTGAGTCTCGACATGATGCTCGCGCCCCTGTCGCTCGGCATCGTGCTCGGCCTGTTCATCGGCAAACAGCTTGGCATCACGTTGTCGGTCGTCGCGGCGCACCGGGCTGGGATCATACAATTGCCGGCGGAAGCGAGCTGGCGCCAGATCTATGGCGTCGCGATCCTGTGCGGCATCGGCTTTACCATGAGTCTTTTCATCGGTTTGCTGGCCTTTGATGATGCCGAGCATCAGGCCATGACCAAGCTTGCGGTGCTCACCGGTTCGTTGCTGTCGGCATTGGCCGGCGCGGCCGTCCTGCTGCTGCGGCGACCAGCGCGCCGGCCCTAGGCCGATCCGGCTTCGTGACGGTAGAGCCAGTCTAAGCCCCGCAACGCCTGCTGCTCGCCGCGCCGCTCGAGGATGAGATTGCGCGCAAGCCGCAGCGGCCCGCGCAGATGATAGAGCCTGCCATAGCGTCGCGAGAGACGTTGGATGCGAGAGGCGCGCGGGCGCCGCAGCATCTCATAGCGGCGAAAGGCGGATGCCGGGTCGCCGGGTGCGGCGGCCATACAGCCGGTAAGGCGGACCGCGTCCTCGATAGCGAGCGCGGCTCCTTGCGCCAGGAACGGCAGCACGGGGTGGGCCGCGTCGCCGAGCAGCGCGATGCTCCCCGTGCTCCAGTGTCCCAGATGGGTGAGCCGGTAGAGCGACCAGCTCCGCCAGCTTGGCGCGCATTCGAGCAATGATTTCGAATCCTTGGACCAGCGCGTGAAATCGGCGAGCAAAGCTTGCGCGCTCGCTGCTTGGTTCCAGCCCTGGCGCTCCGCGCCGCTTTCGGTGACGGCAACGACATTCAGCTCCGCGCCGGCCCGCACGGGATAATGCACCAGATGCGTTCCCGGCCCCAGCCAGAGGCCGACTATCGGTGCGTCGAAGGGCGCGGCGAGCCCGTCACGCGGCAGGATCGCGCGCCAGGCGGTGGCGCCGGTGAAGCGCAAACGGGATGCCGGCGCCATGCAAGCGCGAACCGCCGACCACAGCCCGTCGGCGCCGATCAGGCTCTGTCCCTTCGCCTCGCGTCCGTCGGCGCTCCGCGCCGAAACATCGCCGGTCGTCGTATCGATCGCGGCGACCTCGAATCCCGCCGTCAAGGTGACGCCCGCGAGGCCTTGCGCCGCCATGCGGAGCGCGGCGTGGAGGTCGGCGCGGTGCAGGGTGAGGTAGGGCGCGCCGTAGCGCTGCTCGGCATTGCTGCCAAGCGGAACGGTCGTCAGTCTACGGCCCGAGAGCCCGTCGAAGATGCAGATCGCCTCGGGGCTGAAGGCATGCGGCTCGACCGCATCGAGCACGCCGAGACCGGCAAGGGCGCCGGTCGCATTGGGTCCGAGCTGGATGCCGGCGCCGGTCTCTTCGGCGAAGCTGGAACGCTCCAGCACCTCGGCCTCGATGCCGCGTCGGCCGAGCGCGATGGACGCGGCAAGACCGCCAATGCCGCCGCCGGCAATGAGCACGCGGTCTTCCCGCCTGGGCATATGTCAGGCCGCCGGTGCGCCTGGCGGGGAGGTCGCCACATAGAGGCATGAGGCGGGGTCGCTTTGGGTTTCCGTCAGCGCGCGGTCATGCACGAACAAGGTCGAGCAATAGGGGCAGACGATCTGCGCCTCGTGCCCCATATCGAGATAGACATGCGGGTGATCGTGCGGCGGCATTGCCCCCATACACTGGAATTCCTTGACGCCGATCCTGATCCGGTCGACGCCCTGGTCGTTGACGAAATGCGGCACGAGCGTTTGAGCCATGGCGTTGCTTCGGTCTCGCCTTCGGGATTGGCGGCGAGCATAGTTAGAGTTGCGGCAGAGCGGTAGACCAAGAATGCAGAGTTTCGATTCGGACGGCGTCGAGATCGCCTATGAAGTCGAGGGGGAAGGGGAGCCGATCCTCCTCATTCACGGCTTCGCCTCGAATGTCTCGGCCAATTGGCGCGACGCACACTGGCTGCGAACGCTCACCGCGGCGGCGCGCCGGGTGGTGGCCTACGACAATCGCGGCCATGGGCGGAGCGAGAAGCTTTACGACCCGGACCTCTACGGCGCGCCGGCGATGGCGGAGGACGCCAGGCGCCTGCTCGATCATCTCGGCATCGAACGCGCCGACGTGATGGGCTATTCGATGGGCGCGCGCATCGCCGCGTTCCTCGTGTTCAAGCATCCGGAGCGCGTGCGGAGCCTGGTGCTTGCCGGCATGGGCATCAATCTGGTGCGCGGGATGGTTGGAACCGGGCCGCTTGCGCGTGCGCTCGAGGCGCCGCGCATCGAGGAAGTGACCAACGATACGGCCCGCAGCTTCAGAGCCTTCGCCGAGCAGACGCGAAGCGATCTCAAGGCGCTTGCGGCCTGCATGCGGGGCCCGCGCGAGAAGATCCCGGCCGAACGTCTCGCCACGATCGCCGTGCCGGCACTTGTGGCGGTCGGCAGCGAGGATGTGATCGCGGGCTCCGGCGCGGCGCTGGCGCAGCTCATTCCCGGCGCCCAACTCCTTGAAATCGAAGGCCGGGACCATATGCGGACGGTCGGCGATGCGCGTTTCAAGCAGGGTGTGCTCGACTTTTTAACCAGGCGGGCTTAGTTGAGTGTGGTTGTAGTCGTTGAAGCCCCGGAATCGAGCCAAGGGGCCGATGAGGTTGCCGATGGTGCACAAGTCGTTCGCGGCGGCGGAGCCGCAGATCAAGAGCTACGATCCGATCTGGAGCCAGATCCGGCACGAGGCGGAGGAGATCAGCGCGGCCGAGCCGGCGCTCGGCGGCTTCATCTACGCCACGGTGATCGACCATAAGCGGCTCGAAGATTCGGTCTGCCACCGGCTGGCCCGCAGGCTGCAGCATTCCGCTATCGATACCGGTCTGCTGCACAAGACCTTCAACGAGGTGGTCGCGGCGGACCCGTCGCTCGGCGATGCGTTCCGCGCCGACCTGATGGCGACCGTCAAGCGTGATCCCGCGTCCGGCCGCCTGATCGAGCCGTTGCTCTATTTCAAGGGATTTCATGCGCTTGAGACTTATCGGATCGCGCATGCGCTGTGGAAGGCCGGCCGCAAGGACTTCGCCCTTTATCTGCAGAGCCTGACCTCCCGCTTCCTGCAGGTCGACATCCACCCGGCCGCGGTGATCGGCAGGGGCATCATGTTCGATCATGCCACCGGCATCGTTATCGGCGAGACCGCGGTGATCGGCGACAATTGCTCGATGCTGCATGGCGTGACGCTCGGCGGCACCGGCAACGAGAAAGGCGACCGCCATCCCAAGATCGGGCGCGGCGTGATGATCGGCGCGGGCGCCAAGATCCTCGGCAATATCAAGGTCGGGGATTGCGCGCGCGTGGCGGCCGGCAGCGTGGTGCTCAATGACGTGCCTTCGCGACGGACGGTGGCCGGCGTGCCGGCGCGCGAGATCGGCTTTGCCGGCTGCGAGGAACCGGCGCTGGTCATGGATCAGATGATCGCGGACGACGGCGCGGACCGAGAATAGCTTCATTAGCGGCTGCGGGCCCGGATCGGTAGCCTCCAAGGAGAGCACAGTGACCAGGGACGAGATCGTCAAGCTCGAACACTATCTGAAGAAGGTCTTTCGCCTCCCCGAGTTGCAGGTGCGGCAGCGCCCCCGCAAGGAGGATTCCGCGGAAGTCTATGTTGGCGAGGAGTTCATCGGCGTCTTGTTCCGCGACGACGACGAGGGCGAGACCTCCTACCAGTTCCAGATGGCGATCCTCGATTACGACCTCAAGGAATAGCCCCACCGTGCCGCTCCGGCACGTTCGTTAACCACTCGTTTAGAATAACCGCAGCGGCGCGGGCGCCCTGGCTAAAGTGCTCCTCGGGAGAGAAAGCACGGCAGGGACGGGGCTCAATGCAATCCCTGGCAGTCTCTATGCCTATATCGCGGCGGTGGGCTTCGTCGCTGCGGGCTTGCTGTCGAGCTTCGTCCAGCTCATCTCCGGCCAGCCGATGCGGTTCGGCCTCGAGCCCAAATCCTTGCTCGCCTCGATCGGCGGCGTGCTGCTGCGGGTGCTCGCCGGGCCCGCCATCCTCATGCGCAATGCGTGGAGGGGGATGCAGCTTCAGGCGCGACCCAAGGTCTGGTTTGGCGTGTCGGCGCTGATCGCGGCGGTCTGGAGCCTGTTCTCGGGGGCCCTGCTGCTCGATCTGATCTTGATGTTATGAAACGGGCTCCCCGCCAAAAAAAGGAGCCGGCCTCTTGGCGAGGCCGGCTCGAGTGAAGGCCCGGTTGGGTCGGGGATGGGTGGGGGATGATCACCGGGCCTCATCTTGGTCCCCAGCTTGGGGAAGGGGCGTCGAAAACTCCTGTTATCGGCGGTTAGAGGCTGACACCGTGGTCTGCGGCGCCGTATCCGGCGGCAGCAGGGAAATCCACACCAGCGGGTTTCGCTCCGACTGCCGCTTGACGAACGTGTAGGGCGTATCGGCCCAGGCCATGACCTCGCGCCGCTTGTTGTCGAGAATGTAGTCGCCGGCATCGGTGCGAACGGTCAGGATCGCATGGCCTTCGCTATTCTCGTCGCGCACGACGGTGATGAGCAAAGTGCTCTCCGGATAGCCGCGCTCGATCAGCATGCGGCGCTTGAGGAGCACGTAATCCTCACAGTCGCCGTTATTGTCGGCCGGATAGGACCAGACTTCGGCCTCGCCATAGAGCTCGAGATCGGTCATCGGGGCGACGGCCTTGTTGACGGCGTCGTTTACCTCGGCGATCTCCTGGTACTTGGCGGCCGTGAGCTGGATCCGGTCGGCGAAGCGGCGCCCCGGACGGCACTCGTCCCGGTTCTCCCGGCAGAAGGTCACATAGCCGATCGGCGGCAAGGTATCGCCGAAGGCCGTCATGAAGGCGACCTTCTGTACCTGCGGCGCCGGCGCGAGACTGATCGTATGATCGTTGGTCGCGCCAACTGGCATGGACGAAATAAACATCAAGAAGGCAGAGCCTACGACAAACTGTTTCATTGCACCCCCCCGTATTTTGTTGGGTGCACTATCTCAGAGAGATTTTGAAATCCCGATAAAAGAAGGACTCGCTTTGGAGTAGTATTGGTAGGGGTTTTTTAGTGTGAACTACTCAAACCTGAACGTTCCGGCGTGGTGTAAAATTTTAACCAACCTGGGAATCAACCGCGTGTTTCGCGCACTGCCACACACAGATATTCCGCATGCGCCTCGATCACGGGACGTGAGAAAGGGGCCGGACTAGCTGAAGGCGCGGGCCAGGCTGTCAGGGTCCTGGAGCTCGGCGAATTGCAGGCCGACCCCTTGCTCGTGGTGACGCACCACGCGGGCGCGCATCCGGCCCAGAATGACCATCGTGCCGGCTTCGGGCTTCACGGCGCTAGCGACCGAGGCGCCGCTCATGGAGACATCGGTCACCCGGCAATTATGCACCGCGCCGTCAGGCAGGATCAGCTTCGAGGCGTTGACGCGGGGCACGATACGCTCATGCTTCCGCTCCTCGGATAATCCCAGGCTTTGCTGGTTGACGAGCCAGGTAAGAAGATTGGCAATGCGCTCACGCTTGTGCAGGCTTGCCACGATTCGCACGGCGAACCCTCCCTCGAAGCTGCGCACTACGACGCCTTCGATACGGCCGAGATTCTCAAGATAAGCCACAATTCGCTCGCCGTTGTCGCAGGCAACCGGCGCCAGAATGGCCATGCCTCCCGCCGACATATTGACGACTTGGCAAGGATATTCGTGTTTGTCTTCGCGCATGAAGCGGCCGGAGACGTCGACCGGCACCCGGCGGTGTCTGCGGCGGTCCGGGACGATCTTGACCATCGGCCGGTTGGTCCGGCGCTCGAGGAGTCGCTCGCCGCGCTCCTTCAAGGACTCGGTCGGCGTTCCGTGTTCGATACTGGGGACGCTCATTCTACTGCCGATAGTTGCCGTGGCCGGAAACTGCAATTGCCACGGGCCCCGCTAGGCGCGTGCCAGTTAAGGAACGGCTAAACATCCGCGCCAAAACGATAATCATCAGTAGGCGTCGTTTTAGCGACGGCATTATTTGCCGTCTCGCACGCTCCGGGCCACGCTGCGGAAACGCCGCCGGGCCAGGTTGATGACCTCCGCGCCCCCTTGCGGTGCGAAGGCCGGGGCCCCGTCCGGCCAATGAACATTGATCTCGACGATCTCTTGGCGCAGCAGCGGCTCGGCGCCGAGCCAGAACGGCGGATCGACCGCCGTGATGGCGCCGAGAATGCGGTTGACCGCGTCCCCGGCGTGGATCAGCGGCAAGAGGACGAACTCGAAGCTCGCCTCGCGATTGTTGGCGGCAAAGGCGCGGAAGCGCCCATGGCCGACCGCGGCGTCGGTGAAGACGTTGTGGAGCAAGGAGTCGAACGCATCGCGGTCTCCCGTCTCCCACAGGCCCAACAGGTCCGCCCCGCGCAACTCGCGACCGAACTGTTTGCAAATCTCGGTGCCGGCGAGCCGGAACCGGTAGCCGAGCATGCCGGTGTGTTCGGCGATGAAGGTCTGCGGCAGGAGAGACGCGATCTTGGCAGGCTCGATCTCGAAGCGCCGCGGCGCCACACGGCCATTGCGCACGCGATCCCAATACGCGTAAAGCTGCCTACTCGTTGGCTGTTGCATGACCCCCACCGACGGGAACGCTACACCGGACCTAGAGCCTCGCCCAACCCTCCGCCAAGCCAGGGTAAACATCCCAGTTTGGCACAAAGGCTGAGCTCCGCATTGCTCATGAACCAACAAAGCACGAAGCGTGCCAGCGCCGGGGAGGGGACCCCAAGGACGCGCGCTTGCCGGTCGTCATGGTTGCCGCGCGGGGATAGACGGCCGGGCGGGAGAGAAGGCGGCAATGGCAGCGTCTGAGCCGGCTCTCAACGTTCCCCGCATTGTGACCGGCGTCGCCGTTCTTCTGGTGGGCGTCCAGGTCGTCAGGGGCCTGTTGCCCGACGAGCTGGACCTAACCGTTCTGCTCGCGCTCGCCTTCATCCCGGCGCGCTATAGCGGCGCTGCGCTTGAACTCCCCGGCGGATATGTGAGCGCCGTCACGTCGTTCGTGACCTACATGGTGGTGCATGCGGGATGGGTGCATCTCCTGGTCAATTTGTTGTGGATGCTGGCGTTCGGCAGCGCGGTGGCGCGCCGCATGAGCGGTCAGGCCTTTCTGGCCTTCTCGACTTTGTGCGGGATCGCCGGGGCGTTCACGCATCTTTTGTTCCATTTTGGGGATATGACGCCGGTGGTTGGCGCCTCGGCGGCGATCTCAGGCCAGATGGCGGGCGCGCTCAGATTCTTCTTCAAGGCGATGCTGCTGCGCGGTCCCGGGCGGCCCGATTTTGCGGGCGCGCCCCCGATGACGCTGCCGGAGACCTTCGGCGACAAGCGCATGCTCGCCTTTCTCGGCTTCTGGGTGGCGGTTAACGCCTATTTCGGTCTCAGCTCCATGCGGATCGGCGGCGAGGAAGGCGGGATCGCATGGGAGGCCCATATCGGCGGGTTTCTCTGCGGCCTGCTGATCTTCGGCGCCTTCGATCGCGGCAAGCTCGGCGCGGACGCGCGCGACGAAGCATAAAAGTCCCGATTTCGCGCGCAACTTTCCTGGTCCCTTGCGCGTATCTTCAACCCAGGACAGAATGTCGCAGTCACGGGACGGAGTGCCCGGGCTGGAGGAAACGACAATGAACGTGGCCGCAATTCTGAAGTCGAAGGGCCGGGACGTGGTGACCGCGGGCCCCAATACGGCGCTGCTCGACATTGCCGACCTGCTCGCGGCGCGCGGTATTGGGTGCGTCGTCATCACCGGTGCCGACGGCAAGGTGGTGGGTATCGTGTCCGAGCGCGATATCGTACGCGAGCTCGGGCGCGCCGGGCCGAAAGTGTTGAAGGAGCCGGTAGCCGCCTGCATGACCAAGGCCGTGGTTTCCTGCCGCGAGGCAGACACCATCGACCGGCTCATGGCCGAAATGACCGCGCACCGCTTTCGGCACATGCCCGTGGTCGAACGGGGAAGGCTGTGCGGGCTGGTATCGATCGGCGATGTCGTGAGGATGCGGATCGCGGAGGCGGAAATGGAAGCCGCTGCGATGCGCGAATATATCGCCACCGGCTGAGCGCGTTCAGGCGGTGTGGCTTCGCACCGCCTGCTTGAGCTCTTCGATCTGCTTTTCCGTCGCGCGCGCGCCGAGCTCGATCGCTTCGCCGGCGCGGTGGAAGTCGAACAAGCCGATGCCGCCGGTCTTCGGCCCGATAGTGATGTCGGGCGGGTCGCCGGCCAGACGCGACCGCGCAATGCGGTCCTGCGTGATGTTGATCGCGTCCATCATTACCGCGGAGATTCCCGGCCCCTCCTTGCTGCGGCCGAAAATCTGCCGATGCAGCAGATGCAGCGCGGCGCGGCCATTGGTACCGGGGAGATGGTCTTCCGCGATGGGGACAGGCTCGTTGAACGCCGCCTGATCGTGAATGATGCCGCCCTTGTTCAAAAGGTCGGAGTTCAGATTGACGGCGATGACGATGCGGGCGCCGAGAGCGCGGCAAACCGAGACCGGGATCGGATTGACCAGAGCGCCGTCGATCAGCCAGCGGCCGTTGATCTTCACGGGACGGAAAATGCCGGGTAGAGCGAAGGAGGCTTTCAGCGCGGTCACCAGGCTGCCCTTGCTGAGCCAGACTTCGTGTCCGGTGCCGAGCTCGGTGGCGACCGCCACGAAGCGCCGCTCCAGCCGTTCGATGTGAAACTCCTGCAGATGGTGCTCGAGCCGCGCGCTCAGGCGCTGGCCGGTGATCAGCCCGGAGCCGCCGAAATTGAAATCGAGAAAGCCGAAGATGCGGCGGCGGGTCAAGCTTGCGGCGAATTCCTCCAACGCATCTAGCCTGCCGGTGACGTAGCAGGCGCCGGCGACCGCGCCGATCGAGGTGCCCGCGACGATGTCTGGCTCCAGCCCGGCCGCGATCAGGCTCTTCAGCACGCCGATATGGGCCCAGCCGCGCGCGGCGCCGCCGCCAAGCGCTATGCCAATCATCGGTCGTGCCATGTTCGAGCGCCCAAGCCGAAAGCTGGTCCGGCAACCGGGCCGCAGACGGCCATCCTGCGTTGGAAACGGCGTGGCCGAATGCGACGGTCTAGCCGCGGAGAATCTTACTACGAACTCTTTAAGGTTCTGTTTGCGGCACCAGGATGACGGTACACGGCCTCCGGGTCGAATTTCCGCTCCGCCTCGACGAAGCTGAGGGTCACGCCGCCGCCGGCCGCTTTACCCAGGGGGATGGCGCGGTAGAAGCAACTCCGCCGCCCGGTGTGACAGGCGGCATCGGCGCCGACCATCTCCACGCGCAGCCAGATCGCGTCCTGATCGCAATCGGTGCGCATCTCGACCACGCGCTGGGCATTGCCGCTCTCTTCGCCTTTGCGCCAAAGGCGGCCGCGCGACCGCGACCAATAATGCGCCTCTCCGGTCTCGATGGTCCTGGCCAGCGCCTCTTCGTTCATATAGGCGAGCATCAGCACCTCGCCGGTCGCGGCCGAGGTGGCGACCACCGGCACCAGGCCGTCGGCGTCGAAGCGCGGCGCGAAGGCCGTGCCTTCCTCGCTCTCCGATTTGCTGCCAGGGGCGGGGAAGCCTGCGGCCTTGCTCACCGCGATCCATCCTTGGCGGCTTTAGCCGCGGCCGCGCTCGGTCGCCAGCATCATGAAGCGCGCCTGTTGCGCCGGATCCTCTTTGAAGATGCCGGTGAACTGCGTGGTGATGGTGGCGACATCAGGCTTCTTCACGCCGCGGATCGACATGCATTGATGCACGGCCTCGATCATCACGGCGACGCCCTTCGGCTTCAGCGCCTTGTCGATGGTCTCGGCGATCTGCGCGGTCATGGTCTCTTGCGTCTGAAGGCGGCGCGCGAACACGTCGACCACGCGGGCGAGCTTGGATATGCCCACCACCCGGTCGGTCGGGAAATAGGCGACATGCGCCTTGCCGATAAACGGGATCATGTGGTGCTCGCAATGGGAGTGGACCTCGATGTCGCGCAACATGACGATGTCGTCATAGCCGGCCACCTCGTCGAAGGTGCGCGACAGAACGTCGAGCGGCTCCTCGCGGTAGCCGGCGAAGAACTCGTCATAGGCCGAGGTGACGCGGCGGGGGGTTTCGCGCAGGCCCTCGCGGTCGGGGTCGTCGCCGGCATAGGCGATAAGGGTGCGGACGGCTTCCTCGGCCTCCTCCCGGGAGGGCCTAATGATGCCGGGCCCCGGCCCGGTCTCGACGACAGGCCGCGTCCTGAGCTTCTTCACCGTGGCGTCCATGAGATACGAAGTTTCCTTGTCTGGCCTAACGCCCAGGGCCTTAAGCCGTTCATCGCTCCAGTTGGGCTAGTATAACCTGCCCGTCAACAACCTCTTGCGGCGGCCCGATCCGCCACCTCTCATTCTCAAGCCCGGCTGCATATATAATGCGTGGTTTCAAGCTGCAAGGCGAGCCTCCAACACGATGAACCATGACGCTTCCTGAGGACATCTATAGCCAGCGCATCCTCGAACTGGCGGCGGCGCTGCCGCGCACGGCGAGGCTTGCCGCGCCGCATGCCTCGGCGACGGCGCATTCCAAGCTGTGCGGCAGCACGGTCATTGTCGATCTCGCCATGGAGGGGGACGTGGTGACCGACTATGGCCAAAGCGTGAAGGCCTGCCTGCTCGGCCAGTCGGCGGCCTCGGTGATGGGCCGGGAGGTGGTCGGCTCGAGCGCGGCGGAGCTGCGCGCGGTCGGCCATGCCATGCGCAAGATGCTGAAAGAGGGCGGGCCGCCGCCCGAAGGCAAGTGGCATGCGCTTGCGGTGCTCGAGCCGGTGCGTGACTACAAGGCGCGGCACGCCTCGACGCTGCTGGTGTTCGATGCCGTCGAGGATGCCATCGCCCAGATCGAAGCCAAGCGTGAGGCCGGATCGGCAGCCAATGACTGACCCATCGCGCAGGCGCGGGGAGGGGAGCGTATCGCGCAGCGCGCGGGTCGCGAGAGGATTGCTGCTTGCTCCAATCGCGGTTTACCGGCTCACCATCTCGCCGTTGCTCGGCACAAATTGCCGGCATCTCCCCACCTGCTCGGACTATGCGCGCGAGGCGATCGAGACGAACGGTGCGTGGAAGGGCAGCTGGCTTGGCTTGGCAAGGCTTTGCCGCTGCCACCCATGGGGGAGCCATGGCTACGACCCCGTGCCCGACCTCAGCAGCGAACGCCACAAGCTTGCGCCGTGGCGCTATGGCCGCTGGCGGCTAATCCCCCGTGACGCGAGAGCGAAATCCGGGTAAAAGGCGCGCGTGACAACCGACTGTCTCTTACCTGCGCCGGTACGCAGGAGTGAGAGGAGCAAACACATGTCGCAGATCTCCCTGACATTTCCCGATGGCGCAAAGCGCGCGGTGGCTGCCGGCACCACGGGTCTCGATGTCGCCAAGTCGATCTCGCCGTCGCTGGCCAAGCGCAGCGTGGCGATGAGCCTCGACGGCAAGCTCGCCGACCTCGCCGCTCCCATCAAGTCCGATGCCGCGATCGAATTCCTGACACGCGACGACCCTCGGTCCCTGGAGCTGATCCGCCACGACGCCGCGCATGTGATGGCGGAAGCGGTGCAGGCGCTCTATCCCGGTACGCAGGTCACGATCGGCCCGGTGATCGAGAACGGCTTCTATTACGATTTCGCGCGCGACGAGCCGTTCACGCCGGACGATCTCCCCAAGATCGAAACCAAAATGCGCGAGATCGTCGCCCGTGACGCGCCGTTCAGCTGCGAGGTGATGGACCGCAAGCAGGCGAAGAAACTGTTCGCCGACAAGGGCGAGGTCTTCAAGCTCGAGCTGATCGACGCGATTCCGGAGGGCGAGGATCTCAAGATCTATTCGCAACGCGAATGGCTCGATCTCTGCCGCGGCCCGCATATGACCTCGACGGGGAAGGTCGGCAAGGGGTTCAAGCTGATCAAGATCGCCGGCGCCTATTGGCGCGGAGATTCGTCGAGACCGATGCTCCAGCGCATCTACGGCACGGCCTGGGCAAGCGAGGATGACCTCAAGGCCTATCTGCATCAGCTCGAAGAAGCGGAAAAGCGCGACCACCGCCGCCTGGGCCGTGAGATGGATCTATTTCATTTCCAGGAAGAGGCGCCGGGGGCGGTGTTCTGGCACGCGAAGGGCTGGGCGTTGTTTACCGCGCTGATCGCCTATATGCGCCGCCGCCAGAACGCATGGGGCTATGTCGAGGTGAATTCGCCCGACATGATGGAGCGCACCCTTTGGGAGCAGTCGGGCCATTGGGAGAAATTCGGCGACCACATGTATGTCACTGAGACGCCCGATGAGCGCATCTATGCCTGCAAGCCGATGAATTGTCCGGGCCACGTGCAGATCTTTAAGCACGGCTTGAAAAGCTATCGCGATTTGCCGCTGCGCATTGCCGAGTTCGGCAAGGTGCATCGCTACGAGCCGTCCGGCGCGCTGCATGGCCTCCTGCGCGTGCGGCATTTCACGCAGGACGACGCGCATATTTTCTGCACCGAGGACCAGATCACCGAGGAATGCGTGCGCCTCAACGAGCAGATGCTGTCGATCTATCGTGATTTCGGCTTTAACGACGTGCGTATCAAATTCTCCGACCGGCCGGAGAAACGCGTCGGTGCTGATGCGGTGTGGGACAAAGCCGAGGCCGCGCTCAAGCGTGCGGTCGAGGTCGCCGGACTTGCTTATGAGCTCAACCCGGGGGAGGGCGCGTTTTACGGGCCCAAGCTCGAATATGTGCTGCGCGACGCCATCGGGCGGGACTGGCAATGCGGCACGATCCAGGTCGATCTCAATCTGCCAGGGCGGCTCGGCGCGTTCTATATCGGACCCGACGGCGAGAAGACGGTGCCGGTGATGATCCACCGGGCGATGTTCGGCTCGCTCGAGCGCTTCACCGGCATCCTCATCGAGCATTATGCGGGGCATCTGCCGCTCTGGCTGGCGCCGGTGCAGGCAGTGGTCGCCACTATCGTCTCGGATGCCGACATTTGCGCCGAGGCGGTGCTGGAAGCGCTGCAGGGTGCGGGGCTTCGCGCCGAGGCCGATCTCCGCAACGAGAAGATCAACTACAAGGTGCGCGAGCACTCGCTTGCCAAGGTCCCCGTGCTGCTGGTGGTCGGCAAGCGCGAGGCGGAGGAGAACACCGTCTCGGTGCGGCGGCTCGGCAGCCAGGAGCAGCAAGTGATGAAGCTCGATGCGGCGATCCGCATGCTGGCCGGCGAGGCGGTCCCGCCAGATCTGCGCGACGCGCAGACGGATGCGGCTTGAAGACGATTATTCTGACCATCGGACACTCTCGGCATTCGCTCGATCGCTTCCTTGCCTTGCTGGAGGGAGCGGGGGCGAACATGATCGCCGATGTGCGCTCGGCGCCGGTCTCGCGCTTCTCGCCGCATTTCAACAAGGCTGGTTTGTCGGCGGCGCTTGCAGCACGCGGCATTGCCTATGCGTTTCTCGGCAAGGAGCTTGGCGGCTGGCCTGACCGGCCCGAGCTCTATACCGAAGGTGCGGCGGACTACGAGAAGATGGCCGCCGCGCCGGAGTTTCGCGCAGGGCTGGGACGGCTGATGCAAGAAGCGGAGCAGCGCTGCGTCGCGGCGATGTGCTCGGAGGCCGATCCGCTCGACTGCCATCGTTGTCTGCTGGTCGGCCGTGCTCTGGCGGAATCCGGGACCGAGGTCGGCCACATCCTGCCAAGCGGCGAGATCATCGCGCATCGCCAAGTTGAAGACCGGCTGCTTCATCTCGCAAATCTCGCCGAGCCGGGCTTACTGCTGCGGTCGCGCGACGAGCGACTCGCCGAGGCCTATAGGTTGCGTTGTCGCAAGGCCGCCTATCGCACCCGCTAGCGCACGCCGGCGAAAAAATCGCTGCCCGAAGATCATAGTCTAATTTGGAGCGCGCAATCTATCCCCGCCTCTCGCTGAGGCACTAGACTCTGCGCGCCTTGTCCTTCTGAGGGCGTTTTCGTTGCCCACGCGGAACGGATGATGGTGGGCACGCTTCGCTTTGCCCGCCCTACGGAAAGGACATAAGCCGGACGCGAATGCGCCGCGGCGAGGATGACGTTTGTCTGGCTTGCCCTATCGGGCGCCGCGGAGCAGCACGCCCGGATTGATCAGCGGCGCATTCGGATCGGCGCGCGGCACCGCC
>DASQKJ010000111.1:0-3358 GCA_035630595.1 Methyloceanibacter sp.
TGTGAGAGGATACGGCGTTAAGCCGCGATATCGTCGGACTTGATGCGCTTGACGCCGGCCTTGGTCATGTCGGCCCAGGCTTTTGCGAGCGAGCCCCTGGGTGTCGATGCCGCGGCAGGCGTCCTCAATCACATAGGTTTCAAAGCCCGCCTTGCGCGCGTCGAGCGCGCTCCATGCCACGCAGAAATCGGTGGCGAGGCCGGCGAGGAACACCCGCTTCACCTTGCGCGCCTTCAGGTAAGCGGCGAGTCCCGTCGTGGTCTTGCCGTCTGCCTCGGTAAAGGCCGAATAGCTGTCCACGTTCTTGTTGAAACCCTTGCGGATGACGAGCCCGGCATGCGGGATCGCGAGGTCCTTCGACAGCGACGCGCCCTCGGTCCCCTGCACGCAATGATCGGGCCACAGCACCTGCTTGCCGTAGGGCAGGCTGACGGTCTCGAACGGCTTCTTGCCGGAATGCGATGTTGCGAACGAGACGTGGGCCGCGGTGTGCCAGTCCTGCGTCATCACCACATTGGCAAAACCCTTGGCGATGCGGTTGATGATGGGGACGACCTGCTCGCCGTCCTTTACCGCGAGGCTGCCGCCCGGCAGGAAACAGTTTTGTACGTCGATGACGAGCAGCGCCGAGGCTTCGTCGGGCTTGATCGGCGCGGCCCAAAGCGCTGAAGGAGCGAGGGCGGCGACCGACGTCGCGCCAAGAGCTGTCAGAACCAGCCTGCGAGTAAACATGATGCTTCTCCCCGGTAGTGAAACCCGACGAAAAGAAAGCTAGTTCCATTTGTGTACGAACGAAAGCCCGAAATTTCGGCGGGCTTTGCGAATTTCGAGCTTCAGCCGCGCGGATGAATTCCGTCGCGCACCGCGCGGAAGCGTGGAAAGGCCTTGGTCCAGTCGTCGCGCGGCGAAGAGCCGATGATGCGCATCGAGCTCTGGGAGCCGAACCGCAGCCATTGCACGATGGTGACGGGCGTATTGTCCTTGCCGCTGGTGGCGTCGATCCGGGTCTCGTAGCCGGGCTGGCCGTCGATGCGGACCGGCTCCGACATCGTGATCCTGCCGTCGCGCACGCCGGGAATGGTGGTCGCAATCTGCTGGGCGAAGCGGCCGCGATCGTCGGACGAAGCCGCCGTCGAGCCGATCAGGCCGATGATCATGAAGGGCGCGACCTCGAAGCCGGTCTTTTCGTCGCCGTCGGAGAGAATGAGGGCCGCGCCCGGCGCCAGCGTGCGGATGTTCTTGAAGTTCGAGAGCTCGCTCATCTTGAAAGGCATCAACCCGAGTTGCTCCTCGAGCGGCACCTCGGTACGGATCACGGCGGAAGCGAACATCTGGCGGATGGCGTCGTCGGTATAGATTTTGGAAGCGTTCTCGGGCACCTGCACAGCGACATAGCCGGAGAAGGTGGGGCCGGGCAGGATCATCGAATAGCGGCGCACATTGGCGCCGCCGTCCTTGGCGTTTTCCTTGCCGCTTTCGACGGTGTAGTAGGCGAGCCCCGCTGCGGTCTCGATGCTCTCCGGCTTGATGCCGCCGGTGCCGCCCGGGTTGGCCTTGAAGGCATTGGCGACCTCGCCATAGGCCTCGGCCGGGAGGTCGGTGACCAGGACCTTGACCCCTTGATCCTCGGTCTCGAAGCCGATGAACGTTCTGGCCTTGTTGAGGCCGACCAGTGGCGTCATGCCCACCCTGGCGCCGGGCGGGAAGACCGGGTCGGCGGCGAACGCAGAAGAGAATACGGTAGAATTGGCGGCAACGATCAGGGCAATCGCAGCGAAGTATCGAAGTTGCTTCATGGAGGATCTACCGGGTTTGCATGGGGGCCATTCAGTGGTCCGACGATGCAGCTAGGAATCTCTAGTGGAATCTTGAAGCCGATCTTGGAGTCTTGGGGCACGACAGGGGTCGTTCCAGTCGGCCCGCTTTTAGCGGTTTTGATGTCCCTGCAACAGGGCAGGGTAGGGGTCCGTTCCACGGTTACGTTCCGATATGTCAGCCATTTTGCAGGATTCTGCCCGGTATCCGGGCTCTTTTTGAGGCGCGTCCAGCGGCCAAATACCGCGTCCCTTCCCACGGCGGCCGGCCCTCGATGGGGAGGGTGCCGCATGGCTGCGCAGCGCTCCGGTGGCGCGGGCGAGGAGCGGCCTTGCCAATTTCTTAACGCCGCTCCAGGCACTGATGCGCCCCCGCCCCGGGCTGACACAATCTTTCAAACGTCAGCCATTTCAGGTCCTAAGCTTGCGTTCGGTCCTTGCAGGCCCGACCCCCCCTCCTATATGAGGCTCACCGTCGCAATATCGCGAGTATTTGATCGTTGGGGGTTCGGTTAGGTGCGCCGTCCAGGGCCCGGCCAACCTGCCGCAACAAGAAGGATATGAGGACCATGGGAAAGGTCATTGGGATCGATCTCGGCACCACGAATTCGTGCGTCGCCGTAATGGATGGCAAGACTGCGAAAGTCATCGAGAACGCGGAAGGCATGCGCACGACGCCTTCGATCGTTGCCGTCACCGATGACGGCGAGCGCCTCGTCGGCCAGCCCGCCAAGCGTCAGGCGGTGACCAATCCCGAGCGAACGTTCTTTGCGGTGAAGCGCCTGATCGGCCGCCGCTATGACGACCCGATGGTCGAGAAGGACAAGAAGCTCGTCCCCTACAAGATCGTCAAGGCATCGAACGGCGACGCCTGGGTCGAAGCCGACGGCAAGACCTATTCGCCCTCGCAGGTCTCCGCCTTCATCCTGCAGAAGATGAAAGAGACCGCGGAAGCCCATCTCGGCCAAAAGGTCGACCAGGCGGTCATCACCGTCCCCGCCTACTTCAACGACGCGCAGCGTCAGGCCACCAAGGACGCCGGCAAGATCGCCGGGCTCGAAGTGCTGCGCATCATCAACGAGCCGACGGCGGCAGCGCTCGCCTACGGTCTCGACAAAACGAAAACCGGCACCATCGCGGTGTACGACCTCGGCGGCGGCACCTTCGACGTCTCGATTCTTGAAATCGGCGACGGCGTGTTCGAGGTGAAGTCCACCAATGGCGACACCTTCCTCGGCGGTGAAGACTTCGACATGCGGCTCGTCAGCTATCTGGCCGATGAGTTCCAGAAGGAGCAGGGCATCAACCTGCGCAACGACAAGCTTGCCTTGCAGCGCCTGAAAGAGGCCGCCGAAAAGGCCAAGATCGAGTTGTCCTCGACCACGCAGACCGAAATCAACCTGCCCTTCATCACGGCCGACCAGACCGGGCCGAAGCATCTGACGATGAAGTTGACCCGCGCCAAGTTCGAAGCGCTGGTCGACGACCTCGTACAGAAGACCGTCGAGCCGTGCCGCAAGGCGCTGAAGGATGCGGGCCTTACC
>DASQKJ010000112.1:0-95562 GCA_035630595.1 Methyloceanibacter sp.
TGCAGGGCGAGAAGATCGACATCATCCAGTGGTCGCCGGATGCCGCGACCTTCATCGTCAACGGGCTGGCCCCGGCCGAGGTGGTCAAGGTCGTGCTCGACGAGGATGCCGAGCGCATCGAGGTGGTGGTCCCGGACCAGCAGCTATCGCTCGCCATCGGCCGCAAGGGCCAGAACGTGCGGCTCGCCTCGCAGCTCACCGGCTGGGATATCGACATCATGACGGAAGCTTCCGAGTCGGAACGCCGCCAGGCGGAGTTCGCCGAGCGTTCGCAGACCTTCATGGAGGCGCTGGACGTCGACGAGGTCATCGCCCAACTGCTTGCGTCGGAGGGTTTCTCCTCGGTCGAGGAGGTGGCGTTCGTCGAACCGTCGGAGATCGCCTCGATCGAAGGCTTCGACGAGAACACCGCCAACGAGATCCAGACTCGCGCGCGCGAGCATCTGGAGAAGATCGAGGCGGAGCTCGAAGCCAAGCGCAAGGCGCTCGGCGTCGCCGATGAGCTCTCCGAAGTGCCCGGCGTCACCACCGCGATGCTGGTCACGCTCGGCGAGAACAACATCAAGACGGTCGAGGACCTTGCCGATTGCGCCACCGACGATTTGGCCGGCTGGAGCGAACGCAAGGACAAAGAGACCATTCGCCATGACGGCATTCTCGACGGCTTCGGGCTTGCCAAGCCCCAAGTCGAAGAGCTGATTCTCGCGGCCCGTATCAAGGCCGGCTGGATCACCGAGGCTGATCTCGCGCCCGAGCCTGAAGAGGTCGAGGGCGAGGATGAGGCCGCCGCCGAAGAGGCGGGCGGCGAGGCCGCGCCAAGCGGCGCGAACGCCTGATGGCCTGGCGAGGAGACCATAGTTGCGGCAAGCGGCAGCTGAGCAGGACCACGGAAGCCAGAGCGCGGGCGACACCGTCCGCGCCTGTGCGCTCAGCCGCGCTCGGAGGCCGAAGGACGAGCTAATCCGCTTCGTCCTGGGCCCGGACGGCACAATCGTCCCGGATCTCAAGGAGAGGCTGCCAGGCCGCGGCGTATGGCTGACGGCGGCGCACGACATTGTCGCCGACGCCGCCAAGCGCGGCGTGTTCACCCGGGCGCTCAAGACGCAAGTCAAGGTTCCCAAAGGACTTGCAGGGCAGGTCGAGCAGCTTCTGGCCGAAGCCGCCTCGCAGGCGCTGGCTCTTGCCAACAAGGCGGGAGAGGTGGTGTTCGGCAACGCCAAGGTGGAGGAGGCGATCGGCAGGGGCCGGGTGCTGGCGCTGATCCATGCCAAGGAAGCCGCCGAAGATGGTTGCCGCAAGCTTGACGGCAAGGCCCGCGGAATGCGGGGCGAAGGCCCGATCCCGGCGATCCGCGTCCTTGGCGCGGATGAATTGGGTTTGGCATCGGGCCGGGCAAATGTGATACATGCTGCCCTCATCCAGGGCGGAGCGGCTCGAAACGTCCTAGCGGCGGCCTCGCGCTTAGAGCGCTACCGCAAGGGCCGAGCCGCATTTGCAAGCCAGAACGGATCGGATACGGACAAAGAATGAGCGAAACCAACGAGACTGAAGGCAAAACCGCTCGCGGAGCGCGCAAGATGACGCTCAACGTGCGCCGGACGGTGGAGTCCGGCCATGTGCGGCAGAGCTTCAGCCACGGGCGCTCGAAGTCCGTTCTGGTCGAGAAGAAGAAGCGCCGATCGATCGGCTCCGCCGGGGCGCAGGCGCCCGAAGAGGTTCAGGCCACGCCTGCCGCGCCAAGCGCCGAGGTAGCTGAGAAAGCCAAGCCCGAGGCGGCCCAGCCGCGGCGGAGTGGCGTCGTGTTGCGGCAGCTTTCCGACGACGAGAAGGACGCCCGCCAGCGCGCTCTGCAGGACGCGCGCGTGCGCGAGGCGGAGGAGCGCGAGAAGGCCAAGCAGACCGCCGCCCTCGATGTCGTGACCGAGGAGCAACGCGACCAGGAGCGCGAGAAGGCCGCCGAGCGCAAGCGCAAGGAGGAGGAGCGGCTCGAGGCCGAGACGAAGGCGCGCAAGGTCGGCGAAGAGACCGTGCGCAAGCATCTCGTCAAGGAGGAGCCGGAGGAGGCCCCGCGCGCCGCCGATGCGCGCCACAAGAAGAGTGTCACGGCCCCCCGCCGCGGCGAAGAGCGCAGGGTCAGGGGACGCCTCACCATCATCAACGCGCTCGACGAGGAGCAGCGTCAGCGCAGCCTAGCCTCGCTGAAGCGCCGCCAGGAGCGCCAAAAGAAGCAGATCACCGGTCCGCAGGCCCAAGCCAAGATTCAACGCGACGTGGTGATCCCCGAAGTTATCACCATCCAGGAACTCGCCAACCGCATGGCCGAGCGCGGCGTCGACGTCATCAAATATCTGATGAAGGACGGCGAGATGCATAAGATCACCGATGTAATCGATGCCGACACGGCCCAGCTCGTCGCCGAGGAGTTCGGGCATACACCGCGGCGCGTCTCGGAGGCCGATGTCGAAGAAGGTTTCATCGGCGCCGACGACCACGCCGAGGATTTGCAGGCGCGCGCCCCGATCGTGACGATCATGGGCCATGTCGACCACGGCAAGACATCGCTGCTCGACGCCATCCGCACGACCAACGTCGTCTCTCAGGAGGCCGGCGGCATCACCCAGCATATCGGCGCCTATCAGGTCGAAACTCCGTCTGGGCAAAAGGTCACCTTCATCGACACGCCCGGGCACGAGGCCTTTACCGCCATGCGCCAGCGCGGCGCGCAGGTGACCGACATCGTGGTGCTGGTGGTGGCCGCCGATGACGGGGTGAAGCCACAGACGGTCGAGGCCATCAATCACGCCAAAGCCGCCGGCGTGCCGATGATCGTGGCCATCAACAAGATCGACATGCCGGGAGCCGACCCGCAGCGGGTGCGCACCGAGCTCCTGAGCCAGGAGATCGTGGTGGAAAGCCTCGGCGGCGATACACTTGAGATCGAGGTCTCGGCCTTGAAGAAGACCGGCCTCGACAGGCTGCTGGAAGCAATCGCGCTGCAGGCCGAAGTGCTGGAGCTGACCGCCAATCCCGATCGGCCCGCCGAGGGCGTGATCGTCGAAGCTAAGCTCGAGCGCGGCCGCGGCCCGGTCGGCACCGCGCTGATCCAGCGCGGCACGCTTCACATCGGCGACCTCGTCGTCGCGGGCTCAGCCTATGGCCGCGTGCGGGCGCTGATCAACGAGCTCGGCGAGCAGGTGACGAGCGCTGGACCTTCGGTTCCGGTCGAGGTGCTTGGCTTCGACTCAGCGCCCGAGGCCGGCGATCAGTTCGCCGTGGTCGAGAACGAGGCACGCGCGCGCGAGATTACGGACTATCGCGTGCGCGAGCGGCGCAAGCGGCTGGCGGTGGCGGGCGCCCGCGGCAGCCTCGAGCAGATGATGACCAATCTGAAGACCGCCGGCACCAAGGAGTTCACCCTGCTGGTCAAGGGCGACGTGCAAGGCTCGGTCGAGGCGATCACCACAGCGCTCGCCAAGCTTGGCACCGACGAGGTGCGGGCGCGCATCATCCATGCCGGCGTCGGCGGTATTACCGAGTCGGACGTGTCGCTGGCCGCGACCTCCGGAGCGGTGGTGCTCGGGTTCAACGTCCGCGCCAACGCGCAGGCAAGAGAAGTGGCCGAGCGCGAGGGCGTGGAAATTCGCTATTACGCGGTGATCTACGACCTGGTGGACGACATGAAGCAGGCCATGAGCGGCTTGCTGGCGCCCACGGTGCGCGAGACCTTCCTCGGTAACGCCGAGATCCTCGAAGTATTCGCCATCTCCAAGGTCGGCAAGGTGGCGGGCTGCCGTGTGACCGAGGGCAAGGTCGAGCGCGGAGCTCAGGTCCGCCTGATCCGCGACAACGTCGTGGTGCATGAAGGCAAACTGTCCACCCTGAAGCGCTTCAAGGACGAGGTGCGCGAGGTGACCGCCGGCCAGGAATGCGGCATGGCCTTCGAGGGCTACCAGGACATGCGCCAGGGCGACGTCATCGAGTGCTTCCAGGTCGAGCACGTCCAGCGCACGCTTTAGGGCTGGCCAGACATCCGCCGCGACCGTTCCGTGGAACCGACGCAGAGACTCATGCGGCGCATCTTGCTCCCCGCTCCCCCCTTGAGGGGGAGCACGCTCGCGCATCTCGCGCGAGCAGAGGGGGGTGACGGCAATGCGGCGCAACGCGACTCTCTTGGTGCAACCCCCCTCCCTATCCCTCCCCCTCAAGGGGGGAGGGGAGAGCAAGTGTCGAGACTGCGATGACAATTCGAGGCAAAGGCAAGCCGCCCTCCCAACGCCAGCTAAAGGTCGGCGAGACCGTCCGCCATGCGCTGGCCGAGATCTTTACCCGCGGCGAGATCGTCGATGAGGTGCTGGACCGGCATTCGCTGACCGTGCCGGAGGTGCGCATGACGCCCGACCTCAAGCTTGCCACGGTCTTTGTGATTCCGTTGGGGGGCGGCGTAGCTGCGGCGGAAGAAGCCGTCACCCAACTGGACAAGCACAAGCGATTCCTGCGCGGGCTGCTCGCCAAGCGGGTGAGCCTGAAATTCATGCCGGAGCTCAGATTCAAGGTGGATACCTCGTTCGAGGCTTCCGCCCGCATCGACGCGCTGCTCGCTTCGCCCAAGGTCGTGCGCGACCTCGACTCCTAGAACAAGAGGCGGCACAGGCGATGGCGCGGCGCAAAGGCCTACCGGTCCATGGCTGGCTCAATTTCGACAAGCCGCAAGGCATGACCTCGACCCAGGCCGTGACCCGGGTCAGGCGCTTATTCGAGGCGGAGAAGGCGGGCCATGCCGGGACGCTCGATCCGCTCGCCACCGGCGTGCTGCCGATCGCCTTCGGCGAGGCGACCAAGACCGTCCCCTATGCGGTCGAAGGCGCCAAGGAATATCGTTTCACGATCCGCTTCGGCGCCGAGACCGACACCGACGATGCCGAGGGCAAGGTGGTGGCGAGCAGCGATAAGCGCCCCTCGCGCGCGGAGATCGAGGCCAAGCTCGGCGAATTCACCGGCGAGATCGAGCAGGTCCCCCCGCGCTACTCTGCGGTCAGGGTCGACGGCGCCCGCGCGTACGATCTTGCCCGTGACGAGGAAGATTTCGAGCTCAAACCGCGGCGCGTGTCGGTTGTCCTGCTCGCGCTCGTCGCCCATCCGGACCAGGATCGTTGCGTGCTCGAGGCGCATTGCGGCAAGGGCACCTATGTGCGGTCGCTGGCCCGGGATCTCGGCCGGGCGCTCGGCACGCTCGGCCATGTGGAGGTCCTGCGCCGCACCCGGGTCGGCGGCTTCGACGAGGCGTGCGCGGTGCCGCTCGCGAAGCTCGAGGCGCTGGCCGCGAGCGGGGGCCACGAGGCGCTGCTGAGCGCACTCGAGCCGGTCGAGACCGCGCTTGGCGACATCCCGGCGCTTGCCCTGTCGGGCGCCGATGCGGATAGGCTCAGGCGCGGCCAGGCGGTATTGTTGCGCGGGCGGGACGCTCCGATCGTCGAAGGCATTGTCTATGCCACCTCGCGCGGCAAGCTGGTTGCGCTCGGCGAGATGGACAAAGGCGAGCTCAAGCCCCGCCGCATCTTCAATTTGCCGCGCTGAGGCGCGGAGACCGCCAAGGGAGGGAACTGTGACACGGAGCCTGCTTGCCGCGATGGCGCTCTGCTCCTCGATAGGTTTCGCCTCTGCCGCCGACGATGAGCGCTGCAAGGTGACCGACCCTACCGGGACGCCGCTTAATGTGCGCGAAAGTCCGAACGGCAAGATCGTCGGAACGCTGCCCAATGGCAGCACGGTCGCAATCGTCGCCGAGAAGAATGCCGCCAATGGCAAGCCCTGGGCCAAGGTCGTTGACTACGCCACCAGGAAGCCTCTGGGCTGGGTATTCCGCGAGTTTGTGTTCTGCTTCTGAGCGCCGTTATCCTGCCGAAATTCCGCTGGCCACGCGGCGGATAATGCCTATATTGCGGCCATTCGCGGCGGAGCCCCCAGGGCTTCTCTGCGCGCTAGCGAGCCGACCGTGCTGGACGACATCCCGGCGCGGCCCTGACAATCCCTCAAACCGCAAGGAATCATCCGATGTCGATCAGCGCTGAGCGCAAGCAAGAGCTTGTCAAAGAATATGCGACCAAGTCGGGCGATACCGGCTCTCCAGAGGTCCAGGTCGCGATCCTGACCGAGCGGATTACCAATCTCACCGAACATTTCAAATCGCACGGCAAGGACAATCATTCGCGCCGTGGGCTGCTCAAGATGGTCAGCCAGCGTCGTCGGCTGCTCGACTACGTCAAGTCGACCGACGAAGACCGCTACCAGAAGCTGATCAACCGGCTGGGCATTCGCCGGTGAACGCCCTCCTCGTGGCGGGCCAGCCCGCGGTCGCGCTTGCATTCGACGTGAACTGGGCGGCCCTCGCGCCATCGGGCGCCAGGAGCGGCGCCACTCCTATCCACGCATTGGGACATCATCATGTTTAACAAACACACCGTAGAGATCGAATGGGGGAAGCGCCCCCTCAAGCTTGAGACCGGCCGCATCGCGCGGCAGGCCGACGGCGCCGTGCTGGCCACTTACGGCGATACCAGCGTTCTCGCCACTGTCGTCGCAGCCAAGGAAGAGCGGGCCGGCATCGACTTCTTCCCGCTTACCGTGAACTACCAGGAGAAGACCTTCGCCGCAGGCAAGATTCCCGGCGGCTATTTCAAGCGCGAAGGCCGGCCCACAGAGAAGGAAACGCTGACCTCGCGGCTGATCGACCGGCCGATCCGCCCGCTCTTCGCCGCCGGGTTCAAGAACGAGACACAAGTGATCGTCACCGTTTTGTCGCACGACATGGAGAACGATCCCGATATCGTGGGAATGGTCGCGGCTTCCGCCGCGCTGACGCTTTCGGGTGTGCCGTTTCTCGGGCCGATCGCCGCGGCAAGGGTCGGCTATATCGGCGGCCAATATGTTGTGAACCCGACGATCGACGAGATGCAGGAGAGCGCGCTCGATCTCGTGGTGGCCGGAACCGCCGATGCGGTGCTGATGGTCGAATCGGAAGCCAAGGAGCTGCCCGAGGACGTCATGCTCGGCGCGGTGATGTACGGCCAGAAGCACTTCCAGCCGGTGCTCGACGCGATCGTGAAGCTTGCCGAGCGCGCCGCCAAGGAGCCCTGGGAGTTGAAGCCCAAGGACGACGGCACGCTGGTCGCGCGGGTGCGCGGCGTCGCCGAGGCGGAGTTGCGCGAGGCTTATACGATCGCCGCCAAGCATGAGCGGCGCGACCGCGTCGCCACCGTCAAGGAAAGGGTCATCGCCGCGTTGGTGCCGGCCGACGACGACGGCAGCAACGCCGCCAAGCTGGCGAGCGCCTTCAAGGAGGCGGAGAAGGACGTCGTTCGCTCCAGCATCCTCAACACCAAGAAGCGCATCGACGGGCGCGACCTGACCACGGTCAGACCGATCGTCTGCGAAGTCGGCATCCTGCCCCGCACCCATGGCAGCGCCCTGTTCACCCGCGGCGAGACGCAGGCGCTGGCCGTCGCCACGCTCGGCACCGGCGAGGATGAGCAATATGTCGACGCGCTGCAAGGCACCTATAAGGAGACCTTCCTGCTGCACTACAACTTCCCGCCCTACTCGGTCGGCGAAGTAGGCCGCATGTCTTCGCCCGGACGGCGCGAGATCGGCCATGGCAAGCTCGCCTGGCGGGCCATCCATCCGGTGCTGCCGGACCGCGAGAACTTTCCCTACACCATCCGCATCGTGTCGGAGATTACCGAGTCGAACGGCTCCTCCTCGATGGCAACGGTATGCGGCTCTTCGCTCGCCATGATGGACGCCGGCATTCCGCTCAAGCGCCCGGTGGCTGGCATCGCCATGGGCTTGATCAAAGACGGCGCGAGCTTTGCCGTCTTGTCGGACATTCTCGGCGACGAGGACCATCTCGGCGACATGGACTTCAAGGTGGCCGGAACGTCCGAAGGGGTCACCTCGCTGCAGATGGACATCAAGATCACCGGCATCACCGAGGAGATCATGAAGGTCGCGCTCGACCAGGCGCGCGGCGGACGCCTGCACATCCTTGCGGAGATGAACAAGGCGCTCAACACCGCGCGGCCCGAACTCGGCGAATATGCGCCACGCATCGAGACGATCCACATCCCGGTCGACAAGATCCGCGAGGTGATCGGCTCGGGAGGCTCGGTGATCCGCGAGATCGTCGCCGAATCCGGCGCCAAGATCGACATCTCCGACGACGGCACGGTGAAGATCGCCTCGGCCAATGCCGAGTCGATCCGCGCGGCGATCGGCCGTATCAAGGGCATCACGTCAGAGCCCGAGGTCGGCACCATCTACCAGGGCAAGGTGGTCAAGGTGATGGAGTTCGGCGCCTTCGTGAACTTCTTCGGTCCCAAAGACGGGCTGGTGCATATCTCTCAACTCGCCGACGGGCGGCCGAAAGCCGTCACCGACGTGGTCAAGGAAGGCGACCAGGTATGGGTGAAGCTGCTCGGCTTCGACGACCGCGGCAAGGTCAAGCTGTCGATGAAGGTGGTCGACCAGGAGACCGGCAAAGAGCGGGAGAAGGTCGAGGCGAGCTAGGCTCGGCCAGACAGGCTTTTGCAGAGCCGTCTCGCTTCGACCGGGGCGGCTCTAGCCTTTTTTCTCGCACCGCCAACCGATCAGGAAGTACTCGGAATTCGACTTTTG
The DNA here is from genome assembly GCA_035630595.1 of Methyloceanibacter sp. GTDB lineage: Bacteria > Pseudomonadota > Alphaproteobacteria > Rhizobiales > Methyloligellaceae > Methyloceanibacter. Next base: position 8,671 of record DASQKJ010000112.1, read on the forward strand.
CCACTCGTTGGCCTTGTCGCCGGCCTGCTTGATGCAGGACACCACGTCGCCCGCTCCGGCGCCGGGCACCTCCTTCTCGGAGCATTGCTCCGGGGTCGCAAGCAGGCAAACCATCACGATAAGTTCGGCCATCGCCGTTCCTCCAATCACTCAACTCATATCCGATAGACCTACTGCGCAGCCTCCCGCTGCGCCTGCGCCTTCTCGACGGCTTCTTCTAGCGCCTCGCTTTGCTCCATCGCCTTCAGCGACGAGAGATTCGGCATGGCGATGGTCGAGTAACCGCAGTCCACGAGATGGATTTCGCCGGTGACCGCGCCCGACAGATCCGACAGGAGATAGAGGGCCGCACCCCCCACCTCGTCGAGGGTGGGCGAACGGCGCATCGGCGCGTTCCGCTGCTGGAAATGGAACAGCGTGCGCGCGTCCGAGATGCCCGCGCCGGCGAGCGTGCGCATCGGCCCGGCCGAGAGCGCGTTCACCCTGATTCCCTGCGGCCCGAAATCGGAAGCGAGATAGCGCACGCTCGCTTCGAGCGCCGCCTTGGCCACACCCATCACGTTGTAGCAGGGGACCACCCTTGTCGCGCCGCCATAGGTCAAAGTGAGCAGCGAGCCGCCCTGCGGCATCATGGCGGCAGCGAGCTTGCAGATCTCGGTGAAGGAAAAGCACGAGATCACCATGGTGTGTTCGAAATTCTTCCGCGTCGTGTCGCAATAGCGGCCTTTCAGCTCGTTGCGGTCGGAAAAAGCCAGCGCGTGTACGACGAAATCCAGCGATCCCCACTCCTTGCGGATTGCCTCGAACACGCGCTCGACGCTCTGCAAATCCTCGACATCGGCCTCGACGATGATCTTGGCGCCGATGCCTTTCGCGAGCGGCACGGCGCGGCGTCCGAACGCGCCGCCCTGATAGGAAAAGGCAAGCTCGGCGCCCTGGCCGTGCAGCACCCGTGCGATGCCCCAGGCAATCGAGCGGTCGTTGGCGACCCCCATCACCAATCCCCTCTTCCCCGCCATCAACGGGCCCGGCGCGGCGACATCTCTTGTTGTTGTCATGGCACTTACTCTGGTTGTGGGTTGATCCCGTTCAGGCTCCGTCCGCTTCAACCGTCCAGGCGACGAAATACGAGTGTGGCGTTGGTGCCGCCAAAGCCGAAGCTGTTCGACATAACGGCGTTAATGGCGACGTTGTCCTGGCGTTGGCGCGCGATCGGCATGTCGGCGACCGCCGGGTCGATGGTATCGATATTGGCGGATTCGCAGATGAAGCCGTTATTCATCATCAGCAGCGAATAGATCGCCTCGTGCACGCCGGCGGCGCCTAGCGAATGTCCGCTCAGCGATTTGGTCGCGCTGATCGGCGGGCATTTGTCGCCGAACACCTCGCGGATCGCCTCGATCTCCTTGATGTCGCCGATCGGCGTCGAGGTCGCGTGCGGATTGATATAGTCGACGCCGTCGACATTCTGCATCGCCATGCGCATGCAACGCACCGCGCCCTCGCCCGAAGGCTGTACCATGTCGTGGCCGTCGGAGGTGGCGCCATAACCCGCAAGCTCGGCATAGATGCGCGCGCCGCGCGCCTTGGCATGCTCGAGTTCCTCGAGCACGACGACGCCGGCGCCGCCGGCGATGACAAAGCCGTCCCGCTCGGTGTCATAAGCGCGGCTCGCTTGTTCGGGCCGGTCGTTGAAATCCGAGGACATGGCGTTCATGGCGTCGAACAGGACCGAGAGCGTCCAGTCGAGCTCCTCGCCGCCGCCGGCAAAGACGACGTCCTGCTTGCCCAATTGGATCAGTTCGGCGCCGTTGCCGATGCAATGCGCGCTCGTCGAGCAGGCGGAGGAGATTGAGTAGCTCACCCCCTTGATGTGATAGGGCGTGGAGAGCGTCGCCGAATTGGTCGAACACATGGCCTTCGGCACCTCGAAAGGTCCGACCTTCTTGGGGCCCTTCTCGCGAGTCGTGTCGGCCGCCTGAACGATGGCGCGGGTCGAGGGGCCGCCGGAGCCCATGACCAGCCCGGTCCGCTCGTTGGAGACGTCGTTCTCCTCCAACCCGGCGTCGCGGATCGCCTGCTCCATGGCGATGTAGTTCCACGCAGCGCCCTCGCCCATGAAGCGGCGCACCTTGCGGTCGATCATGGCCTCCCAATCGAGCTTAGGCGCGCCATGCACCTGGCAGCGGAAACCAAGCTCGGCATAGGTGTCGGCCTTGACGAGTCCGGACTTGGCCTCGCGCAACGAGGCGAGCACCTCCTGGGCGCTATTGCCGATCGAGGACACGATTCCCATGCCGGTCACGACCACACGTTTCATCGGATCAAAATCCCAGGAAGCCTTGAGCCGCTTCGCTTCGTTCAGGGTCAGACACTGGCAGGGGCGGCTTCGCCCGCCTGGAAGAGACCGACCCGCAAATCCTTGGCCGTATAGATGGTCTCGCCATCGGCCCGCAGCCAGCCATCGCCGGTGCCGAGCGTAAACTTCCGGCGGATTACCCGCCTAAGCTCGACGATGTATTCAAGCTTGGTCATGGTCGGCAGCACCATGCCGGAAAACTTGACCTCGCCGACGCTCAAGGCGCGGCCCTTGCCGGGCGCGCCGAGCCAGCCCAGAAAGAAACCGAGCAGCTGCCAGAGCGCATCGAGGCCGAGGCAGCCCGGCATTACGGGATCGCCCTTGAAGTGACAGGGGAAGAACCAGAGATCGGGCTTCACATCGAGCTCCGCGACAATGCGTCCGTAGCCGTGCTCGCCACCCCCCTCCTCGACCTGGGAAATGCGGTCGAACATCAGCATCGGCGGGAGCGGCAGCTGCGCGTTGCCGGGGCCGAACAGCTCCCCCCGCGCGCAGGCCAGCAAATCCTCGTAGTCGAATTGATCCCGCCGCTCAGACATAACTTCGGTGCTTCTCCCGGACCATCGACGTTCTTTGAAATTTGGGTGGTTTCCTAACACAGACAAGAGCGCATCAAAAGCCCGCGTCGCGTGGGGCGGCCGGCCCTGAGCCGCGGGTGCCGAGCGCGCGATTGAGGCGACTTTAAGGGTCGGAAGGCGGCAATGACCTGGAGTTACACGGGCGTCCCGACCTGGGTCAGGGAGGCAGCGTTGCGGTTGAGCCGGCTTTCATCCTATATTCCGGCGAACCAGTCTGACACGGTCAACCAATATGCACAGGCCACCCTCCGGCCCCCACCTAACCCCCAGCGAAACCACGCCGGGAGAAGTTGCCAAGCTCCTTCGCGGCGCGGGGCTTCGGCCCACGCGGCAACGCGTGGCGCTGGCGCATATTCTATTTGCCGGCGGTGACCGGCACGTGACGGCGGAGGCGCTGCACGAAGAGGCTCTGGCGCGCAAAGTGCCGTGCTCGCTGGCAACGGTGTACAACACGCTGCACCAATTCACCGAGGCGGGGCTGTTGCGCGAGGTCGCGGTAGAAGGCGCCAAGACCTATTTCGACACCAACACGTCCAACCACTACCATTTCTTCTGCGAGCACTCGGGCAAGCTGATGGACATCTCCACCGGTTCGATTCGCATCGATGGGTTGCCGGAGGCGCCGGAAGGCATGGCCATCTCCCGCGTCGACGTGCTGGTGCGCCTCATCGACAAGCCCACCCGCTAGCTGCTCCCTCATAGTGAGGATCGGCCGAAGGCCGCGTCTCGAACCATGAGGCCACCCTTCGAGACGGCCTTGTTCCGCGGCCTCCTCAGGTGAGGCGGAATGTGATTGAAGGCAGAGTGCTCGCTATTTCACCTCTTCGCCGCGATAGACGCCCCACAGCCTATCCTGCTGCACGAAGCCGGAATAATCGTCGACCGACACGCGGCACCACTCCCCGTCGCAATCCATGACATTGCCGAGCACGCCCGATTGCAGCGCGGCCACGGCGCGGGCGCTCGTCGACTTAGAGGCATAGAGCGGCACGCTGTCCTCGTCCTTGGACCAGGGCGTGACCAGCACCGTGCGCCGCCCGCTGAGCAGACTATGGAACACCCAGCCGTCGGCGCCCTCGCTGTCGCGCACGCGCCGCCAATTGTCCGATTCGGCAATCACCTCGACCGGAAGACCCGCCCGGGAAAAGACCCAGACGATCGCCTGGTCGGTGCTTGGGCCCTTGCGCACATTGACCTTGTCCGACTTGAGACTGACAAACCGCGGCACGGGCAGCGAAGCCTTGCCGCTCGGCTCCACGGCGGCCTGCTTGACGCCGTCTTGCGCCGCGCCCGGCGCGATGCCGTAGGCAGAAGACGCCGCCACGGCCGCCGCGAGCAGGATCGAGAGCCGATGCGACACAGATTTCATCCCCGCTCTTGGCGCCAATGGTTGCAGCCTCGCCAAGGCTTTACCCCGAATCGAGGCTGCCAGGCCCTCCTGGATGACCCAGAAAAGTGAAAGGATCGTGGCTCTGGGCCAAGATGACGCTTTATCTCGCAAAGCCGCTTCTGTTAGAGAAAGCGGCGCGCCCCGCCGGATGCGCCCCAAAATGCGCGGGAGGCCCGCTCCTTCCGCCCCAATCCTAACTGGATTCGTAATGGCCGACCGACCCACCGTTATTGTCACGCGCAAGCTCCCCGACGTGGTGGAGACGCGCCTTCGGGAGCTTTTCGACGCCAAGCTCAACCTCGACGATAAGCCCTTCACGCGCGAGCAGCTTATCGACGTCGCCAAGTCCGCCAATGTGCTGGTCCCTACCGTCACCGACCGCATCGACCGGGCCGTGCTGAGCCAGGCCGGGCCGAACCTCAAGCTGATCGCCCAATTCGGCACCGGCGTCGACAATATCGACCTCGAAACCGCGCGCAACCGGTCGATCCTGGTCACCAACACCCCGGGCGTGCTGACCGAGGACACCGCCGACATGACCATGGCGCTGATCCTCGCCGTGCCGAGGCGCTTGACCGAAGGCGCCTCGCTGCTCCGAAGCGGCGCCAATGGATGGCACGGCTGGTCGCCCACTTGGATGCTCGGCCACCGCATCTTCGGCAAGCGGCTCGGCATCGTCGGCATGGGACGCATCGGCCAGGCCGTGGCCAAGCGGGCGCGCGCTTTCGGGCTGCAGATCCACTATCACAACCGGCGGCGGGTGGCTCCGGACATCGAGCAGGCGCTCGAGGCGACCTATTGGGACAGTCTCGACCAAATGCTGGCGCGCATGGATATCATCTCCATCAACTGCCCGCATACGCCGGCCACCTATCATCTGCTCTCCGCGCGGCGGCTTGGGCTGATGAAGCCGTCGGCTTACATCGTCAATACCGCGCGCGGCGAGGTGATCGACGAGAACGCGCTCGCGCGCATGATCGAGAACAACGAGCTTGCCGGTGCGGGCCTCGACGTGTTCGAGCACGAGCCGGCGGTCAACCCCAAGCTCCTCAAGAGCAACAAGGTGGTCGTGCTGCCGCATATGGGCTCGGCCACGCTCGAAGGCCGCATCGACATGGGCGAGAAGGTCATCATCAACATCAAGACCTTCCTCGACGGCCACGCGCCACCCGACCGCGTCCACCCCGCGATGTTCTAGCTGCGACGCTCCTACCGTCTCATCGTGATGACCGGGCTTGTCCCGGGCATGACGGAGTCAGGGCAAAAGCTCCGGCGAATGCACATGCTCGGGGCGGAAGCCCATGCCGATCAGCCGCGCCGGAAGCCGCCGCAGAAACGGGAACCGGTTGAACAGCGTGAGCACGAAGGGCGGGCGCGGCGTCGCGGTCATGCCGAGCACATTGCTGATGATGCGCTTCTGCACGAAGAGCTGCACCGCTTGTGTCATCTCGGTGGGCCATTGGCGGCGCTTCTGCACCTTGGCCAGCAACTCCTCCGTCACGAGTCTCGCGCGCAGCGTCTCGGCAAGAATATTGGCAGCGGCGACGGCATCCTGAATGGCGAGGTTGATGCCGACGCCGCCGACCGGGGACATGGCGTGGGCCGCATCGCCGATGCAGAGCAGCCCCGGCCGGCACCAGCGCTTGAGACGGTCGACGCGCACCGTGAGCAGCTTCACGTCGTCCCAAGAGCCGATCCCGTCCACCCTGTCGGCGAGCGCCGGATTGAGCGCTACGAGGTCCGCGCGGAAGGCCTCGATTCCCTGGGCGCGCAACGCCTCGAAGCCGCCTTTCGGGATGACATAGGCGCATTGCCAGTAATCGCCTCGGTCGAGCATGACGAAGAGCCGGCCCGCCTGGATGCGGCCGAGCGTTTGCGAGCCGTCGCCGGGCCGCCTCGGGAGCCGCAGCCATAGCACGTCCATCGGCGCGCCAAGGTCCTCGACCTCTAGGCCGGCCAGCGCGCGCAGCTTCGAGTGCCGCCCGTCGGCCGCAACCACGAGATCGGCGCTGACGTCGAGCGTTCCGTCCGGGAGCTTTGCTCTCAGTCCCACCACCCGGTCTCCGTCCCATAGGAGATCGTCCACCTCCGCCCGCAGCATCAGCTTGAAGCCGGGATAAGGCTTGGCTTGGTCGGCGAGGAAGTCGAGGAAATCCCATTGCGGAATGAAGGCGATGAAGCCGCAGCGCGTCGGAAGGTGAGTGAAGTCGGCGAAGATCACCTTCTCATCTCCGACAATGCCGCCGATCTCGCGGACCTTCTGATGCGGCAGCTTGAGGAATTCGTCGAGCAGGCCGAGCTCGTGCATCACTTCGAGCGTCGAGGGATGGATGGTGTCGCCGCGAAAGTCGCGCAGGAAATCGGCATGCTTCTCCAGCACCAGGACGTCGACGCCGGCGCGGGCGAGCAGAAAGCCCAGCATCATGCCCGCGGGTCCGCCCCCGGCGATGGCGCATTGCGTGGTTATTTTCTCCGCCGACATCTCCTACGTTCCCTCCACTGCGTCATTCCGGCGTAAGCCGGTATGACGAGCAAATATCGCGTTAGTTCCCTCAACCGGCAGCCTCCGCCATCGCTACAAGGTGGTGCGACAGGTCGTGGAACCGAGGGGAGCGGCCATTCAGCCGGCTCTCCGGATCCCAGCCGTAATTGACGGTCGAGAACCGCGCAGCAAGCGCGTCGTAGAGCAAAAGCCGGCCCACCAAGCCCTCGCCGATTCCCAGCAGTTCCTTGACCACCTCGACTGCGGCGAGCGTGCCGATCACGCCGGCGACCGCGCCGAGGATTCCGGCCTCGGCGCAAGGGGCAACCGTGCCTTCCGGCGGCGGCTCGGGGAACAGACAGCGATAAGACGGGCGCGGATTACCGTCCCCGTCCGTCTCGAAGGCGCGGATGGTGGTGAGATGGCCGTCGAACGGACCGACCGCCGCAAATACCAGCGGCACTTTCGCGAAATAGCAGGCGTCGTTGACCAGATAGCGCGTGGCGAAATTGTCGGAGCCGTCGGCGACGATGTCGTAGCCGCCGATGATGGCAAGCGCATTCTCCGGCACGAGGCGCGTCGAGAACAGCTCGGTCTCGACATGCGGGTTGAGGCGCTCGATCGTCGCGGCGGCGCTCTTGGTCTTGGCACGTCCCACGCTCGACGTATCATGCACGATCTGACGCTGGAGATTGTCGAGGCTGACGCGGTCGCTATCGATGATGCCGATCCGGCCAACGCCCGAAGCGGCGAGGTAGAGCATGAGCGGCGACCCGAGACCGCCGGCGCCAACCACCAGCACGCGGGCGGCTTTCAGCTTCTGCTGGCCCTCGCCGCCGATTTCCTTCAGCGCCAGTTGGCGCTTGTAGCGCTCGATCTCGTCCGGGGTGAGCATGATGGCCTGAACTTATGCCTTCCCCACCTTCACCGCCAGTTGTCCGGCCGAAACCTGGGAGCAATCTCCATCCCTCCCCTTGATGGGGAGGGCGGCGCGCTGTTTTAGCGCGCCGGGTGGGGTGAGACCCCCCCCACCCGACGCCACCAAAAGGTGTCGTCGGACCTCCCCACGAGGGGGAGGTATGAGAGAGCGGCCGCGCGTCGGAACTAGCCGGTGGAGCCGAAGCCGGCCTGCCCGCGCTCGGTGGCGCCCAACTCCTCGACGGCGGCGATCTCGACCGAGACGACCGGCGCGATCACGAGCTGGGCGATGCGGTCGCCGCGCTGCACGACGAACGGCTCGCTCCCAAGATTGACCAGGATCACCATCAGCTCGCCGCGATAGTCGGCATCGATGGTGCCGGGACTGTTGAGCAGCGTCACGCCGTGCTTGAGGGCAAGGCCGGAGCGCGGGCGGACTTGCGCCTCGAAACCGTGCGGCAGCTCCAGCGCGAAACCTGTTGGAATGAGCGCGCGGGCGCCGGGCTTGAGCTCGACGGGCTCGACTCGGGGGACGCCGGCCACCACATCGAGGCCGGCGGCATGTTTCGACTGATAGGACGGAAGCGGCAGGCCCTCGCCATGCGGGAGCCGCTTCACGCGGACAGTGATGCTCATTCGGCGGCCGGCCGCATGGCGGACAACGCGTCCGCCCCGCGCGCAAGGAGACGCTGCGCGGTTTCCTCCTTGCTGAGGGGCGGCCAGTCCTCGACGCCGGCTGCCGTGACGAGGTGCACTTGGGTATCGTCGCCGCCCATGGCGCCGGTCCCCGGCCAGACATCGTTGGCGACGATCCAATCGGCGTTCTTGGCGCGGCGCTTGGCGGTGGCGTTCTCGATCAAATTCTCGGTCTCGGCGGCGAAGCCGATGACGAGGCGCGGCCGCTTCGGCCCAGGCTTGGCGACGGTCGCGAGAATGTCCGGGTTGAGCGCGAGCTTGAGCTCTGCCTCGACCTGGTTCTGCTTCTTGAGCTTATGCTGCGCCTCGTCGGCGGCGCGCCAATCGGCGACCGCCGCGGCGAAGATGGCGATGTCGGCGGGAAGGGCCGCGAGCGTGGCGGCAAGCATCTCATGCGCGGTCTCGACCTTGACCATTGTGACGCCTTGCGGGTCGGGCAAAGCCACAGGGCCGCTGATCAGCGTCACCTCGGCGCCCAACGCTGCGGCGGCGCGCGCCAAAGCATGGCCCTGCTTGCCGGAGGAGCGGTTGGCGATATAGCGGACAGGATCGATCGGCTCCTGGGTCGGCCCAGAGGTGATCAACACGCGCCGGCCGCGGAGCGATGCGCCGAGCGCACGCAGCGGCGGGACCGCGGAGCGTGAGGCTGCCGGCATCTCTCCGAGCAGGACTTCGACGGCGTCCAGGATCGCTTGCGGCTCGGCCATGCGGCCCGGCCCGAATTCGCCGCATGCCATCTCGCCCTCGTCAGGCCCGACAAAGACAATGCCGTCGGTCTTGAGCGCGGCAAGATTGCGCTGCGTGGCGGCGTGCTGCCACATGCGCACATTCATGGCCGGCGCGGCGAGCACGCGCTTATCGGTGGCGAGGAGAACGGTGCTGGCGAGATCGTCCGCCAGGCCATGCGCCATCTTGGCGAGCAAATCGGCGGTCGCCGGCGCGACTACGATCAAATCGGCCTCGCGCGAGAGGCGGATATGCCCGATCTCGGCCTCGTCCTTGAGGTCGAACAGATCGGTGAAGGCCTTCTCCTCGGTCAGCACGGAGAGCGAGAGCGGGGTGACGAACTCGGCGCCGCCCTTGGTGAGGATTGCGCGCACCTGTGCGCCCCGCTCCTTCAAGCGGCGTACCAGCTCGAGGGTCTTATAGGCGGCGATGCCGCCGCCCACGATCAAGAGGATGCGCTTGCCTTGCACTTTCTTACTCCACTCCTCATGCTGAGGAGCGGCCTAAGGCCGCGTCTCGAAGCACGAGGCCTCCCCCTTCGAGACGGCGCGGTTCCCGCGCCTCCTCAGGGTGAGGACACTAATTCCCGGCTTTATGCCGGGCATCCACGACTTAGACTATAAATAAAATCGTGGACCGCCGAGACAAGCCCGGCCATGACGGCATTAAGTTAATGTCAAAACAGCAGCGCCAGCGCGATTGCCGCGAGCGCCAGCGCGCCGACCCAGATGCCGATGCGGCTTGAGCGGTTCTCGCGGCCTTGCGCCTCCGCCAGCCGCTCCACCGTATGATTGTCGAGCCGCAGGCCCTCCTCGGCCATGGAGGACAAGGCCTCGGCCGTGCGCTCGGCTTGGCCGAGCAATTTTGGAATATCGCCCATGAAGCGGCCGACGCTCACCGCGCCTTCTGCCGCGGCCTCAATCTGCGCGCCAGGGCCGAGCACCTGGTCCATCCATTCCTTCACCACCGGCTCGGACACGACCCACATATTCAGCTCGGGATCGAGGCTGCGGCCGACGCCCTCGACCACCACCATGGTCTTTTGCAGCAGCAGCAGCTCGGGCCGGGTCTGCATGTCGAACACTTCGGTATATTGCAGCAGCTGGCCGAGCAGTTGCGCCATGGAGATTTCGCTTGCCGGCCGGTCCATGATCGGCTCGCCGATGGCGCGCAGGGCTTGGGCGAATTGCGACACCGAATGCTTGCGCGGGACGTAACCCGCCTCGAAATGCACCTCGGCCACGCGGGTATAGTTGCGATTCAAGAAGCCATAGAGGATCTCGGCGAGGAAGCGCCGCTCCTTCATCCCAAGCCGGCCCATGATGCCGAAATCGACGGCGACGATGCGCCCCTCTCTATCGATGAACAGATTGCCGGGATGCATGTCGGCATGGAAGAAGCCGTCGCGCATCGCGTGCCGCAGGAAGGTCTGCATCAGCTTCGCGCCGAGCGCCTTCACGTCGTGGCCGGCGGCGGCGAGCGCGTCGCGGTCGGCGATCGGAATGCCGTCGATCCATTCGAGCGTGAGCACACGCCGCGCGCTGCGCGTCCAGTCGACCTCGGGCACGCGAAAGCCTTCGTCGTTCTTGGTGTTCTCGGCAATCTCAGAAATGGCGGCGGCCTCCATGCGGAGATCCATCTCGATGGCGACGGACTTGGCCAAAGTATCGACCACGGCAATCGGCCTTAAGCGCCGCGACGGCGGATGGAAGCGCTCGATCATCCGCGCGGCGAAGACATAGGAGTCGAGGTCCTTCTGGAAGCGCTGCTCGATGCCAGGGCGGAGCACCTTGACGGCGACCTGTTTTAAAGAGCCGTCCGGCATCCGGACCTTCGCCTTGTGCACCTGGGCGATCGAGGCGGCAGCCACCGCAGGCCCGAACTCGGCGTAAAGCTGGTCAATGGGTTGGCCCAGCGCCTCCTCGACCGCCGCGCGCGCCTCGCTTTGCGAAAAGGGCGGTAGCCGATCCTGCAGGGTCGAGAGGTCGCGTGCGAGCTCGCGGCCGATGATGTCGTCGCGGGTGGCGAGGAACTGGCCGAGCTTGATGTAAGAGGGCCCGAGCGAGGTGAGCGCCTCTGAGAGCTTGGTCTCGTTGCCACCGCCCGCACCGTTGTTGCGGAGCGGCGCGCTGACGCGGGCGAACAGCGCGAGCAGGCCGGGCAGGTTCGCGTCGTCGGGCAGCACGCGCGCGCCAGACCAGGCGAGCACTGCGCCCGCCTTGGTGAGCCGCGCCATATTGCCGATTGCCGTCACTTTGGCCTCATTACAGCCGCCAGGCCGAATGGAGCGCGGCGATGCCTCCGGTAAGATTGCGATAGCGCACGCGCTCGAAGCCCGCAGTCTCGATCAGATGCGTGAAGCTTTTCTGATCGGGGAAGCGGCGGATGCTCTCCACCAGGTAACGATAGGATGCGCTGTCGCCCGCGACGAGGCCGCCCAGCGCCGGGATCGCATTCATCGAATAGGCGTCGTAAAGCGTGTCGAGGATCGGCATCTCGACCGACGAGAATTCCAGGCAGAGAAACCGGCCGCCAGGCTTGAGCACGCGGAAGGCCTCGCCAAGCGCCGCTTCGATATGCGTGACGTTGCGAATGCCGAAAGCGATCGTATAGGCATCGAAGCTTCGCTCCGGAAAGGGCAAGGCTTCGGCATTGGCTTGCACGAAACGGAGGCTTCTTCTCTCCCCGGCCCGCGCCCGTCCGGCATCGAGCATCTCGGCGCTGATGTCGCAGATCACGGCCGAGGTGCCGGGGCCGGCGGCCTCCAGCACGCGCAGCGCCACATCGCCAGTCCCGCCGGCGACATCGAGCAAAGCGAAGGGAACCGCGCTTTTCGCGGGGGAAAGCCAAGTCACAAGCTCGTCCTTCCAAAGCCGGTGCAGGCCGCCGGACATCAGGTCGTTCATCAGATCGTAGCGGCGCGCGACCTTGGCGAAGACCTCGTTGACGAGGCCCTGCCTGGCCTCAGGGCGCACGGGGGCGAAGCCGAAGCTCGCCTTCGGCTGTGCGGCAAAACGGGGTTTGAGGTCTTCCTTCATCGACGCGGACAATAGCGCAAGGCCCAGGTTCAGGCTATTGTTGCGGCGCAATGCAATTTCTTCTGCACTGCGGTATAAGGCGTCCACATGCCAGAGTTACCGGAGGTCGAGACCGTGCGCCGCGGATTGGAGCCAATCCTGGTCGGCAACGCATTCGCGCGCGTCGAGCAGCGGCGCCCGGATTTGCGCTTTCCGCTGCCGCAGCGCTTCGGCGAGCGGCTGTCGGGACGGACGATCGAAGCGCTCGATCGGCGCGCCAAATATCTGCTCGCGCGGCTCGACGACGGCGAGGTGCTGGTGATGCATCTCGGCATGACCGGTCGGTTCAGCATCAACGGGTCGGCAACCAAGCCGCCGCCGAAACACGAGCATGTCGTGTTCCATCTCGGCGACGGCACGCGGGTCCGCTACTCGGACGCGCGGCGCTTCGGCTATATGGATTTGATCCCGACTAAGAGCCTCGACAGCCACGCGCTGTTCAAGGCTCTCGGCGTCGAGCCGCTGAGTGCTGCCTTCACCGCCGAATGGCTCGCGGGCCGGCTGAAAGGCAAAGCCACCTCGATCAAGGCGGCGCTGCTCGATCAGAGGCTGATCGCCGGGATCGGCAATATCTATGCCTGCGAAGCTTTGTTCCGCGCCGGCATCTCGCCAATGCGGCTCGCAGGCACGCTCGCGTCGAAATCCGGCAAGCCGACGAAAATGACCGGGCCGCTGGTCGAAGCGGTCAAGGCGGTGCTCGAAGATGCAATCAGGGCCGGCGGCTCGTCGTTGCGGGACTACAAGCGCACCGACGGCAGGCTCGGCCGCTTTCAGCATCGCTTCAAGGTCTATGGCCGCGCCGGCAAGCCATGCTCAAAGAAAGGCTGCGGAGGAACCGTACGCCGCATCGTCCAGGGAGGACGCTCGACTTTCTACTGTCCAACCTGTCAACGCTAGGGGACTAGGACCAAATGTCTTTGAATGTCTTTTCCGCCAGGGAGCCCGCGCCCGAGGCGCCGAAAAAGAACGGCGCCTATGAGACGATCCTCGTCTCCTCCAAGGGCAAAGTCGGGCTCATCACGCTCAACCGCCCGCAGGCGCTGAACGCGCTGAACGCAGAGCTGATCGGCGAGCTGAACCGCGCACTCGCCGATTTCGAGGCCGACCCCGCCATCGGCTGCATCGTCATCACCGGCAACGAGAAGGCCTTCGCCGCCGGCGTCGACATCAAGGAGATGCACCAGAAGACCTTCGTCGAGGCCTATGGCAGCGACTTCCTCGCGCCGTTCGACCGCATCTCCCATTGCCGCAAGCCGATCGTCGCGGCGGTCGCGGGCTATGCGCTGGGCGGCGGCTGCGAGCTTGCCATGGCTTGCGACATCATTCTCGCCGCCGACACGGCCTCGTTCGGCCAACCGGAGATCACGCTCGGCATCATGCCGGGCAATGGCGGCACGCAGCGGCTGACCCGCGCCGTGGGCAAGGCCAAGGCCATGGAGCTCTGTCTCACGGGCCGCCGCATCGATGCCGAGGAGGCCGAGCGCTCGAGCCTCGTGAGCCGGGTGGTGCCGGCGGACGAATTGCTCGACGAGGCGATCAAGGTCGCCGACAAGATCGCCAATCTTTCGCAGCACGCGGTGATGATGATCAAGGAGGCGATCAATCGCGGCTTCGCCACGACGCTTGCCGAAGGATCGCGCTTCGAGCGCGGCCAGTTCTATTCGCTGTTCGCCACCGAGGACCAGAAGGAGGGCATGGCCGCCTTCATCGAGAAGCGCAAGCCGGAGTTCAAGAACCGCTAGGCCGCTCAGCCGCCACGATCAGGCGTCGAAGGCAGCTCATACGCATAATACCCGTCGGGGTTCGGCGGCGGATCCGCCGCGATCGCCGGCTCGTTTGCGTTGGAACTCGGCATTTCGCCCACAAGGATATCCGACTCGCCCGAATTGGTATCGGCGACCTGGGGCACATCGCCTGGAACCGTCGACGGATCGATCACCACCGGATCGACGGTCGGCGAGTTCTGCAAGGCGCGCTGATCGGAGGGCCAACCCATTATCAGCACGATCAGGGCGATGGCCGTGGCCAAGGCCGCGCCTGTCTTCCAAATCCAGCCCGACGATGCAGGCGGCCGCGGCCGGGGCTTGAATTCAGGAGCGAGAGGCGCGGCGGGCCTTGGCTGCCCGGCGAGCAAGGCCGCGAGGCGAGCGGCGTCGGATTCGCTCATGCCGGAGAAAGCGTCGATTCAATGCGTGCCGGCAATGAATAGCGCCAGCGGCGGCGCCGGCTCTACCTCTCGACGCGGATTGGAATTACCGTCTTCTTCTTGCCGACCGCCGTGGCAAGTTCCTTGGCGACGAAGTCCGAGCCGTTGCTGGCGGATGAGAGAACCAGGACGAAGGCACGGGACGCCTCGATCCCCCTGATGATCTCGTCGCCGAAATTGCGCCCAGGCTCGACGTCGCGCGGCGCAATCCAGCATTTCACGCCGCGGCTTTCCAACGCGGCAGCAATGGCGTTGGCTTGTTTCGCATCAGCCTTGGCATGACTGACAAACGCCACGAAATTCGAGTTGTCTGACATATGAACCGCCGGCCGGTTGTACTTCCCTCAATTTAGCGCGGGATCGCTGCGTAGACCAGGGGCAGCCGCAAGGCTAAAGCCGCCTAACAGGAGACGAATTCGCGAAAGACCCAGCCGATCGGTTTCTCGGTCTGCGGATCCATGACCCTGACCCAGGCTTTGCCGTTGGCCGCGGTCCTGGATTCTATGATCGCTACCGGGAGCCCATTCGCGAGCGTGCCGGTGACCTTTCCATTCGGGCTGTCGCGCACATTGAGCGGCGTGCCGGTCGGATCCACCACGGTGCAGGGCGGCTCGAGCTCCGCGACCACGACACTCTCGCCGACCCCGGACCATTTCCAGTCGAGCTTACCCTCGCGCAGCGTGACGTCGATCGTGCCGTCGTCGATGCAGTTTCCATAGGCGATGCGCTCGCGGAACTGCGCTACATCTCCATTGGCCGACAGTTGGGTCAGCGAGCCGCCGCAACGAAGCGAAGGGTAGTCAATATCCCCTCCACCAGGTGCTATGCGCATGACCACGGGATAAGACCGCGCAGCCCCTCCTCCAGTCTGGTGGCCCAAGCCTCTCCAGGTCCCAATCAAGTCATTCGCCTTGGCGGGGGCGTCTCCGGCCTCGCCTATCAGCGCCGCCGCGCCATCGGCACGATAGGCGAGCGCCACCCGATTCTGCGTGTCGGTTTCGCCGACGATGCCCACCAAGGCTCCGGTTTCGGCCACGAAGATCGGGGCACCGCCGCTGCCGATCGGCGAGATGCAGCGATGGGAGAAAGTATCCGTGCCGACTTGCCGGGCGAGCACGACGCAGTTCGCATCGCCGGTCGCCGCCCCCGAGACCAAGACGCTGGTCCGGTCTGCCTGGTCGGGCCTGATGTCGATAGCCACGATGTCGAGCTTGTCGCCCGCGGCCGGGTCGCCGCCGATAGTCTTCGCCCAGCCCTGCTGATCGCCGAGCGGCGTTGCAAGCTTGGCGACGGCGATGCGTTGATCGCCCGAAACGCCACGGATCGGGTTGCCCGTCACCGCCCCGGTCAGCTTGGCTTCGAGTGTCTGGCCGTCGGCGCCCTTGATGCGGAAGCTCAGCCTTTGTGGCTGGCCGCCGGCGAAACAGTAATTGCTGGTGAGGACGAGGTCGTTGCCGACCAGCGTGGCATTGCACACGGCCTCCTCCCGCTCATCGGCGAGCACGCCGACATATCCGTAATTGGCGAGCAACTTCGCCTTCTCTGCGCCTTCGAAGGCGGCAAGCTTGCGCCGCGTATCGGGTCCGAAAAATCCGGCCTGAAGCGAGGCGGAAACTTCCCCGCCCCTATAGTCGGGGTCGAGCCCCGAGAGCGCCTGTTCGAGCTTTTGCTTGAGCTCCGCAGAGGGGCCTGCGGCCAGCGCCTGCTTGAAATCGCGCTTGGCGCGGTCAGTGTCGCCCTTCTGCTGAAAGATCCAGCCGCGGCTCGCTAGCGCATCGGCGCCTTGCGGATGGAGGGCGAGCGCCTGGTCGTAGTCGGCCAGCGCCTTGTCGTAATCGCCGACATCGCGATAGATGTTGCCGCGATTGTTGAACACCGAAACGATGGTCGGATCGAGGCGCAGCGCCTCGCGATAGTCCGAGAGCGCTCCTTCGATATCGAATTTCGTCTGCCGCTGATAGCCTCGCACCGCGTACACACCCGCGAGTTGGCGTCCGACCATTTTGCGAGAGCCGATGACGCGATCGCAGGCGGCAATTGCCGCATCGCCGGAGAGCCGTTCGCAGCTTCGGGCCAGCACGGCGTAATCCGTCTCGTCGCGCGAGGGCACGAAAAGGACGGCGAGCATGCCGATGATCGCCAGGAGCGCCGCCGCGACCGCCCCAAGCACTAAGGGCGAGCGCCAAAGGGGGCGTTGCGGGGGCAGCTTCGGAGCGGCGGGGGGCGCCGATGGCGCCGAGCCCGCGGCGGCCTCATCCTCGGCCAGCAAGGCCGCGAGGCGGTCGATATGAGGCCCGAGCCGTCCGGTATAGGCGTCGATCCATTGGGTCGAGGAGATGAACAGCTCCAGCCCCGGAGAGGGCAGCACGTCTTCGATGCGGACGGTGAAGATGTGCTTGTTCTTGCTCACCGCCCGCTCGATCTCGCGGGCGACAAAGGCGGACCCGTTGCTCGACGAGGACAAGACAAGGATCAGCGCGCCGGCGCTTTCGATCCCCCTGATGATCTCATCGCCATAGGTGCGACCTGGCCTCACGTCGCGCGGCGCGATCCAGCACCCGCAGCCGCGCTCTTCGAGCGAGGCGGCGATTTCCTGCGCCTTGGCTTGGTCGGCCTTGGCATAGCTGACAAAGGCCGAAATGCGGGAAGATGACATGTGGCGTCTAGGCGGACCCATGGGCCCTTGGGGAGGGCGCTGCGGCCCGATCTTGGCGGCCCTCCCGCCTTTGTCAACTTACCAAAGGCTTGCCCAGGCGTTCCCGGCCAGGTGCCGCCGAGGGTCTAGGCTTTGTAGTAGTCGCGGTACCAGGCGACGAAGCGGTCGATGCCGACCTCGAGCGGGGTCGAGGGCTGGAACCCGGTCGCCGCTTTGAGCGCCTCGACATCGGCATAGGTCTCCTCGACATCGCCCGGCTGCTGCGGCAGGAGCTCGAGCTTGGCCTTCTTGCCGACCGCCTTCTCGATCGCGGCGATATAGTCGAGCAGGGCCACGGGCGAGTTGTTGCCGACATTGTAGAGCCGGTAAGGCGCCGACGAGGTCGCCGACTCTGGGGCTTCGGCGCGCCAATTTGGGTCCGGCGTGGCGATCACGTCAAGCGCGCGCACCACGCCTTCGACCGCGTCGTCGATATAGGTGAAGTCGCGGGCGTGGTGGCCGTAATTGAAGACCTGGATCGGCTCGCCGGCGAGGATCTGGCGGGTGAACAGGAACAGCGACATGTCGGGCCGGCCCCACGGACCGTACACGGTGAAGAAGCGGATTCCCGTCACCGGCAACCCGAACAGATGAGCGTAAGAGTGCGCCATCAGCTCGTTCGCTTTCTTGGTCGCACCGTAGAGGCTCACCGGATGGTCGACGGCATCGCTCACGTCGAAGGGCAAATTGCGGTTGGCGCCGTAGACGGCGCTGGTCGAGGCGTAGACGAGATGCTGCACCCCGTGATGCCGGCAGCCTTCCAGCACGTGCAGGAAGCCGGTGACGTTGGCATTGATGTAGGAGTGCGGGTGATCGAGCGAGTAGCGTACGCCGGCCTGGGCGGCCAGGTGGATCACCCGTTCGGGACGCTCCTCGGCGAAGGCAGCCTCGACGACGGTGCGGTCGGCGAGGTCGGCGTGGAGGAAGCGGAAGTTCCCGTGCTGCTTGAGCCGCTGCAGACGAGCCTCCTTCAACGAGACATCGTAATACGGGTTGAGATTGTCGAAACCAATGACGTCATGGCCGCGGTCGAGCAGCCGGGCAGCCGTGTGATAGCCGATGAAGCCGGCGGCGCCGGTGACCAGGATGCGCATCGTGCCCTTTGCTTGGCCCTACGGCCTCTTTTGCAGCCGCGACAGGAGAGCCACCGACCGCGCGGCCTGTCAATCGCGAGCAGGGACGCAGGATTTCGCGCGGTTGACGGCCTTCCAGGGGGCCGTTATAGACCACCCCAATCATCCGCTATACTCGCGCTTTCCTGGCCGGCACCGGGCTGAAACGCGCTCTCAAGGATCAGTCAAATGGCCAATACCAAATCGGCGAAGAAAGCCGCTCGTCAGACCGTACGCCGCACCGAGGCGAACAAGGGGCGCCGCAGCCGCCTCAGAAGCTCGGTGCGCAAGGTGGAAGAGGCGATTGCCTCCGGCGACAAGGAGGCGGCGGTTGCGGCCTTGAGGGCCGCCGAGCCGGTGATCGCCCGGACGGGCCAACAGGGCATCGTCCACCGCAAGACCGCATCGCGTAAAGTCTCCCGGCTCGCCAAGCGCGTCGGCGCCATGGGCACCGCCTAACAAAAAAACGTCGTCTGTTGCCGGTGCGCCACAGAGGCCGCGCGCGGCCGCGTGCGGATCGTGTCAATTCAACGAATATTTCAACTGCTTGCCCCACTGCTTCCGCGGAGGAAATGTCACACGCGGACTCCTCCGCATCGTCACAAAAAAAATCGTGTACGAACGGCCGGCGCAGAAATCTTGCCTCAGCGCATCGCGCGACTTCGCGGTCGATGGATTCAGTCTTGCGCGACAGTGGCTTGGGAAGGCAGGCTGGCGACGATGCCGAGCAGCACTCAGCGACGCAAAACGCAAGGCCGGTCGCTTGATCAGCGGGGGACGCATGTGTATAGTTCAATCATCCGAACGGGGCATTACACTCCTTCACAATTGAGTACCTTGGACCTGGTTGTAGCCGGGAAAGGTTTTTGTTGTCTCTGGTGCAAGGAGCGTGGAAAACGTGTGCAACGTTGACGCGTAAACTGTGAGCGGTCGTGGTCTTCTTCGCTGCGTAGCCACTACCTATTGTAGCCAACACCAAATTTGTTCTTACGTCGTACTCTTGTCTTCAGGGGAGGAGGCTTCCTTTGAGCGCACAGGCCGACGATAGGGCGGTCGACGATGTCGACGTGGAGACGGCGTGGAAGTCTCTCCAGTCAAATCCTCGTTCGCAGCTCGTCGACGTGCGCACCCGCGCCGAGTGGACCTATGTCGGCATTCCGGATCTCGCGCCGGTGGGCAAACGGACGGTGCTCGTGGAGTGGCAGACCTTCCCCGATCAGGCGATCGATCCGCGCTTCGCGGAACGCCTGGAGGGCGAACTGAAGGCGCTCGGGGTGCAAAAGGACGACGAACTCTTCTTCATCTGCCGTTCGGGAAGCCGGAGCCTGGCAGCGGCCAAGGCGATGGCAGCGATCGGATACCACGCCTGCCATAACGTCGCTTGCGGCTTCGAAGGGCCGCTTGACGACGAGCGCCATCGCGGCTCCCTCGCGGGATGGAAGGCAATCGGTCTGCCCTGGCAGCAAGGCTAGGGAAGAGGCATAGTCATAGGGACGGTCATGACTGTCCGCGTCGATCTTGTTGACTGCTCATGTGTCAGGCGTGCGGTGCGTAACGGCGCGAACGAAAAGAATGGGAAAGAGCAGGAACCGTGGCACAGCAAGAGCAGGCCGCCCCAAGCGATGCTTGGGCGAGGGTCAAGAACCGGTTACGCGCCGAGTTGGGAGAAGACGTATTCGCCAGTTGGTTCAGGGGAGTCGAGGTCGAGCAGGTGGACGGCGAAGTCGTTCATCTTACCGTCGCGACCCGCTTCCTCAGGAACTGGCTCCGGTCACATTATTACGATTTCGTCTTGAGGCTTTCGCGCGGCGAATGGCCGACGGTCGAGCGCGTCGAGTTCAAGGTCCGACAGCCGCATTTCGGCGTCGAGGCGCCTAAAGAGGCGCCACGCCAGCGGCGCGCCGCCGAGCTTCCGGCAGCCGAAGCGACGCCGCTGCCGATGCCGCTGCGCACCGGCTATGGCGGTTTCGAGGGCTCGCCGCTCGACCCCAGGCTCACCTTCGCGAGCTTCGTGGTCGGCGTATCGAACCGGCTCGCTTATGCCGCGGCGCAAGAAGTAGCGAGCGCCTTCTCATCGCCGCAGCCTTTGTTCAATCCGCTGTTCGTGCACGGCAATGTGGGGCTAGGCAAAACCCATCTGCTGCATGCGATCTCGTGGGACGTGAACCAGAAAAAACCCGAGGCGCAGGTGCTCTATCTTACCGCCGAGCGCTTCATGTCGGGCTTCGTGCAGGCCTTGCGCGCGCGCGACGCACTCGCCTTCAAGGAGAAGCTACGCAAGATCGACATTCTGCTCATCGACGACATGGAGTTCCTGCAAGGCCCGACCATCCAGCAGGAATTCTGTCACACGCTGAATTCGCTGATCGACGGCGGACGGCAGGTCGTGGTGGCCGCCGACCGGGCGCCGACGCAGCTCGACAAGCTCGATATGCGCATGCGTTCCCGGCTCGGCGGGGGCCTCGTCGCCGAGATCGGCGGCATGGATTACGAGCTTCGCCACAAGATCCTGGAGAAGCGCGCGGTCGAAGCCTGCAGCGACACCAAGGGGCTCGACATCTCCGACACCGTGCTCGCCTTCCTGGCGGAGCGGCTCACCGAAAGCGGGCGAGAGCTCGAAGGGGCGGTGCATCGCCTGCGCGCGAGCTACCAGCTCACCGACGAGCCGGTGACCTTGGAGACCGCCGAGCAGATCGTGCGCGACCTGATGCGCGGGGCGGAGCCGAGGCGGGTCCGCATCGACGACATTTTGCGCACCGTGTCCAAGCATTACGGCGTCAACCGCGGCGACCTGCTGTCGGGACGGCGCAACCGCTCGATCGTCAGGCCGCGCCAGATCGGCATGTATCTGGCGAAGCTGCTTACCTCGCGCTCGCTGCCGGAGATCGGCCGCAGGTTCGGCAATCGCGACCACACCACGGTGCTGCATGCGATCCGCAAGATCGAGCAGCTGATGAGCGACGATAACCAGCTCCGCGAAGAGGTCGAGCTGCTGAAGCGCTTGCTGCGCGAATAGGGGGAAGACGGGAGGGGGGCTTGGCTCTTTAGGCCGAGGCGTCCCCCCGCCCGCTCTAGCAACCGCCACTTTACCTAGCTGTTCTAAAGCGCCATTTCCCGGCCCTTCGTGCCCCTTGAAAAGTCGCCCCCTTCACGGCAAGGTCGTGACGGGAGTTCTTAGTTTCTCACCGGATAAGACCAATTCGGACCGAAGCCGGCAGGCCTCGGCCAAGCTCTTACGCACAGGTGGGAAACGCCAATTTCGGGGTATCGTCGACCATGCGGCTCACCATCGACAAACCTGGCCTGGCACGCGCGCTCGCCCATGTCGCGAGCGTGGTCGAGCGGCGGAACACCATCCCGATCCTGTCCAACGTGCTGCTGAGCGCGGCCAATAACGAGCTGAAGCTGACCGCCACCGATCTCGACATGGAGCTGGTGGAGACGGTGCCGTGCAAGACCAAGGGCGAAGGCGCCACCACCGTGCCGGCCCATATGTTCCACGACATCGTCCGCAAGCTGCCCGAAGGCGCTGAGATCGAGCTTGTCCGCGACGGCGAGCAGGGACGGCTCTCGATCACCGCCGGCCCGGCGCAGTTCTCGTTGCAGACGCTCCCGGCGGACGACTTTCCGGCCCTCAGCGTCGACGATCTCGGCCACAATTTCCCACTGGCCGCGGGCGAGTTGAAGCGCCTCATCGACAAGACGCGCTTCGCCATCTCGACCGAGGAGACCCGCTATTATCTGAACGGCATCTATCTCCACGCGGCGCAGAGCGGCGGCAAGCAGGTGCTGCGCGCGGTGGCGACCGACGGGCACAGGCTTGCCCAGGTCGAGCTGCCGCTGCCCTCTGGCGCCAAAGAGATGCCGGGCGTGATCGTGCCGCGCAAGACCGTGCTCGAACTTGCAAGGCTGGTGGAGGATGGCGAGGGCGAGGTGCGCATCGAGCTGTCGCCGTCGAAGATCCGCGTGTCGGCGGCGCGGGTCGTGCTGACCTCGAAGCTGATCGACGGCACCTTCCCGGACTACGAGCGTGTGATCCCGCAAGGCAACGACAAGAAGATGGAGGTCGACAACGCCGCCTTCGCCCAGGCCGTGGACCGCGTCTCGACCTTGTCCAGCG
The DNA here is from genome assembly GCA_035630595.1 of Methyloceanibacter sp. Classification (GTDB taxonomy): domain Bacteria; phylum Pseudomonadota; class Alphaproteobacteria; order Rhizobiales; family Methyloligellaceae; genus Methyloceanibacter. The sequence continues at coordinate 31,030 of DASQKJ010000112.1, forward strand.
ACAAGGGCCGCGCGGTGAAGCTTACCATCACCGACGGCAAGCTCACGCTGTCGGTGAACAACCCGGACAGCGGCAGCGCCACCGAGGAATTGCCCGTCGGATACGACTTCGACCCGCTGGAGATCGGGTTCAACGCCCGTTATTTGCTAGATATTTCCGGGCAGCTCGAAAGCGGTACGGCAGAGTTCCAGCTCGCCGATCCCGGCTCCCCCACCATGGTGCGCGACGGCAAGGATGCGTCGGCGCTCTATGTGCTCATGCCGATGCGGGTATGAAGGCGGACCGCAAGGGGCGGGGCGAAATCAAGGCGATCGCGGGCGAGACCGCCGCAACGCGCCATTACGTCCGGTCCCTCAAGCTTACCGATTTCCGCAACTACCCGCGCGCCGCGCTCAAGCTCGATCAGCGGCCCGTGGTGCTGATCGGCGATAATGGCTCGGGCAAGACCAATCTGCTCGAGGCGGTCTCACTGCTCGGCCCGGGCCATGGCCTGCGCTCCCGCCCCTATGGCGAGCTGTGCCGCAAGGACGGCGCCGGCGGCTTCGCCGTGGCGGCGACGGTGGTCTCGCGCGAGGACGAGGTCGAGATCGGCACCGGCATCGCCTCCGGCATCAGCGAAGAGGGCAGCGCCCGCACCGTGCGCATCGCCGGCAAGGAAGAGAGCGCCGGCGCGCTTGCCGAGCACGTCAAGCTGGTCTGGCTCCTCCCGGCGATGGATGGGTTGTTCACCGGGCCGGCTTCCGAGCGGCGCCGGTTCCTCGACCGGCTCGTGCTTGCCGTCGACCCGAAGATGCGCAGCCCGCTTGGCCGCTACGATCGCGCCATGCGGCAGCGGAACCGGCTGTTCCAGCTCCGGGAAGGCTCCCGCGCTTTGTTCGAGGGACTCGAGGGGCAGATGGCGGAGGCCGGAGTGGCGATCGCCGCCGCCAGGCTCGATGCGATCACGCGCCTCGTGGCGCTGATCGAGGCGATGCGGGCGGCGCGCGGCGAAGGCCCCTTCCCGTTCGCGCTGATCGCGCTCGAAGGGCGGCTCGAAGCGGCGCTCGCGAGCCGTTCCGCCACCGAGGTCGAAGACGAATTTCGGGCTTCGCTCGGCGAAGGCCGCGAGCGCGACCGGGCCGCCGCGCGCGCCCTTGAAGGACCGCATCTGAGCGACCTAATCGTGAGCCACGGTCCCAAACAGACCCCGGCCCAGCATTGCTCCTCGGGCGAGCAGAAGGCGCTTCTGATCGGGCTGATCCTGGCCAAAGCGGAGCTGATCCGCGAGCTTGAAGGCGTTTCCCCGCTGGTCCTGCTAGACGAGGTCGCCGCCCATCTCGACCAGGCCCGGCGCGAGGCACTTTTTGGCGAAATTTCAAGGCTTGGCGGGCAGGCCTGGATGACCGGGACCGACCGCGACCTATTTGCCCCGATCGTAGAAGAAGCGCAAATTTTCACTGTGAATCGGGGTAAGATCGGGGCCTGATTCACGGGCGGCCAAAGGCCCGGCCACAAGACCAACAACCGCATCCCTGGGAACCATGACACCAGCTTCCAAGCGCAAAGAAGCCGCAGCCGCAGCCTACGGCGCCGAGTCGATCAAGGTGCTGAAAGGGCTCGATGCCGTGCGCAAGCGGCCCGGCATGTATATCGGCGACACTGACGACGGGTCCGGCCTCCACCACATGGTCTACGAGGTTGTCGACAACGCCATCGACGAGGCGCTGGCCGGCTTCAGCGATGAGATCCTGGTGACGCTCAATGCCGACGGCTCAGTCACCGTCGAGGACAATGGCCGCGGCATCCCGACCGAGATCCACAAGGGCGAAGGCGTCTCGGCCGCCGAAGTGATCATGACCCAGCTCCATGCCGGCGGGAAGTTCGACCAGAACTCCTACAAGGTGTCCGGCGGTCTGCACGGCGTGGGCGTGTCGGTGGTCAACGCGCTGTCCTCCAAGCTCGAGCTCACCATCTGGCGCGACGGCAAGGAGCACTTCATGCGCTTCGCCGACGGCGTGCCCGAGCAGCCGCTGAAAGCCGTCGCCGACTCGGGCGGCAAGAGCGGCACGCGTATCAGCTTCGTGCCGAGCCAGGCCACCTTCACCATGGTCGAGTTCGACTACGCCACGCTCGAGCATCGTCTGCGCGAGCTCGCCTTTTTGAACTCTGGCGTGCGCATCCTGCTGTCGGACCATCGCGGCGTGGAGCCGAAGATCGAGGAGATGCGCTATGAGGGCGGGCTAACCGCCTTCGTCCGCTTCCTCGACCGCACCAAGCATCCGCTGATCAACGCGCCGATCGTGGTCGAGAAGGAGCAACAGAAGGTCACGGTCGAGGCGGCCTTGTGGTGGAACGACAGCTACCACGAGAACGTGCTCTGCTTCACCAACAACATCCCCCAGCGCGACGGCGGCACGCATCTGGCCGGGTTCCGGGCGGCGCTGACCCGCACCGTCAACACCTATGCCGCCTCGTCCGGCATCGCCAAGAAGGAGAAGGTGGCGCTGACCGGAGACGACGCCCGCGAGGGGCTGACTTGCGTGCTCTCGGTCAAGGTGCCCGACCCGAAATTCTCTAGCCAGACCAAGGATAAGCTTGTCTCCTCAGAGGTCCGGCCGGTGGTGGAGAGCGTCATGGCCGACGCGCTGTCCGGCTGGTTCGAGGAGAATCCGGGCGAAGCGCGCAACATCGTCCAGAAGATCGTCGAGGCCGCGGCGGCGCGCGAGGCGGCGCGCAAGGCGCGAGAGCTGACTCGGCGCAAGGGCGCGCTCGACATGGCGTCGTTGCCCGGCAAACTCGCCGACTGCCAAGAGCGCGATCCTGCAAAATCCGAGCTGTTCCTGGTCGAGGGCGACTCGGCCGGCGGCAGCGCCAAGCAGGCGCGCGACCGCGCCTTCCAGGCGGTGCTGCCGTTGCGCGGCAAGATCCTCAATGTCGAGCGGGCGCGCTTCGACAAGATGCTCGGAAGCGCGGAGATCGGCACCTTGATCACCGCGCTCGGCACCGGCATCGGCCATGACGAGTTCGATCTCAGCAAGCTCCGCTATCACAGGGTCATCATCATGACCGACGCCGACGTCGACGGCTCGCACATCCGGACGCTGCTGCTCACCTTCTTCTATCGCCAGATGCAGTCGCTGATCGAAGCCGGGCATCTCTTCATCGCCCAGCCGCCGCTTTATAAAGTGAAGCGCGGCCAATCCGAGCGCTACCTCAAGGATGAGAAGGCGCTTGAGGATTATCTCATCGGCGAGGGCCTCGAGGACGCCATCCTGGTCACCGGCGACAGCGCGAGCCGCGGCGGCGGCGATCTGCACGACATCGTCGAGACTGCGCGCAAGATCGGTGCGATCCTCAAAGGTCTGCACAGCCGCTATTCGCGCTTCATCGTCGAGCAGGCGGCAATCGCTGGCGCGCTCAGCCCCAAGGTGCTGAAGGATGGCCGGCAGGCCCAGGCCGCGGCGGCTTATATCGCCAAACGGCTCGATGCGCTCTCGGAGGAGACCGAGCGCGGCTGGCACGGCGAGGCGCTGCCCGAAGGCGGCTTACGTTTCTGGCGGGAATTGCGCGGCGTCATGGAATCGCATCTGATCGACGGGCCGTTCATCGCATCCGCCGACGCGCTCAAGCTCGACGGCTTCGCCCCGCATCTGCAAGAGGTCTATGCCAAGCCGGCCACGCTCAAGCGCAAGGACACCAGCCTTGCCGTGCACGGGCCGAGCGAGTTGCTGGAAGCGGTGATGACCGCCGGCCGCAAGGGGCTGACCTTGCAGCGCTATAAGGGCCTCGGCGAGATGAATCCCGAGCAGCTCTGGGACACGACGCTCGATCTCGACACCCGCACCATCCTGCAGGTCAAGATCAAGGAAGGCGAGGATGCCGCCGACATCTTCTCGCGGCTGATGGGCGACGAGGTCGAGCCGCGCCGCGAATTCATCCAGGCCAACGCGCTGCAAGTCGCCAATCTCGATGTTTGAGCGACGGAACTTCGGGAGACACGCCGACATCGTACTGCTCGTCACCATTGGTCCCGTCAAAGCCGCCGTGGTCAACGCTCCCATCACACAAGGCGAGGCTTCATGGATTTTTCGGTAATCGATTTCGCGTTGGTGGCGAAGCTCCTTCTGCTCTTGCTGATCGGTATGGGCCCAAAAATTGCGCTCGTGCCGTTCCTCGAAAAGACCAAGCATTTCGACGCAGAGACGCAGCGGGCCGTAGGCCGGCGCATGGTCTTGACCGCGGTCGTGACCGCGCTCGTGCTGTTCGCGTTTGGCGCACTGCTCATGCGCCTCCTGCATATTACCGGAGGTGCGGTCGCGGTCGCCGGTGGCATCATTCTGGCCATTCTGGCCATCAATATGGTCTCTGGCCCAGGTAAGAAGGTCGTGGAAGATGTGGAGGCTCCGGGGGATCCGAACCATCTCGCGGTCTACCCGCTCGCGGTGCCATACCTCCTGAATCCGGTTGGCATCACGATCCTCATCATTGCCTCTGGCGAGGTGGTCTCGGTCGCGAGCGCCGGGCTTGTCGTCGGGCTCGTCCTCTTGGTGGGGGCCTTCGATTATTGGATCTTTGCCAACATCGACAAATTGTCAAAGCGTCTGAGTCCCACCGGTCTGGTTATTTCCGAGGTGGTGTTCGGAATTCTGTTGACCGCGGTCGCCGTGCAATTGGCGGTCAGTGGACTAGGTATGCTCGGAATCATCGATATCGCCCCTAGCGCGGCGCACTAGAGTTTCGAGCTGCAACGTCTCGCTCCGGCCAAAGCCCAGGGTCGATGAGCCGTTGATTTTGGGCTACAAAAGGTTTAGGCGGCGGCGCAAGGAGAGGACATCCATGCAGAAACGGCTAGCAGTTTTTGTGGCGATGGCGCTGAGCGCGAGTTTGCCACTGAGCGCGCAAGTCACAATCGATGTCGCGAAGATCGATTGCCAGCAATTCGCTACTTACAAAATTGCGCATCCGGATCGCGTCGCGATCTGGTTGAATGGGTACTTCCATGGCAAGCGCGGGGATTTGACCGTAGACACCCAGGAGCTTGCCGGAAACACCGACAAAGTCCAGGAATACTGCCTCAAGAATCCGGACGTCCTGCTGATGCAGGCGGTCGAAACACTTTTCGGACCGGGGAATTGAGTCGCGATAGCCGGCTCGCAGAAGCCTATCGGCCAGTGCTATGGCCAAGATGATGGAGGAGGTCATGGTCACAGGTGCGGAGAAGTCCTCGAAGGGGCTACCCACGGCTCAGGAGGTGATGGAGAAGCTCGCTCTCGCCGAGGCCAAGAAGGCAGAAGAGGAATCGCGGAAGCATGCCGCGGCAGAAGCCGAAAAGAAGCAACTGCTCGACAAGCTCACCAAGCCGTCAGGGGTCTCCGATGAAGAGGCCTTGAAGCGCGTGGCGATGATCGTCGAACGCGCAGTGTCCAATGGCCTGACCGAAGTCCAGGTCTATCGCTTTCCCAACTCGCTCTGCACCGATCACGGCCGGGCCATCAATCAACAAGAGGCGGGTTGGGAATCGACCCTGACCGGCCTGCCCAAGGAAATGTACGAGTTCTGGGACAGGCAACTGCGCCCGCTCGGATACAAACTAAGAGTCCAGATCATAGACTTTCCCGGCGGCATGCCCGGCGATGTCGGCATCACTCTGAAATGGGCGTGAGCAGGCGTTCGGGCATCAAAATTTCTCCTCGATCCAGCGGCGGTCTTTGATCGTAGCTTCGTCGTCGTATGCGTTCTTGTTGTCGCGCGTCGGTAACTTGATCTTGTCGCGCTTCGGCGCCTCGTAAGGGATCAAGCTGAGAAAATGCGACAGGACGTTAAGGCGCGCCCGCTTCTTGTCGTCTGAGCGCACGATGTACCACGGCGCAAAATCGGTATCGGTGGCTGCCAGCATCGTGTCACGGGCGCGGGAGTAATCATACCATCGTTCGCGCGACGGAAGGTCGACGGGGCTTAGCTTCCACTGCCGTAAGCGATCGCCGATGCGCGCCTCGAACCGCCGCTTCTGTTCCTTATTGCCTACCTCGAGCCAATATTTGATCAGGCGGATGCCGCTATCGACCACTTGCCTCTCAAACTTCGGGCAGATTTCCAAGAAGTCCTTGTATTGCTTCTTGGTGCAAAATCCCATGACATGTTCGACGCCGGCCCTGTTATACCAACTGCGATCGTAGACCACGATTTCCCCGGCCGCCGGGAAGTAAGCCATATATCGCTGTACGTACATTTGCGACTTCTCGCGATCGGATGGCGAGGGCAGCGCCACAAGTCGAAACGTTCGCGGGCTGACGCGCTCGGTCAAGGCACGGATCGTTCCGCCCTTGCCGGCAGCGTCGCGGCCTTCGAAGATGACGACGATCCGTTCGCCGGTCGCTTTCACCCAGTCCTGCAAGGAGCAGAGCTCAGTCTGCAGCTTGCGTAACTCCTTTTCATATTCCTTGCGTTTGAGCTTAGGTCTGCCGGCATCAGCGGCGCCTGCAGTAACCTCAGCTTGGTGGTCCTCAGAACTCACTTGATGGCTCATTGCCAGGTGCCTTTCTCGCCGCAAAAAGCTGGGTGACCGTTCTCGGCATGATACCCTAGAATGAGCTGCCGCGGTTGGTCCGCGATGAAGCGTTCTCCTGCTTGCCCGCGGCCAGGTCATCTATTCGTTGGTCGTAGGAAGTGCGCTCGCGGTCTTCTGACCTTTGCGGCCCAGGCTTTTTTTCCCGATTGCCGTGCAAACCCATAGCGCTTCCGCTCCGGCAGAGAAAAATCCGAATGCGACCACTGTCGCACTGGCCAATGCGACCGTGCTGATGAGCCTTGTCATCTATTTTATGCTGACTGTCTCACCGGTGCGCATCGTCGCCGTCGTGACGGTCATTGGGATCTTGCGCCAACCGGCCGATCTTGGCGGTGGCACGGCGACTGGGTTGATCCTGGGGAACCTTCTCGGAGGCCTTGCCGCAACTGTAGCATATCTTCTCGTTACGCTACTTCCTTCCCCCGCCTTTCTTCTTTTGGTGGTCTTGCTGGTCGGGCTCATCTTCGGGGCTCGGATCGCACGCGGTGACGGACAGGCGCCGATCTACACGGTTAGCCTGATGACCTTCCTCATCGTGCTCGGGCTTGGGCTCTCGCCCTTGCCGCAAGACAGTGGCGACATCTTCGTTTCCGGCGTGTTCGACGTGATGGTGGCGGGCGCCTACGCCAGCATGGCCAGCTTGCTTCGCTCGGCGTTTCGCGCGCTCTAAGCACCAAGGCTTGGTGCGTCAATTCTTTAACATTGTGTCAATCCGGAACGCCTAGCCTCATACCATCGGGGTTGGGCCTACGGCGCCAAGGGGCGCCGGCTCAAGCCTCGCCTTCGCTTGCCGGGAAGGACGGGGACCATGCAGGGCGCGCGGCGCAACGGAAAGCCAGGCACGAAGTGCGTCCGACGCAGCGGGTCCGATTTCGGCGCGCGGCGCGGCGCCCTGCCCGCAAGGCGCAAGCGGCGCCGGCCCTCCGGCCTGAAGCGATGGACCTTGCGGCATCCCTGGCTTTATCGCGGCGCCAAATTCTCCCTGCTTGCCGCGATCTGGGGGGCGCTCGTGCTCACCCTGGCGGTGATCTATTTCATCGCAGGCGTGCCCGATCCCACCATCGCCTCGCTCGACGACCGGCCGCCCAATGTCACCGTGCTGGCCGAAGACGGCACCGTACTCGCCGAGCGGGGCTTGCGCCGGGGCCATGTGCGGCTCGAAGTGCTGCCGCCTTACCTGGTGCAGGCGGTGCTCGCCACCGAGGACCGGCGCTTCTACTCGCATTTCGGCGTCGACCCGTTGGGGCTGGTCCGCGCCTCGTTCCGCAACGCCTCTGCCGGCGCGGTGGTCGAAGGCGGCTCGACCATCACCCAGCAGCTCGCCAAGAACCTGTTCCTGCGGCCAGAACGCACCATCACGCGCAAGCTGGAGGAGGTCGTCTATGCGGTCTGGCTGGAGCAACGCTTCTCCAAGCAGGAAATCCTCGAGCTCTATCTCAATCGCGTCTATTTCGGCGGCGGCACCTATGGAGTCGAGGCCGCCTCGCGCCGCTATTTCGGCAGGTCGTCGCGCTCCGTCACCCTGCCGCAGGCCGCGCTGCTCGCCGGCCTGCTCAAGGCGCCCTCGCGCTACGCGCCGACGCGGAGCGTGAAGCTCGCCAATGGGCGGGTCGACGAGGTGCTCGATAACATGGTCGATGCGGGCTATCTCTCGGCCGAACAGGCGCGCAGTGCCTCGCGGCAGCCGTTTAGATTATCGGCCAAGGGCGACGATACCGGCTACCCCTATCCCGTAGATTGGGTGGCCGAGCTGCTGCCGGAATATGTCGGCGAGCATGAGGGCGATCTGATCGTCGAGACGACGATCGATGCCGGCCTGCAGCGGGTCTCGCAGCAGGCGCTACGGCGGTTGCTGGACAGCGAGGGCGCGCAGCTCTCGGCCGGCGAAGGCGCGGTGGTGGTGCTGGACCCGATGGGCGGGGTCAAGGCGCTGGTCGGCGGTCGTTCTTATTCGACCAGCCCGTTCGACCGAGCCCTGAAGGCGATTCGCCAGCCGGGCTCGGCGTTCAAGCCCTTCGTCTATCTCGCCGCGCTCGAAAGCGGCTACCGGCCGGACTCGGTCGCCTATGACGGTCCGACCACGATCGCCGGCTGGTCGCCGCGCAACTATACCGGTCTCTATCAGGGCGAAATCTCGCTGCGCGAGGCGCTGGCGCAATCGACCAACACGGTGGCGGCGCGGCTTGCGGCGGAGGTCGGCCCGTGGCGGGTGGTGCGCACGGCCCGGCGGCTCGGCATTCAATCGCGCCTGCACAACAGCCCGTCGATCGCGCTCGGCACGGCAGAGGTCAATCTGCTGGAACTGACCGGCGCCTATGCGCCCTTCGCCAATGGCGGCCAAGGCGTGCTGCCGCATATGATCACCCGGGTGCGCGGCGGCGACGGCAAGGTGCTCTATCAGCGACGGCGGTCGACCACCGGACAGGTCGTGGCGCTACAGTTCGTGGGCGGCATGAACGACATGATGCAGGCCACGATGACGCGCGGGACCGGCAAGCAGGCGGCCATCCCTGGGCACGTCGCCGGGGGCAAGACCGGGACCACTCAAAGCTTCCGCGATGCCTGGTTCGTCGGTTACACCGCGTATTATGTCGGCGGCGTGTGGGTCGGCAACGATAACGGTAGGCGCATGAAGAAGGTGACCGGCGGCACCCTCCCCGCCAAGCTCTGGCACGAGATCATGCTGCACGCGCATCGCGACAAGGCGCCGGCCGCGCTGCCGGGAATGCGCGCGCCCTGGCGCAACGATACGATCGCTAGGCTGCCTTGGAATGCGCCGGCGCAGACCAACAGCGCGGACCAGCCGCTCTACCGGCGCGTGTTCGGGATCTTCGCCGGCCAGTAGGTTCAAACATCGTCATGCCCGGCCTTGAGCCGGGCATCCAAGTGCAACAAATCCGAGCAAGCGGCTCTGGATCGCCGGGTCAAGCCCGGCGATGACGTGGGGATGGAGACGGCTATTCGATGCTGCGCTTCGGCGAGGAACCGCGCGAGGCGAGATGGATGCCCTCGGCGCCGTAGCGATGCAGGCTGGCGCCATGCTTCCGGAGCCAGGTGCGAGCCTCCTCGTGGCGCGGCATGGTGCGCTCCACCAAGGCCCAGAAGCGCGGCCCGTGATTCATGTGGCCGAGATGGGCGACCTCGTGCGCGGCGAGATAGTCGAGCACGAAGGGCGGCGCGAGCACGAGCCGCCAGGAGAAGGACAGCGCGCCGCTGGTCGAGCATGAGCCCCAGCGCGTGGTCTGGTCCCGCACATACAGGCGCTGCGGATAAAGGTTGAGGCGCTTGGCGTGCAGCGCGACGCGCGTCCGGAGATCGACATGCGCCTGCCGCTTCAACCAGTCGAGCAGCCGGCGCGGCGAATGTTCCTCCTCGCCGGTCACGTGCAGCCGCGGCAGGCGCCGCATTCCGACGCGCGCCCCCTCGGGCCAGGCCGGCGCAGGCTTGGCGTCCTCCGGCTCCTCGATCCACACCACGCCGCGGCGGCGCACCGAGCCGGCGAAGCGCAGCACATGCGCGAAGCCGCGCAAAGGAACGATGGCGCCATGGGTGAACGGCACGGGCTCGGACAGGCCGGCGACGCGCTCCTTCAGCCAATCGAGATGGCGCGAGAGAAATTCGTCGGCGTCGGCGAAGCTGGAATAAAGCGGCATGGTGAGCACGGCGCCGCGGCGCGCTTCGCTCACTTGCAGGCTGAAACGCCGCGCCCGCGCGCTGCGTCGCAGCACCATGGGAATATTGAGGCCGCGGATCTTGACCTCGATGGTCTCGCCGCGCGCGAGATTGAGCCGCCTAAGCATCGATACGCTCCCTACTGCCGGCCCCCGAATCGGCGGCCAGTACAGTAACACAGGCGTTTGAGGGAGCGCGCACCTCTGCTTTAGGCAGACCTGCCCAAGGCCCTGGCCAACACCCCTCTCCGGCGCTGGTTTTTTGCTACGAAAGTGCGGATTTTGGGCACTATTTCGGCCCGAAAACGCGAGCCGTTGAATACACCGTAATGGCCGACACCGGGCTGGAGATGGTGCTCGCGCAAGCCGTCGGCAAGGTTGGTGCACAATTTTTGTGCAGCTTCCGTCTGGCCGATCCCGGAAATGTCGTCCTTCTCGCCTTCCACCGTCATCAGCGCCACTTTGCTGATGGCGCGCGGATCGACCAGTCGGTTGCGGTGGGTCATCACGCCCTTGGGCAGCCTGTGCTCAAGGAACACCGTCTCGATGGTTTGGAGGTAATATTCCGCCGTGAGGTCCATGACGGCGAGAAACTCGTCGTAGAATTCGCGATGCTTGTCAGCGGAATCGCCGTCTCCCTTGACGAGGTTATGGAACAGGTCGCGATGCGCGCTGACGTGGCGGTCGAAATTCATGCCCATGAAGCCGCTGAGTTGCAGGAACCCCGGATAGACCATGCGCATCACCCCCGGATACGGCCATGGGACCTGGGTGATGACGTTGCGCTCGAACCAATCGATGGTGCGGTCTTCGGCGAAGCGGTTCACCGCGGTCGGGCTCTCCCTTGCGTCGATCGGGCCGGCCATGAGGATCATGGAACGCGGCACCGCAGGATCGCCGGCGGCCTCCATCAGCGACACCGCGGCAAACACCGGCACGGTCGGCTGGCAGACCGCCATGACATGCACATTGCCGCCGAAGAACTGCAGAAACTCGGTGATGTAGTCGATATAGACGTCGAGGTCGAAGGGGCCGACGGCGCGCGGCACGAAGCGGGCGTCATGCCATTCGGTGACATGGACGTCGAAATGCGGCAGCAGATCCCGCACGGTGCCCCGCAGCAGGGTCGAGAAATGACCTGCCATCGGCGCCACGATCAGGACCTTGGGATCGTTCCAGCGGCGCCAGGCCGACACGTCGCGCTCGAAGTGGACCAGATTGCAGAAGGGCTTGGCGATCAGCACGCGCTCGCTGACGGCGACGTCGCGTCCTTTGACCTCGGTGTCCTGAATGCCCCAGGCGGGCTTGCGGTAGCGGCGCGTCGTGCGCTCGAACAGCTCGAGCGCGGCGGCAGCGCTGCGGCCGAGCGGCGTGTGATAGGCGGGGTTGAGCGGATTGCGGAACAGCAGCCGGTAGGCCTCCGCCGCGGCCCGCGCAGGCCTGAGCGCCGCCTGGTTCAGCTCGTAGAGATGGTACAACACGAATCGGCCCTCCCGTGTGAGCTTACAGTGTTATGTTGCATCGCGGAATCACATGGTGATTCTATGTTGCGGTGCAATGGCACTCTGTCGCGGCGGCGGATCGGTCGCGCGGCTAAAGGTAGCGGTGTAAAGTTTCCGTCATTTTGTCGGCGGGCGTTCCGTAGTTGAAATGAGTTAGATACTCGCCTTCCTGGCTCATGAGATAGGCGAGTGTCGAATGATCGACACTATAGCCGTGATTGCCGTCTTGGCCCTTATACTCGAATTGCGAAAAGACCACCCGGTACGCCTTTGCGACCTCGGCAATTGCTTCCGGAGAACCGGTTAGCCCGACGAAGCGGGAGCCGTAATTCTTGACATATTCGCCCATGACCTCCGGCGTATCGCGCTCCGGGTCCACCGTGACGAAAATCGGCACCACCTTGTCCGCGTCGGCACCAAGCGCGTCGAGGCTCTCGGCGATGACCTGGAGCTCGGCCGGACAAATATCGGGACAGTGGGTGAAGCCGAAAAAAATCAGCATGTGGCGGCCGCGGAAGTCCTGATCCGTGACAGTCTTGCCGTGCTGATCGATGAGCTTGAAGGGACCGCCGATCAGCGCCTTGCCGCTCGTCGTCACGCTCGGATTGGCCGCGTCCCGGCTCAGCACCAGCGCCGCCGCGCCTCCGAGCGCGCCGATGAGAAATCCGGCGATGACGATGGTCAGGAGGCGGCCGCGCATCTATTCACCCAATTGCACCAAGGTGCCGTTGACCCGCGCGCTGGCGAGAAACCAGCGGAAGGTCGCGTAGCCGGCGACGAGATATATGGCATTCAGCCCCATCGCCCACCACAAATCTCTCACATCGAAAATGTTGTGCAGCAGGATCGAGCGCATGCCCTCGAACACATGCGTCGGCGGCAGGGCGAGCGCGACCGGCTGCAGCCAGTCCGGCAGCACCGATACGGGATAATAGACGCAGCAGAGCGGCAGCAGCAGAAAGGCGAGCGACCAGGCAAGCTCCTCGGCGCCCAGCCCATAACGCAGGATGACGCCCGCCGCGATCAGGCCGAGCGACCAACTCGTCAGCACCAGCACGGCGAAGAAGGCGACCAGCGGCAGGCCAAGGCCGAGCAGGTTGAAACCGAAAAAGAGGTAAGCGGCGAAGGCCACCGGGATCATCCCCACTGCGAGGCGGATGATGCTCCACGCACTCAGCGCGGCGATCAGCTCCAAGGGACGCAGCGGGCTGATCAGGAGATTGCCGAGATTGCGCGACCACATCTCCTCGATGAAGGTGGTGGAGAAGCCGATCTTGGAGCGGAACAGAATATCCCACAACAGCACCGCGCCGATCAGCACGCCGGCCCCCTGCGCCAGCGTGCTCGTGGTGTCGGCCAGATACTTCTGGAGAAAGCCCCAGGTCAGCATCTGGAGGAACGGCCAGTAGATCAGCTCGATGATGCGCACGCCCGAGCTTCGCAGCAGGTAGACGTAGCGCTTCACCAGAGCCGCCATGCGGCGGAACGAGGCGCCTATTCCGGTCGGCGCGAGCAGGATCGGCTCGGCGCCGGCCGCACATGCTTGCGAGAGGTTCACGACGCTTTCAGTTCCGCCGCGGCGCTCGGCTCGGCGCTGCCTTGCGCCTGCTGGGCGCGGCCGCGCACCACGTCGAGGAACACCTCCTCCAGCGTGTCGCGCCCATAGGTCGCGATCAGGCTCTGGGGTGTGCCGTCCTCGATGATGCGGCCCTGATGCAGCAAGATGACCCGGTGGGCGAGGCGCTCGACCTCCGCCATGTTGTGCGAGGCGAACAGCAGCGTTGCGCCGCGCCGCTCGGCGTGTTGCTTGAGCTTATGCCTGATCCAGTCGGCGGTATCCGGATCGAGAGAGGCGGTAGGCTCGTCCAGCAGCAAAAGCTCCGGTGCGTTGAGCAGAGCCTTGGCCAGGCCCACGCGCGTCTTCTGACCCGCCGACAGCTTCCCGGTCGGCCGGTCGAGCAAAGCGGCGATCTGCAGGTCCTCGGCGATATAGGCGATCCGCTCGGCGACATTGGCGACGCCGTAAAGCTCGGCATAGACGGTGAGGTTCTGCCGTACCGTGAGCCGCATCGGCAGGTCGACATAGGGGCTCTGGAAGTTCAGCCGGTGTGCGACCGCGCCGCGGTTCCGGCTCATGTCGGCACCGAACACCCTCACCTCGCCCGAAGTCGGCACCACGAGGCCGAGCAGCATGGCGATCGTCGTGGTCTTGCCGGCGCCATTGCCGCCGAGCAGCGCCACCGTGGTGGCCGGTTGCAGCGTGAAGCTGATACGATCCACGGCAGTGACGGCACCGTAAATCTTGGTGAGATCGCGCACGGCAATCGGCAGCGGGCCAGCCGCGTTCACGCCCGCGCGAGCCTGGTAACCGTACCTTGCCACCCTGTCGTCCATGGCCTTGCGCTGCTCGCCCGCTTTGTCGGAATTATGACTTGAGGCTCCTGTGGTAGAACTCACCTATGGCTGTCCTGGACAATAGTCAAACCACCCGCGCCCATGTGCCGGAGTGGCTGCGGCAGGGCGAGACCCGGCTGCGCTTGCAGACTATCGTCCGCCTGCGTTGGCTCGCCGTGCTCGGGCAGAGCCTCACGGTGATCGGCGCCTATTGGGTGCTCGGCATCCATCTGCCGATCGCCGGCTGCCTCGCCGTCATCGCCCTTTCTGCCTGGCTCAACGTCGCCTTGCGCCTGCGCTATCTTGCGAGCCACCGGCTGAAAAGCGGCTACGCCTTTCTCATGCTTGGCTACGACATTCTCCAGCTTGCCGCCCTGCTCTATCTGACCGGCGGGCTGGAGAATCCGTTCGCCTTCCTGCTGGTCGCGCCGGTGACGGTGTCGGCCTCGACCTTGCCGCTCAGAATCACCGCGGCGCTCGGCGCGCTCGCCATTGTCGCGGCCTCGGCGCTGACGACCTTCCACCACCCGCTGCCCTGGTTCGATCACACCAACCTGATGCTGCCCTTCCCCTATGTGATGGGCGTGTGGGCGTCGCTGGTGTCTGGCATTCTGTTCATCGGCTTCTATTCCTGGCGGACCGCGGAAGAGGGAAGGCGCATGGCCAAGGCGCTTGCCGCGGCGGAGATGGTACTCGCCCGCGAACAGAAGCTCTCCGCGCTTGACGGGATGGCCGCGGCCGCGGCGCATGGGCTGGGCACGCCGCTCGCGACCATCGCGGTGGTGACCAAGGAGCTGATGCGCGACGCCAAGCCGAGCGATCCGCATTACGAAGATCTTACCCTGCTGCGCGCGCAAGCCGAGCGCTGCCGCGAAATTCTGGCCGATATCGCCGGCGGCGGCGAGCAACACGACCTAATCGTGTCGCGCCTGCCCTTGAGCCATCTGATCGAGGAGGTGGTGGGGCCGCATCGGCTGGTCGATGTGCCGATCGAGGTTTCGATCGCTCCGGCGCAGGACAGCGCCGCTAGCGCCGGCACGCAAGAGCCGGTGAGCGAACGCAATCCCGGCATGCTCTACGGCCTCGGCAATCTCGTGGAGAATGCCGTCGATTTCGCCGCCAACAAGGTCCAGGTCGATGCGCGCTGGTCGAAGGACGAGGTGAGGATCGTCATCGCCGACGACGGCACGGGCTTTCCGCCGCATGTCTTGGAGCAGCTCGGCGAGCCGTTCGTGACAACTCGCGCCGCGCCAGGGGACGGGCAGGAGGCGCCGGACGAGCATATCGGCATGGGGCTCGGCTTCTTCATCGCCAAGACCTTGCTCGAACGATCCGGCGCACGCCTCGAGCTCGCCAATCGGCTGCCCGATGGTGGGGCGGTGGTCACGGTGGTCTGGCCCCGCGCGCGGTTCGAGCAGACGCCCGCTGAAATCGCCGCAAGCCCGAGCCACTAGGCGGGCCCCGAATTCCGCCCAGAATCCGCGGTTAACCGGGCGCCTCTCTCCCGCCACGAGGGCGGCATAGGCTTGTGGGGACCGGGAGAGTTCCCTAACTGTAGGTCATCTCGTCGCAGTGCCTGAACAAGAACAATTCGATCGCTGGGAGAAACGCCTCCGGTTGGGGCCAGCGCAGCGCCCTTAGGAGAACCCGGACATGGATGCCCAACACGCCTCGCCCGCGCCGCAGGAAAGCTACAGCGTGCCCGCGGACAACACCCTGCTGATCGTCGACGACGACCGGGCCTTCCTGGCGCGGCTCGCGCGCGCCATGGAGACACGCGGCTTCGAAGTCGAGGCGGCCGCCTCGGTCGAGGACGGACTCTCCTCGCTCAAGCGCCGTCCCCCCGCTTTTGCCGTGGTGGATATGCGGCTCGACGACGGCAACGGCATCGACGTGATCGCGGCGCTGAAGGACGTTAGGCCTGAGGCGCGCGCCGTCGTACTCACCGGTTACGGCAATATCGCCACCGCCGTCACCGCGGTGAAGCTCGGCGCGGTCGACTATCTCGCCAAGCCAGCGGATGCCGACGACGTCTATAACGCGCTGGTTCAGTCTTCGACCACCGCCAAGGCGCCCCCGCCCGAGAACCCAATGTCGGCCGACCGGGTGCGCTGGGAGCACATCCAGCGAGTCTATGAGCTGTGCAACCGCAACGTCTCCGAGACGGCGCGCCGGCTCAACATGCATCGCCGCACCTTGCAGCGCATTCTCGCCAAGCGCGCGCCCAAATAGAGCTCTCATGCTGAGGAGCGCCGAAGGTGCGTCTCGAAGCATGAGCATGAGGCCCACCCCTAGAGACGGCCGCGCAGCCCGGCCTCCTCAGGGTGAGGCGGAGCAAGCTCAAGCGACGATCAGATTTCGAAACCGCAAGACGGGTCGAGATGGAGCTGCAAGCGCAGCGCCGCGGCGCGCGCGAAGCAGAGCATCATGGCCTTGCGCCGCGCCGCCGAAAGACGCTCCTCGGCCGGTTCGCGCATCAGCGCGGCGCCATAGCGGTCGGCCAAGATAAGCCCCGCCGCTGCGGGGATGACCTCGCAAGGGAAATCGGCGGTAACGGCGAAATAGAGCCGGTCGCAATAGTCGAGGTAGTCCTGCCATTTGCCGTCGGTCTGATAGTCGAGCAGGCAGGACTTGATCTCGACAATGGTGACATCGCCGCCGGACGAAAGCGCCACCACGTCGGCGCGCCGGCCATTGGACAACGGCAATTCGGTGACGACCGAGAAGCCGAGCGCCCGGAAGGCGCGGCAGACGCCGCGCTGCAGCTCCGCCGCGACCGGCGACTGGCGCCGATCGAAGCAGATTACGGTGTCGTCGTTTCTGGCGCGATTGTTCTGCACCGCTAGACTCCGGCGACGTTCAAATTTCCCTCACCAAGATGTGCAATGCTTAACCATTCCGCCCGCCGGAACAAGCTGGTAAATCTCGCGTTTCAGTAGAGCGACGCGCCGGCTCGGCTGATCCGGGCTTTTTCGCGCGGCAAGCCCGAGCCCAGGGGAGCGGATGATGAACCTGCACAACGCCATGTTCGGCGAGAGCGAGCCTCGAACCGAATCAGCTCCCCTCCGCGACCGCCTGTTAGCGACGCGCGCGCTGTCGGCCGAACTCGCGGCGCCGCTGAGCGACGAGGACCAAATCGTCCAGGCGAACGACGATGCGAGTCCCACCAAATGGCATCTCGCGCATACGACCTGGTTCTTCGAGGCTTTCCTACTGAAGCCCTTCCTCCCCGGATATGTCGTGTTCGACGAGCGCTTCGAATATTGCTTCAACTCCTACTATGAGAGCGTCGGCGCGCGGCAGCCGCGCGGGAAGCGGGGGCTGCTCACGCGGCCTTCGGCGCAAGAGGTGCGCGCCTATCGCGCCTTCGTCGATGACGCGCTCGGCCGCTTGCTCGATACCGCGCTGGACCCGGAGGCGGCCGGACTGATCGAGCTTGGCATCAATCACGAGCAGCAGCACCAGGAGCTGCTGCTCACCGATATTCTGAGCTTGTTCGCCTCTGAGCCGCTCAAACCCGCTTATCGTGAGGCGAGTCCCGGCGTCGCTGTGCGCGAGGGGCAGCCGCTCGACTTCGTCGCCTTTGACGGCGGCGTCTTCGAAGTGGGGCACGACGGCGAAGGCTTCGCCTACGACAACGAGGGCCCGCGCCACGAGACACTGCTCCGCCCCTTCAGGCTCGCGCGGCGCTGCGTGACCAATAGCGAATGGATCGAATTCATCGAAGATGGCGGCTACCGTACGCCGCCGCTCTGGCTCGCCGACGGCTGGGCCACGGTGAAGGGCCAGGACTGGCAAGGCCCGCTCTACTGGGAAGATGCCGAAGGCGGCCATATGCAAATGAGCCTGCTCGGCTTCCGCCCGGTCGATCCCGCCGCGCCCGTCACCCATGTGAGCTATTACGAGGCCGATGCGTTCGCCCGCTGGGCGGGCTACCGGCTTCCGACGGAATTCGAGTGGGAGGTGGTGGCGGCGAGTGTGCCCCTCGAGGGTCGCATGCTCGGCGAGGATTGCCTGCGCCCCATGCCTGCCAAGCCAGGCGCCGGACTTCTGCAGATGTTCGGCGATGTCTGGGAATGGACGGCAAGCGCCTATCTCCCCTACCCCGGCTTCGAAGCCGCCCCCGGCGCGGTCGGCGAGTATAACGGCAAGTTCATGTGCAATCAGTTCGTGCTGCGCGGCGGCTCCTGCGCCACGCCCGAGGGGCATGTGCGCCGTACCTACCGCAATTTCTTCTATCCTCATCAGCGCTGGCAGTTCACGGGCTTGCGCCTCGCCACAGACGCGTGATGGACGGCGAGCACACACTTCTCCTGCCTGAAGCCGAGGTCGCCGGCGAGCCGCTGCGGGGCCTTAGACCGCGTAAGGGCGAGCACGAGGAATTCGCCGCCGCCGTGCTTGCCGGATTGGCGCGGCCGCCCCGCTCGATCCCCTGCCGATTCTTCTACGATGCGTTTGGCTGCGGGCTGTTCGAGGAGATCACGCAGCTTCCCGAGTACTACCCGACCCGCACCGAGACGGCGCTGCTCGACGCGCATGCCAAGGAGATCGCGGCGCTGGTCGGGATGGGCCGCTTGCTCATCGAGTTCGGCTCTGGATCGAGCCGCAAGACCAGCCTGCTGATCTCGGCGCTGCGCGATCTCGTCGCCTATATCCCGATCGACGTCTCAGCCGAAAGCCTGCAAGAGGCGGCTGGCTGGCTGTCGCTTCGGCATTTTGGGCTGAAGACGGAGCCGGTCGTTGCCGATTTCACCAAGCCCGTGACGCTTCCAAAGTTCGCGCGCACCCGGTCAAAGCTCGGCTTCTTTTCGGGCTCGACCATCGGCAACTTCACGCATGCGGAGGCGCGAGACTTCCTGCGCCGCGCCGCGCGCCTGCTCGGCAAAGGCGGCCGCTTCCTGATCGGGGTCGACCTGAAGAAGCCCGACAGCATCCTGATCCCGGCCTATGACGATGCGCGCGGCGTCACCGCGGCCTTTAATCTCAACCTGCTTGCCCGCATCAACCGGGAGCTCGATGGCGATTTCGACCTGTCGCGCTTCGCGCACCAAGCGATCTACAATGAGGATGCGGGCCGCATCGAGATCTATATCATGAGCCTCGCCGACCAGAGCGTGCGCGTGCTCGGGCGCGATTTCCGCTTCGCGCGCGGCGAGCGCATCCACACCGAGAACTCCCACAAATACACGGTGGCGGAGTTCCAGGCGCTTGCCGGCGCCTCCGGCTGGACTCCGGTCAAAGCCTGGACCGATCCCGACCGGCTGTTCAGCCTGCATCTCCTAAAGGTCTAGAGCCGAGATCGCGCGCGGCCTTCCCGGCACGCCGGGCGCACATTCGAGCGCGGGCCGGTCCCATTTCCCCAGCGAAGCGCGGCCTCGTAGGTGCTCACCAGAAAATCCATCAGAGCGCGATCGGGGCCCGGGGCGGTCAGCACCGCGTCATAGGGCAGGATAAATCCGCCGAGCTCGTTGCTGTAGAACGCCGCTGCGGGGCGAATGGCGCGGGGCCCCCCGGGACCAATAGGAGTCCCTGTCAGGAGCTGCCTGACCGCCCGGCCACCGCCGGCAACGGAAAGCGGGGCCCGATGTTGTCGTGACACCGCAAAATAACATGCGCTAACGCTTCGCTGCTTGAGCGCATGTGGCGCGCCGGAAGGCGCCCGCTGCATCCAGCAATGGATGCGGAGCTACTAGATTTGCGCCGCCCGGCGCGCCACCCCCTCGAGGCGCAAGCCCGAGGCAGGGGTCTTGGACATAGTCCGGATGCTGAAACGCATCGCGGCGAGGATTTTCTGCGCCTGTCGAGATGAGTGGCGGTGGCTTGCCAGGCCGCGCGGGTCCGAGGCATGGTGCGCAGCCAGTTGCGAGAGGAGTGCGAATTGCCTGATCTTGTCTCCGGAAACGCGGTGATCGGCCAGTCGGGCGGCCCGACCGCCGTCATCAACCAATCGCTCGCGGGCGTGGTCGAAGGCTTGCAAGCCGGCTTGGCCGCTTCGGGCCAGGTCGGCCGCATCTTGGGCATGCGGCATGGCGTGCGTGGGCTAATCAAGCCGGGCACCGAGGGGCTGCTCGATCTCACCTCGATCGACCAGGCGCGGCTCGAAGCCATCGCGCGAACGCCGTCCGCCGCGCTCGGCTCGACCCGCGACAAGCCGGACGAGGCCTATTGCCACAAGATCCTCGAAGGCTGCCGCGCGAACGACATCCGCTATTTCTTTTATATCGGCGGCAACGACTCGGCCGACACCTGCCGGATCGTGAGCGAGAAGGCGAGCGCGGCCGGCTACGAGCTTCGCTGCTTCCATGTGCCGAAGACCATCGACAACGATCTCTTGGAGAACGACCACACGCCGGGCTTCCCTTCGGCCGCGCGTTACGTGACCTTGGCGCTGATTGGCGACGCGCTCGACAATGCGAGCCTCGGCGGCATCAAGATCAATGTCATCATGGGCCGCAACGCAGGCTTCCTAGCCGCCGCCGCCTCGCTCGCGCGCGGTCGCGCCGCCGACGGCGCGGCGCCGGAGGACCGGCCCGCGCCGCATCTGATCTACCTGCCGGAAGTGCCGTTTTCGACCGATTCCTTCCTTGCCGATGTCGAGCGCGTCTACACCAGGCTCGGCCGCTGCCAGATCGCGGTGAGCGAGGGCGTTCGCGACGGATCCGGCGTGGAGATCGGGCCGAAGCTGATGCGCGGGCCGGGTGAGGTCGACGCGCACGGCAATGTCCAGCTCTCCGGCTCGGGCGCGCTCGGCGACGGGCTGGCCGATCTGGTCAAGCGGGGGCTCACGCCGAAGGGCGGCAAGGCGCCCAGGGTACGCGCCGACACGTTCGGCTATATCCAGCGGTGCTGGCCAGAGCCCTCCCCGGTCGATGCCCGAGAGGCTCGCGCGGTCGGGCGCTATGCGGCGGAGCTTGCCGCGCGCGGGGACGCCTCCGCCTCGGTGATCATCCTCCGCACCGGCAACGATCCGCACGCTTATGCCAGCGAATGCGCCCGCGCCGAGCTGTCCGCGGTGGCGCGACGGACGCGCCATCTGCCGCCAGAGTTCATCTCACGCCCCAACGATGTGAGCGCTGCGTTCCACGCCTATTGCCGGCCGCTGGTCGGTGAATTGCCCAAGATGGAACGGCTTTAGCCTTCGACCAATTCCCGCACATAATTCGGCAGGGCGAAGGTGGCGACGTGGACCTCGGGGCTCCAATAGCGCGTGGCGAAGCCGCCGGCCCTGTTGTGGCGCCGCTCGATCTTCTTGCGGCGGTGTTGCCGGAGCCTGGCATTGTCGGTGGCCCAGCCATAAGACATGGCGCCGCCGAAATAGCTCGGCGTGGTGGCGAGATAGCAGGAGGCATCGCCGAACAGCTCGCGGAAATAGCCGACGCTCTGCTTCAGCTCGTCGGGCTGGAGGAACGGCAAACCGTTCTGCGTGACGAGCAGGCCGCCCCGCTTGAGGCTCTTCGCGCAGTCGGCATAGAAGGCGCGGGTGAACAGAACCGCGCCGGGCCCGACGGGATCGGTGGAATCGATCATGATCACGTCGAAGCGCTCGCCCGACTCGGCCATGAACTTGGTGCCGTCGGCGATGACGATCCTGGTGCGCGGGTCGTCATAGGCGCCGGCCGAGACGTCGGGAAAATGCTGACGGCAAAGGTCGATCACGCTGCGATCGATCTCGCAGAGCGTGACCTGCTCCAGCTCGGGGTGCCGCAGCGCCTCGCGCAATACCCCGCCGTCGCCGCCGCCGACAATGAGCGCCCTCTTCGCCCAGCCATGGGCGAAGAGGGGTACATGCGCCATCATCTCGTGATAGAAGAACTCATCCTTGGTCGAGAGCTGAACGATACCGTCGAGCATCATCACGCGGCCGTAGTCCGCGTTCTCGAAGATGATCAGGCGCTGGTGCTCGGTCTCGCTGTCGAAAAGGACGTGGTCGGCCTTCAGACGGACACGGAAGCCACGGTGGAGCGTTTCTTCGACCCAGCGTTCCATCGCTTCATTTCCTTGCCGCGCAAATGCTCCTTCACCAACACCTTGCGAGGCGAGAAAGCCTCCTTCAAGACATCGATCGCCGCCCTCGGATCGGTCTCGCCGCACATGAAGACATCGAGCGCGGCATAACCATGTTCGGGCCAGCTGTGAATCGAGATATGCGACTCGGCAAGAACCGCAACCCCCGATACGCCGCCGTTTGGCGTGAAGTGGTGAAGATGGATGTGTAGGAGCGTCGCGCCTGCGACTTCGACACATCGTCTGAGCGTATGCTCGATGTGCTCTAGGTCGTCGAGCCGCTCTGCCCGAACGAGATCGATGATGAGATGAGTGCCCGCAAAACGAACCCCATCGCGCTCACAGAAAAAGTCCTTGTGCCCGTCTCCTTCGGAGAGCGTGCACCGGGAAAGCTTTTCTTCCGTTTGGGCGGTGCTTGAACCATGATCCAAGTCCATCCCCAATTGGAAGAGGGCGTCACTGGACATGGCGTCCTCCCCAACCAGCAGATGTTCAAGATAAACGACGCGCTATTTGCACCTCGCGTCCGAGAATGCAAGAGAATTCTGATCTCCTTGGACAGAATGACCGCGAACGGAGTTGCGCCGAGACCCCATGGCGAAACTGGTATTGGGTCGCCACGGTCGAGGAGAGTTGAGCGCAGGCCCGCGCGAAGGAGGTCCGGCATGGATGCATATGAGGCAAGCTCGATACGCGGGATCGCCGCGGCGCTGGCGCTGCTGACGGCTGCTGTGGCGCTTTCGCCGCAGCCGGGGCAGGCAGCAGACACGCTGCCCAAGCTCGGCGCCGACCTGTCACAAACCTCGGTCTCGGGTTTGTCGTCAGGCGCCTATATGGCCGGGCAGCTCCAGGTGGCGCACTCCAAGGACATCGTGGGGGCCGGCATCGTTGCCGGCGGACCTTACGCCTGCGCCGAGAGCGCCGCGAGCCGAGTCTTCCCGTTCTGGCCGACCGCCGTGGCGCAGAACGCCACGCAGGCTCTCTATCAGTGCATGAAGACGACGCTAGGGGAGCCCGACCCCGTCGAACTGGCCAAGCGGGCCAAGGAACTGGCCGAAGAGGGCACCATCGATCCGATCGCCGGTCTCGCCCAGGACAATGTTTATCTCTTCTCCGGCAACGCCGACGAGACGGTGAGCCGCCCGGTGGTGAAGGCGGCGAAACGCTTCTACGAGGAAATCGGCGTGGCGGGCACCAACATGACCTTGATCGAAGGTGACGGCGGCCACGCCTTCATCACCGAACAAGGCGGCGCCGCGTGCGGCATCTCGGAGACTCCCTATGTGAGCAATTGCGGCTATAACCAAGCCGAGGCCATCCTTGCCTGGATCTACGGTCCGCTCGTTGAAGGTTCGGCCGAGCCTTCCGGCCGTTTCGTCTTGTTCGATCAAGGCGCCTACTCCCGGCCGGGTACCGGATTCGCGGACGAGGGCATGGTCTATGTGCCGCAAAGCTGCACGGATCAGCCAGGCTGCCGGGTGCATGTCGCGCTGCATGGCTGCGAGCAGTCGCGCGAGAACGAGGCGGTCGGCGAGACCTTCATCAAGAACTCCGGCTACGCCCAGGTCGCCGACCGGAACCGGCTGATCGTCCTCTTCCCGCAAGCCAAATCAAGCACGGTCAATCCGCATGGCTGCTGGGATTGGTGGGGCTATACCGGCCTCGACTATCTCGGCAAGGACGCGCCGCAGATCAAATCCATCTGGGCGATGGTCGAGCAGCTGGCAGCCGCGCCATGAGCCGGAGCGAAAGGAGCCCAGCCATGTCCTGCAAGTCTCTCCGCGTCTACGCCCTGGCTTGCCTCGCCATGCTCTGCGGCATGGAAGCGGTGCCGGCGCAAGCGCAGCAGATAGACCTCTCGTCGTCGCGCGTGGTCGATCTCACCCATACCTTCGGCAAGGACACGCTCTATTGGCCGACCGCGACGTCGGGCTTCGAACTGAAGCCAGTGCACAAGGGTCCGACCCCGCTCGGCTTCTACTACGCCGCCTACAGCTTCTGCGCGCCGGAGCATGGCGGCACCCATCTCGACGCCCCTGCCCATTTCGCCGAAGGCGTTTGGTCGAGCGGGGAGATCCCGGTGGACCGCTTCATCGGCCCAGCCGTGGTGATCGATGTAAGCGACAAGGCCAAGACGGATCCCGACTACACGCTCAGCGTCGAGGACGTGGCGGCGTTCGAGGCGAAGCACGGGCGGATCGCGCCGGGAGCCACTGTCCTGCTGCGCACCGGCTGGGGCGCGCGCTGGCCGGACCGGCTCGCCTATTTTGGCGACGACACGCCGGGCGACGCCTCTAGACTGCATTTCCCGTCCTACGGACTTGCGACGGCGACCTTCCTCATCCGCGAGCGCCGCGTGGGCACGCTCGGCGTCGATACCGCGAGCATCGATGCCGGCACCTCGCGGGATTTTCCCGTGCACCGCCTCGCCGCGGCGAATAATGTGGTGGGGCTCGAGAATCTCGCCAATCTCGGCGAGTTGCCAGAGACCGGAGCGACCGTGGTCGCGCTGCCGATGAAGATCGCGGGAGGCTCCGGCGCCCCCGCCCGCGTGATCGCCCTAGTGCCTAGGTCGCCGCAATCCCAGGAGGAGCCGGAATGAGCTTCGATGTTGGCGACAAGGCGCCGGATTTCACCCTGCCGGCCGATGGCGGCGGCACGGTGTCGCTGAAAGCGCTGAAGGGAAAGCCGGTGGTACTCTATTTCTATCCCAAGGACGACACGTCTGGCTGCACGGCGGAGGCTTGCGCCTTTCGTGACGCGCTGCCGGACTTCTCCAAGGTGAAGGCGCAGATTGTCGGCATCTCGCGCGACAGCGTGGCAAGCCACGACAAGTTCAAGAAGAAATACGGCCTCACCTTTCCGCTCGCCTCCGACGAGGACGGCAAGGTGTGCCAAGCCTACGGCGTCTGGGCGGAGAAGAGCATGTATGGGCGGAAATATATGGGCATCGAGCGGACGACCTTCCTGATCGACGGCAAGGGCGTGGTGCGCGGCGTGTGGCGCAAGGTGAAGGTGCCGGGCCACGCCGACGAGGTGATCGCCGCCGCCCGGGCGCTGACATAGAACGGAACCGGACGTGGCGCGGTCAGGACTGAACAACCGACTCGATCGTCCCGTCGACGAGTCCTCCGACCACATCCTCGGACCTGCGGACGCGCCTATCACCCTCGTCGAGTATGGCAGCTACGCCTGCCCGCATTGCCGGGCGGCGAACGAACGCATCGCCGAGATCCGTGATCAGCTCGGCGACCGCATACGTTACGTGTTCCGGCACAAGCCGCTGACTGGCAGCGATCTCGCCCGTCCCGCCGCCGAGCTGGTTGAACGTGCGGCCGAGCCCAAGCAGTTCTGGAAGGCGCATGTTGCGCTGATGACGCGCTCGGAGACGCTCACCAAGAGCGACCTCGACGCCGTGGCAAGCGACTTTAGCCTGCCGACGGAGGGCACAAAGGCGGCGAAGGACGCGGCCAAGCGCGCCAAGTCTCGGGTCGAGGCCGACGAGAAAAGCGCGCGCGCCAGCGGCGTCCTGTTCACCCCGAGCTTCTTCATCAACGGCCGGCGCTACGACGGGCCGTGGGACGAGAGCTCGTTTGCCGATGCGATGCTAGGCCGGCTCGGCCATCGCGTGCACAGCGCGGCGCTCGATTTCGCCAGTTGGGCGCCGTCGGCCGGCATCTTGCTGCTGATCGCCGCGGTGCTGGCGGTGGTGCTCACCAATTCGGGCCTGGGGCCTGGGTTCCAGGCCTTCTGGGAGCAATATCTCGGCTTCAGGCTCGGCGACGCCAGCTTCGGGATGTCGTTGCTCGACTGGGTCAATGACGGGCTGCTGACTATCTTCTTCCTGGTGGTGGGGCTCGAGATCAAGCGCGAGTTCACCGTCGGCCATCTGGCGAGCCCGCGCGCCGCGGCGCTGCCGATCGCCGCGGCAATCGGCGGCATGGTCGTGCCGGCGGCCCTCTACATGCTGATCATTCCTGCCGGGCCCTGGGCGCATGGCTGGGGCGTGCCGATGGCGACCGACACGGCGTTTGCCGTCGCCTTGATCGTCATGATGGGCCAACGCGTGCCGGTCGAACTGCGCATCTTCCTGACCGCCGCAGCCATCGTCGACGATATCGGGGCGATCATCGTCGTGGCGCTATTTTATTCCGACACCCTGCATGTTGAATATCTCGCCATGGCTGTGGCAATCACCGCGGCGCTGGCGCTGCTCAACCACGCCCGCGTGTACAGCGTGTTGCCCTATATGCTGCTCGGTATCGCGCTGTGGGCCTGTGTGCATGAAAGCGGGCTGCATGCCACGCTGGCCGGCGTGATCCTGGCGCTGTTCGTCCCCACGCGGCCGCCGCCCGATCTCAACGCGCTCACGGCTCAAGCGAATGCCATCCTGCTGGCCGAGGCGCGGCATTGCGACGAGGTGCTGCGGCATGGACCATCCGTGCCGGCGTTGCGCGCGCTAGACGCCATTCACGATCGGCTGGAATCGCCGGCGGATCGCCTGTTGCGCCATGCCGGTGCACGGTCGAGCTATATCATCCTGCCGCTGTTCGCGCTGGCCAATGCCGGCGTGCCGCTGACGATGGAGGTGGTGCAGGAGCACGAGCCGTTGATACTCGCCATCATGGCCGGGCTGGTGATCGGCAAGCCAGTCGGGCTGCTGGGGGCTTCGGCGCTCGCGGTGTGGCTCCGCCTCGCGATCAAGCCAGACGACTATTCGTGGCGGCAATTGGCCGGCGCTGGAGCCTTGGCCGGCATCGGCTTCACCATGTCGCTGTTCATCGCCAGCCAGGCATTTCCATCGGCGTCAGCCTTCGCCGCCGCCAAGATCGCGGTGTTCGCTGCCTCGGTGATATCGGCGCTGATCGGGGTGGCGCTGCTGTGGAATGCAAATGCGTGCGGGGACGCAGCCGTCGCGCCACAAAAATCCGGCTGAGCACGCAATCGGCCTTCCCCGTTAGCGTGCCGTCAGCCGGCGAAAATCGGGAGTCGCGGACCGCCGCGACTCCCTGCTTGTAAGCGACTATTGCGGCGGCTCGGGCGCGGGCGCAGGCGTCGGCTCGGGAGCCGGCGTGGGCTCCGGCTGAGTCTGCTCGGGCTGCGCTTCCTGCTTCTTTTCCCCGCTGTCGCAAGCACTTGCCGAGATACCGACAAGCGCAATTGCTGCGGCTGCCGTCACCATAAGCAGTCTTCTCATGTCACCTCTCCGTTGTGGGCTGGCTTCCTACCCTGAAGCTTAGCGGCGCCAGCATACGCCAATTTCAGGCGTTTTTGTTGCGGAGAGTGGCGCACCAACAGGATTCCCTAGCGACCGGCGCGATTTGGGGGATGTCCGCCAAGTTCTCGGCCTGTCTCAAGCAACAGACGCCGCCAAGCCGAGCGCGTTTCCGAACGCCGCGCCGGAGGCGGTATTGTCGAAGATGCACCAGGTCGGGACGCCGACCGCCCAGCTCTGGCCAAGACACCTTCGCAGCGAGGCCAAGCCCGCTTCAGCGTAGGTGGAGTGATAAATCTTCAGCGAACCGTGCCACCGATAATAGGCGAGTCCGCTCCAGCCGCCCGGCTCGCCTGCCCCGGCAATTCGCGCAGGATCGGCGGCAAATCCGCGCAATCCGGTGCTGCGCGAGCCAGCCCTCCAAGTCCGGTGAGAACCAGCTGGCATTGCGCGGCTCCAAGGCGACAGGCGTGACGATGCGGGCCTGCAGATCAGCAAAGAACCGGCCGGCGGCTGGCTCGTCAAAGGCAAGCTTCGGCGGCAACTGCACCAGCAGGACGCCAAGCCTATCGCCAAGCCCGATCACCTCGTCGAGGAAGCGGTCAAGCATGGCGTCGCAGTTCTTCAGCCGGGCAAAGTGGGTGATCGTCCTCGGTATCTTGATCGAGAAGCGGAAGGCTTCAGGGGTGGACGCCGCCCAGCGCTCGTGAGTCTTGCGCTGATGCGGCCGGTAGAACGACGAATTGATCTCGACGGCGTTGAGCGCCGCGCTCGAGTTGGGTGCGCCTTCGGGCACATCGACGGCGTAGCGCGGCGGCACGCTCCAGCCGGCGGTGCCGATCCATAAGGCGACTGGTTCATGAGACGGATTGCAAGGAGTGGCGCACCCGACAGGATTCGAACCTGTGACCTCTGCCTTCGGAGGGCAGCGCTCTATCCAACTGAGCTACGGGTGCTTCGATTGCAACGTAGTCAACCGTAGGCCTTTAAGCAACTTGACGCGGTGCAGCGAAGGCTTAGGTATGGCTCAGAAAGGCTGGGCAGGCCATGGAAACCAAGAAAAAAGTCCTAGTGGTCGGCGGCGGCTTCGGCGGCGTCTTCGCGGCCAAGGCACTTGAGCGGCAAGGCCGCGGCAGGCTCGACGTCGAACTGGTCAATTCCAACAACTATTTCGTGTTCCAGCCGCTATTGCCGGAGGTCGCGGCCGGCAGCATCCATTCCTCCGACGCCGTCGTGCCATTGCGCCAGCTCCTGCGCCGCATTCAGGTGCGGCAGGCCGAGGTGATGGGCATCGACTTCGACAAGAAGACCGTCATCGTTGTGCAGGGCGCCAAGCGCACGCCCATCAACCTTCCTTATGACGAACTGGTGATCGCGCTCGGCACCAGCGTCGACCTCAACCGCTTCCCCGGCCTGCCCGAACACGCGCTGACCATGAAGGACCTGGCCGACGCGCACCGCTTGCGCACCCATGTCATTGGCTGCCTGGAGACGGCCGACGTGACGACTGAGCCCGACGCGAAGCAGCAATTGCTCAGCTTCGTGGTGGTCGGCGCGGGCTTCTCCGGGGTCGAGACGGTGGCCGAGACGCGCGAGCTGGTCCGCCGCGCGCTGAGATATTATCCGAACATCAAGCCCGAGGAGATCCGGTTCTATCTGATCGAATATGCGGGCCGCATCCTGCCCACCTTCCCGGCCGATCTCGCCGCCTACGCCACGCGGCGGATGCAAATGAACGGCATCGAGGTGCTGACCGGCGTCGGCACCAAATCGGCAACCGGCACCGCGGTCGAATTGACCGACGGGCGCATCATCCCGACCTCGACGATCGTCGCCACGATCGGCAACGGACCGCACCGGCTGGTGGAGGCGCTTGGCCTCGACATGCATTGGGGGCGCATCAAGACCGACCGCTACATGCGCGTGCCAGGCCTGGACAGCGTGTGGGCGCTCGGCGATTCGGCGCTGATCCCGCTGGTCGAGCAGCCGGGCGAGGAACCGGCCCATTACGCCACGCAGACCGCGCAATTCGCCGTGCGCGAGGGGCGGCAGCTTGCCGACAACATCGTGGCCAAGCTCGACGGCAAGGAGCCGAAGCCGTTCGCCTATACGTCGAAGGGGTCGCTCGCCTCGCTCGGCATGAGCAAGGCGGTGGCCGATGTCTATGGCTTCAAGCTTTCGGGCACTCTCGCCTGGCTGCTGTGGCGCGGCTTCTATCTGTCCTTCCTGCCGGGCCTCGCCGCCAAGATCAGGGTGGGCGTCACCTGGCTGATCAACAGCGTCATGCCGCCCAATATCGTGCAGATCCAGATCACGCCGCCGGCGACCCGCTATGTCCACTACCGCAAGGGCGACAAGGTGTTCGAGCCGGGCATGCTGATCGACGGCTTTTATACGGTGATCAGGGGCACCTTCAAGCTGAGCATCGATAACCCGGAGACCGGCGAGCATTTCGAGAAGGCGTTCGGGCCCGGCGATCATTTCGGCGAGCGGGTGCTGCTCCGCTCGGCGCTTCGGACCGGGCTCGTGGTGGCGCTCGAGGACGGCGTTCTGCTGTTCATCGCGCAGAAGGATTTCACCCGCTTTGCCCGCGCCTTCCCCTTCCTGGACAATTATTTCAGGGACTATATCGAGCGGACTTTCGGCGGGGCGGAGAAGTCCTTTGCGCCTGGCAGCGCCGACCACAAGCACGAGCTTGAGACTTTGCCATAGCTCCTCCCCGCGTCATCCCGGCGAAAGCCGGGATCCAGCGCCGCAGGCTCATGACTTGGTTCCCTGGATTCCGGCTTTCGTCGGAATGACGCTTAGTGGATGAAGGTGCGAAGCGACTCCCTTGAGGCGGGCGTAATCCCTATATTCCGCCCATCATGGCACCCCCAAAAGACAAGACCGCAGCCGCCGGCAGAGCGGTCGCGCAAAACGACCACGTCTATCTGATCGACGGCTCGGGCTACATCTTCCGCGCCTATCACGCGCTGCCGCCGCTGACCCGGCCCTCGGACGGACTACCTGTGGGCGCGGTGCACGGCTTCTGCGGCATGTTGTGGAAGCTGCTGCGCGAGACGGGCGAGCTCGCGCCGCCGACGCATATCGCTGCCATTTTCGACCTGTCCGAGCATACGTTCCGGAACGATCTGTTCTCCGACTACAAGGCGAACCGGTCAGCGCCACCCGACGACCTTATCCCGCAATTCCCGCTGATACGCGACGCGGTGCATGCTTTCAACGTCGCCTGCATCGAGAAGCGCGGCTACGAGGCCGACGACCTGATCGCGACCTATGCGTTGCAGGCGCTCGAAGCCGGTGCAGAGGTCACCATCGTCTCTTCCGACAAGGACCTGATGCAACTCGTGCAGCCCGGCATCCGCATGTACGACACGATGAAGAACAAGGTCATCGGCGAGGCGGAGGTCATCGAGCGCTTCGGGGTACCACCCTCCAAGGTGATCGAGGTGCAGGCCCTGATGGGTGATTCGTCGGACAATGTGCCGGGCGTGCCGGGCATCGGGGTGAAGACGGCGGCGTTGCTGATCAATGAGTTCGGCGATCTGGAAACCTTGTTGGCGCGCGCGTCGGAGATCAAGCAGGAGAAGCGGCGCGAGAGCCTCATTACCTTTGCCGATCAGGCGCGGCTATCGAAGACGCTGGTCATGCTCGATACCCATGTGCCGCTCGACGTGGAGTTGGCCGAGGCGGCTCTTCGCCAGCCCGATCCCACGTCTCTGCTGGGCTTCATGCGCAAGCTCGAATTCAGCACTCTGCTTCGCCGTGTCGCCGATGGGCTGGGGGTCGACGCTCCCGAGGGCGCCGCGCCCCCACCCAAGACGCAGTCGCGCAAGAAGGACGATTACGATCATCCGTTGCGGCGCTCGCCGCGCGGCGAGACCGGACCGCCACGCGAGCAGAAAGTCGTGGGCGGCTCGCCGGCACAGCTCGCAGTGGAGCGGGCAAGCCGATTGGAAGGCGTTGCGTTCGACCGCTCGAACTACGAGACGGTAACGGAAGCCTCGCGCCTTGCGGACCTGCTCGATGCGGCGCGCTATCAGGGTCATTTCGCCTTCCGGGCGAAGCTCGATTCGCCTGACCCGATGCAGGGCGAGCTGGTCGGCGTGGCGCTGGCGCTGGTGCCGGGCCACGCGGCCTATGTGCCACTCGCGCATCGCGCCGGCGGCGGGCTCGATCTCGGCGGAGAGCAGATCTCCCAGGTCCCGATGCGCGAGGCGCTCGACCTGCTGAAGCCGATCCTGGAAGACATCAGCGTGCTCAAGATCGTGCAGAACGCCAAGTTCGACATGGTGGCGCTCGCGCGCTACGGCATCGCGCTCACGGGCATCGACGATCCCTGCTTGATGTCCTACGCGCTCGACGCGGGCCGCGCCGAGCATCTGCCCGATCAGCTCGCCGGCCGGCTCATGGGCTATACCTGCCTCAGCGAGAAGGAGGTGCTGGGCTCGGGCCGCAATGCCGTGAGCTTCGCCCAGGTGCCGGTCGCCCGCGCCACCGAATATGCCGGCGAGGAGACCGATATCGGCTTGCGCCTGTGGATGATCCTGAAGCCGCGGCTCGCGGCGGAGTCGGTAACCACGGTTTACGAGACTTTGGAGCGGCCACTCGCGCCAGTTCTCGCGCTGATGGAGCGCGCCGGCGTGATGGTCGAGCGGGCGACCTTGTCGAGCCTGTCGCTTGCCTTTGCCAAGACCATCGCCCGGCTGGAGGATGAGATCAGGGCGCTTGCCGGAGAGGATTTCAATATCGGCTCGCCCAAGCAGCTCGGCGAGATCCTGTTCGACAAGATGAGCCTGCCCGGCGGCCGGCGCACCAAGACCGGCGCCTGGAGCACCGACGCCGTCGCGCTCGAAGAATTGGCAGCCGAAGGCCACGACTTGCCGCGCAAGGTGCTTGACTGGCGCGTGCTCGCCAAGCTGAAGAGCACCTATACCGACGCGCTGCCAGCTTACATCCACCCCGAGACGGGCCGCGTGCACACCTCCTACGCGCTCGCAGCGACCACCACGGGCCGGCTCTCCTCGCAAGACCCGAACCTCCAGAACATCCCGGTGCGGACGCAGGAGGGGCGCGCCATCCGCAAGGCGTTCGTCGCCGAGAAGGGCAAGAAGCTGATCTCGGCCGATTACAGCCAGATCGAGCTCCGCGTGCTCGCGCATATGGCCGACACGCCGACCTTGCGCCAAGCTTTCGCCGACGGGCTCGACATTCACGCCATCACGGCTTCGGAGATGTTCGGCGTGCCGATCGAAGGCATGGATCCCAGCATCCGCCGCAAGGCGAAGGCCATCAATTTCGGCATCATCTACGGCATCTCCTCGGTCGGGCTTGCCGCGCAGCTCGGCATCTCAAGGAGCGAGGCCGGCGCCTATATCAAGACCTATTTCGAGCGCTTCCCCGGCATCCGCGATTACATGGAGGCGATGAAGGCGGAAGCACGCCGGCAGGGCTATGTGAAGACCCTGTTCGGGCGGAAGGTGCATTACCCGGAGATCAACACCAAGAACCCGAGCTTGCGCGGCAATTACGAGCGCGCAGCGATCAACGCGCCGATCCAGGGCTCTGCCGCCGACATCATCCGCCGCGCCATGATCCGCATGGGGCCGGCGCTTGCAGCGGCAGGTCTTAACGCGCGCATGCTGATGCAGGTGCATGACGAGCTGGTGTTCGAGGCGCCGGTGGAGGAAGTCGACAAGACCATGGAGGTGGCGCAAGCGGTCATGGAACAGGCGCCCGAGCCGGTGCTGCGCTTGAGCGTGCCGCTCAAGGTCGATGCGCGCTCAGGCGACAATTGGGAAGCCGCGCATTAGGGCCAGCGGTTTCACTTGTTGCCGCCCTCTTAACGACTTGCGCTTAGCGCTTCACTGGGCGGACCACGGCGATGATGTTGGTCTGCACCACGCCATCGACCTTGGCGATCTTGGTGAGGATCGCCTTGTCGCCGTCGGTAGAGTCCTTGCAGTCGAGCTGCGCCACGAGCTTTTCGTCGGACAAGACCACAACATTGGCGAAATTGCAGTTCTCCATCTGCATCGCCTTCAGCGTATCGACCGTGACGACGGCGTTGGCGGTATGCAGCAACTCGATGAAGAGATAGATGTTCACCATGATCGTTCCTCCCACGGCTCAAATGGCGGCCTTTGCCGGTGCAGATTGGCCGGTGAACGCCAAATCCCCTAGCGGAAGTTCCGCTCGGCTCGGCGTTCTTGCTGCCGTCTTTCTGTGTTTCGCGCTTATGGCAGGTCCTGCCGGCGCCCTACCCGCGCCGATGTCCGACAGCGAGCTTCTGAGCGAGAGCGACCTGGTGGCGCTCATCCGCGTGCTGTCGGCAACCTGCACCGGCGTCGCCAAGGACGAGCGCACCGGCGAGGAATTGCCGAGCTACAGCGCCAGGGCCGAGCTCATGGAGGTGATCAAGGGCGATGAGGTGAAAGGCGACGACGTGACCATAAGCTTTCACGCGATCCCGACCGGCATGCTAGGACCATGGACGGTGTTCTACTATCCCGGCGAGATGGTGTGGACGCATCTCACCGGCAAGGACGGCGCCTACACCACGACCTGGTGGAACGGCAAAAGCCGGATCGTCAGCAACGCCGTCATCACCGAGTTGCCGACCACACAAGGTGAAACGGTGGAAGTTCCCCGCCGCAGCGGCCAATCGCGCGATTGAAGCCCTGCCATCAAGCCACGAAGGAGGTCTCGTGACCAGACTGCTCAAGACGCTCAGCCTCGCCCTGATTGCCGCCTGCGTGGCCCTGCCCGCGCTCGCGCTGCCAGCGCCGATGTCCGAACAGGAATTGATGGACAAGAGCGACCTGGTTGCGCTGGTCCGCGTGCTGTCGGTGACCTGCACCAGCATCACGAAGGACGAGAAATCCGGCGAGGAACTGCCAGGCTATCTCGCCAGGCTCCAGGTGCTGGAAACCAAGAAGGGCGACGCGAAGAAGGGCGACGAGGTGCTGGTCACCTGGCGCGCCGTCCCCGACGACACCAACGGACCGTGGACGGTGTTCTACTATCCCGGCGAGGAGGCCGTCACCCATCTCACCATGCGCAGCGGCGGAGCCACCTACGCCTCGACCTGGTGGAACGCCAAGGGCGACGAGGTTAAGGCGCCCGACACGCGCGACCTGCCGCTTGCCCCGGGCGAGACGGTCGTGGCGACTCCTGAGCAGCAAGAGCGCACCCCGCTCTAAGACACCCTCTTACCTGCGGGGAAGCGCCCGGCAAGCCTACACGGTGATCGCCACGCCCTGCCGCCGCGGATCGCCAGCGCCCTCCACCTCGCCTTTGGCATTTCGCCGCGCGGCATGCACGCCGCCGAAGAACAGATTGCGTGCGGGCCAGGCATGCGCCTGGTCGCCGAGTGCAAGGAACGCGGCCTTCGCCGCCCCGGGCAGTCCCGGCTCGAAGCTGACCGTGCCGCATTTCTCCACATGCAGGCGCGGCGCTTCGACGGCGGCCTCCAAGCTCATGCTGCGATCGAGCAGATTGACGGCGACCTGAAGGATCGCGGTCCGGATTCGGTTCGAGCCGCCCGTGCCGAGCGCCGTCACCGTGCCGTCGGGCTGCAAGATGATCGTCGGCGCCATCATCGAGGAGAGGCGTACCCCTTCGCGCCACGCCTGTAGGCTGCCGGCCGCGAGGTCCTCCTCGCCCAGCATGTTGTTGAGCATGAAGCCGAACCGGCCGACGATATAGCCGTTGCCTTCGCCGTTGGAGAGACTGACCGCGGCGGAGTTGCCCTCGCCGTCGATCACGCTGATATGGGTCGTGCCGCGATAGGCCTGCGGCTGTCCCTGCGCGTCGCGAAGTTCCTCGGCCAGCATGCCGCGGGCAAGCCGCTCGGCCAGTCCCTCACCATGCGTGGCGCGTGCTTGGTTGGTCGCTTCCATCGCTTCCCGTAACGCGCTTGCATCGATCGAGCGGCCTTGCTCGCCCAGCGCTTCGAGATAAGCGAGACCGAAGGCGATCAGCGCGCCGCTCGCGGCGGGCGGCGGGTTGAGCGCGACCGTTGCGCCGGCATGATGCCAGTAAAGCGGCTCGCGCAGTTCCACCTGATAACGCTTGAGGTCGTCGCAAGCTAGGTTGCCACCGAGCTCGCGCGACTGCGCGACGATCTCCCGTCCCACATCGCCATCCACGAACAGACGCGCGCCGTCCTCGGCGAGCCATTCCAGCGTCTCGGCCAGCTCCGCGTTGTGGAAGGTTTGGCCGGCTTCAAGCAGCTTGCCGCCAGGGGCGAAGATGCGCGCAACGCCTTCGCTGGCGGTCAGGATCGGTGCGATGACGGTGAACAGATAGGCCTGGAAGGCGCTGAGTGGGAAACCTTTGCGCGCGGCCCTCACCGCCGGCTCGACCAGCCGCTTCATCGGCAGGGTACAGAGCGCCTCGTGCAGGATGAACAAGCCCGGCACCACGCCAGGCGTGGCGCTCGACCCGAGCCCGATATGAAACTCCTGCTTGGCCGGACCGAAATCGGCGTGGATCGGAAAGAACTGGGCCTCACTCGCGGCGCGCCGCTTAAGCGGGGTCTCCGCGAAGAAATCGAACAGCGTCGCCGTGTCGCGTCCGGCGCGCCGCGCCATGAGGAAGCCGCTGCCGCCCGGCGAAGAAAATACCGCCTCGGCAAC
This sequence comes from Methyloceanibacter sp., assembly GCA_035630595.1. Classification (GTDB taxonomy): domain Bacteria; phylum Pseudomonadota; class Alphaproteobacteria; order Rhizobiales; family Methyloligellaceae; genus Methyloceanibacter. Next base: position 67,005 of record DASQKJ010000112.1, read on the forward strand.
GAAGGCCATGAAGGTGCCTGCCAGCGCCGCGTCGAACGCGTTGCCGCCGTCCTGCAGGATTTCCGCCGCGGCTTGAGCGGTCAGATCATGTCCCGCCGCAACCACGCTCCGTGTCTTGGCCATGCGCCTTGCCTAGAGCGTGGCGACGCACGCGGCAAGGGGCGGTGTTCCCGCCCAGATGGTCAGTCGCCCACCGTGTTCTTGTAGATTCTCCCGTCCTTCATGATGACGAGGAAATTCTTGGCCGGATCCTCAATGAGTCCGATATCGGCGAGCGGATCGCCATCGACCAACAGCAGATCGGCTAGCGCACCCTCTTCGACCACGCCGAGCTTGCCCGGATAGGGATTGCGCAAGCCCGACAGCGCCATGAGCTCGCCATTGGTTGAGGTCGCCATGGTCAGAGCCTCGGCCGGCGTGAACCACTTGGTCAGATCGGTGAGCCTGGCGTTTTGCCGCTCGGCGAGCGCTTTGGAGAACAAGATGTCGGTGCCGAAGGCGGTCTTGAGCTTGTACTTCTTGGCCAGTGCATAGACCGTCTCCGTGCCGGCGACCACTTGGCGCTTCTTCTCCTGTTCCTCGGGGCCAAGCGCTGCGGCACTCGTCATATCGAGAAACGGCTGCGTGCTCAGCCAAATGCCCTTGTCGGCCATGAGCTGCGCCGTCGCGTCGTCCATCAGATGGGCGTGCTCGATGCATTTGACGCCGGCGGCGATCGACCGCTGAATCGCAGCCGGCGTATAGGCATGCGCGCAGACATAGGTTCCCCAATTCTCGGCAGCCTCGACAGCGGCCTTCAGCTCCGCCTCGGTAAAGGTCGAGACATCCAGCGGACTGAACGGGGACGCCACGCCACCTCCCGCCGTGAGCTTGATTTGCGACGCGCCCTGCATCAGCTGCTCGCGCGCGCGAAGGCGGACTTCGTCCGGACTGTCCGCAACGATGCTCCCGCCGATCTGCTCCATGCGGCTGAGTGGTGCCCCGGGTGTTCGCGGCAGGTCGGAGAGCGGGCGAAAATCGCCATGGCCGCCGGTGATCGTGATCATGGCTCCGGACGGATAGATGCGCGGCCCGGGCAACAATCCCTCGTCGATGGCGCGCTTCAAGCCGAAGTTCGGACCTCCCATATCCCGGATGGTCGTGAAACCTCGCATAAGCGTGCTGTTGGCTTCCGCACCCGCCAAGAGAGTCGTGTAGCCGATATCGTTTGCGAGCACCTCAGGCGGGGTCGGCCGTATCAGCATCGCATGCCAATGCGCGTCGATCAGGCCCGGCATCAATGTGCGGCCGTCACCATCGATGATGATGGTATCGGCGCGGCGATCCACCGGAATGTCCTCGGTCGTGATCTTTTCGATCTTGTTGCCACGCACTAGAACGTTGGTCGGTGGGGACAGCTCGCTGCTCTTGCCGTCGAAGACGCGCACGTTCTGGAACAGAACCGTTCCTTCTGAGGACTCGGCAAATCCGCTGTTCGGAAAAGAGCATGCAAGAAGGCCGGCCAGAATGCCGAAGCCGGTTGAGCGCCACCTCATGGCATCCTCCGATCTTCTTGGTCGGCCCGCGTCTAACCGCGTGGAGCGGTTCCCGGTTTCTCGCCGCAAAATATAATCTGGTCATGCCCGGCCGAAGTGCCGGGCACCCACGGATTAGTCTAAAGGAAGACGTGGATGGCCGGGCCGAGCCCCGTCATGAATCTCTTCGCGGCTCGACAGAAGGTTAGCTCAGGCGCTTTTCCAGCGCGGCGAGTTCGTCTTTCAGGCCTTGCGGCAGCTTGTCGCCGAACGTGGCGAAATGCTCCTTGATCAGCGGCAGTTCCGCCTTCCAGCCTTCCTTGTCGACGGTCGTCATCGCCTTCATGTCGGCCGGGTCGACATTCACGTCCTTGACGTCGATCGCGCCTTCCGACGGCACTTTGCCGATAGGCGTATCGATCGCGTCGGCTTTGCCGTCGCAGCGCTCGAAGATCCATTTCAGGACCCGCGAATTCTCCGCGTAGCCGGGCCACATGAACTTGCCCTCCGGGCTCTTCCGGAACCAGTTCACGTAGAAAATCTTCGGCATCTTGCTCCCGCCCTTCTCGCCCATCTTCAGCCAATGGGCGAAATAGTCGCCCATGTGGTAGCCGCAGAAGGGGAGCATGGCCATCGGATCGCGGCGGATATCGCCCTTCACGCCCGAAGCCGCGGCGGTCTTCTCGGAAGCCATGATCGAGCCCAGAAAGGTCCCGTGCTTCCAATCCGTGGCTTCGGTGACGAGCGGCACCACGGTGGCGCGGCGTCCGCCGAACAGGATCGCGTCAATCGGCACGCCTTTCGGGTCTTCCCACTCGGGCGCGATCACCGGGCACTGCGCGGCCGGCGCGGTGAAGCGCGCATTGGCGTGCGCGGCAGTGCGGCCTGAGTTCGGCGTCCAGTTACGGCGCATCCAGTCGATGGTGTGCTTTGGCGTCGTGCCCATCTGCTCCCACCACACGTCGCCGTCGTCGGTCAGCGCGACGTTCGAGTAGATGCAGTTCGCATGCAGCGTCTTCATCGCATTGTAGTTCGACTCGTTCGACGTGCCGGGCGCCACGCCGAAGAACCCGGTCTCCGGGTTGATGGCATAGAGCCGTCCGTCCTCGCCGAACTTCATCCAGCAGATGTCGTCGCCGATCGTCTCGGCCTTCCAGCCGGGGATGGTCGGGTTCAGCATGGCGAGGTTGGTCTTGCCGCAGGCGCTCGGGAAGGCGGCGGCGATGAATTTGGACTTACCTTCCGGGTTGGTGAGCTTGAGGATGAGCATGTGCTCGGCCATCCAGCCTTCGTCGCGTGCTTTGACGCTCGCGATGCGCAGCGCGTGGCACTTCTTGCCGAGCAGCGCGTTGCCGCCATAGCCGGAACCGTACGACCAGATCTCGCGCGTCTCGGGGAAATGCGAGATGTACTTGTTCTCGTTGCAGGGCCACGGCACGTCGGCGGTCGTTGGCGTGGACAGCGGATAGCCCACGGTGTGCATGCCGCGCACGAAGTCTTCGGAATCGCCGAGCGCCTTCCAAACTTTATCGCCGACGCGCGTCATGATGTGCATGTTGGCCACGGCATAAGCGGAGTCGGTGACCATCACGCCGATGCCGGCGATGGGCGATCCGACCGGGCCCATCGAATAGGGCACCACATACATGGTGCGGCCCTGCATGGCGCCATCATAGAGCTTGGTCAGCGTCGCCTTCATCTTGGCGGGGTCGAACCAGTTATTGGTCGGCCCGGCATCGTCTTTCGACTTCGAACAGATATAGGTCTGGTCCTCGACGCGGGCGACGTCCTTGGGGTCGGAGCGGACGAGAATAGAGTTGGGGCGCTTCTCCGGATTGAGCCAGATGGCCGTGCCGCCATCGACCAAAGCCTTCAGCATCGCCTGGTATTCTTCCTTGGAGCCGTCGCACCAATAGACGTCATCGGGCTTGAACAGCGCCTTCGCTTCTTCGACGAAAGCCAGCACTTTCGGGTTGGTCGTCTTGGCTCCTTCAGGCGCAATCTTCGTCTGTACGCTCATGCGGTCGGATCCCCAGCGGAATGATGGATTGGGTGGCGAGAAGCTGTCTCTCCCTAGCACCGATTGTGCAGGCCTTTCAAGGCAAGGACTGATAACACGACGGGCGAAAATCGGCGCTATTGCCGGCCTGCGCGGGCTTCCGCCACGAGCCTGACCAGTTCCGTGCGGGCTTCGCCCGGTGTGGACACCTGCTGGGCGAACAGGACGCGCCGCACCTGGCCGTCGAGCACGATGTCGAAGCCTTCCGGGTCGATGCCGGTCATGCGCCATGGACCGGGCGAGGCGTCAGCCAGGGCCGTGGCGTAAAGCTCCAGCGCATCGGCATGGTCCTCGTTCATATGCGCGACAATGCCGGCCTCGGCCTCAACTAGACTTGCGGCGCCGTCGAGTGGCACGAGAAGATCGCCCGCATCGAGATCGAAGATGCGCCCGAAGCCGCCGATATAGTGGGCGCCCTCGACCTCGAGGCGCCAAAAGCCGAAATCGGGGAAGCCGGCATAGAATGCCGCTTCCTTGTGCCGGGCGAGAAACCGGCGTCCGATCCCCTCCTCCGGCGCCGGCGCGGCGCGGCCATGCAGCGTGATGCGCGCTCCCTGTAACGGATCAGCGAGTGCGCCCGTCTCATCCACCAGGATCGAGGCGCGCGCATCGCGGGTGAGATTGGCGGTGTGACGGGCAAGCTTCGAGATGAGGAAAATCGGCGCGCCTGCAGGATCCGTCGCCAGCGTAATCAGCGAGGCGTAAGGATAGTCGTTGCGCGCATCGATACTCGCCAGAGAGCCTTTCAATGCGCGGCGCATGAGCGCACGCGCGGCGGCGGCAATCTCGCTTTTTGCGGGCATTTCTGGAGACTTATTCACTTGCGCCACAATCGTATTTGTTGCACCACAGCAAGAGACGGGTGGCGGATAGCGCCCCAAAGCTGCCATAATTGACCGCAGCCCTGAACCCTGCATCTCTTAACCGCGTCAATCGCCGCAAGGGCCCCCAAAATGCCAACAATCGCACTTGTCGACGACGATCGGAACATTCTCACCTCCTTGCGCATGGTGCTCGAGGCGGAAGGCTATAAGACCCAGACTTACAACGACGGCGCAAGCGCGCTGGACGGCTTCGCCGAGAGCCCGCCCGACCTCGCCATCCTCGACATCAAGATGCCCCGCATGGACGGCATGGAGCTGCTGCGCCGGCTCCGCCAGCGGAGCGAGCTGCCGGTGATCTTCCTGACGTCGAAGGACGAGGAGATCGACGAGCTGTTCGGCTTGAAGATGGGGGCCGACGATTTCATCCGCAAACCCTTCCCGCAGCGCCTGCTCGTGGAGCGGGTGAAGGCGGTGTTGCGCCGCGCCCAACCCCGTGACCCGGCGGCTGCCGTGGTCGAGGACAAGTCGAAGGTGCTCGAGCGCGGCAAGCTGAAGATGGACCCGGAGCGGCATACTTGCGTCTGGGACAACCTTCCCGTCACGCTGACCGTCACCGAATTCCTGATCCTTCAGTCGCTTGCCGCCCGCCCCGGGGTGGTGAAAAGCCGCGACGCGCTGATGGATGCCGCCTATGATGATCAGGTCTATGTCGACGACCGCACCATCGACAGCCACATCAAGCGCTTGCGCAAGAAATTCAAGGCGGTCGATTCCAGCTTCGACGTGATCGAGACGCTTTATGGCGTGGGTTACCGATTCAAAGAGTGACGGGTCACATCAATGACGGTCGAGGCCGACAGGTCCTGGCAACGGCCTGACGCGGCATCGCTCAAGGAGCGCGCCCGCCGCGCATTCAAGGCCGCGCGCGAGCGTACGCTCGCCAGTCTCGGCCGGCTCGCCGAGCATCGCCCCTTCCGCCATGGCTTCTCCAGCCTGACCCGGCGCATCGTCGTGCTCAATCTGATCGGGCTCGCGATCCTGGTCTCGGGCATCCTCTATCTCAATCAATTCCGCGCCGGCCTGATCGAGGCCAAGGTGCAGAGCCTGCAGACCCAGGGCGAGATCATCGCCCGCGCCATCGCCGCCTCGGCCGGCATCGACACCAACGAGGTACAGCTCGATCCCGAGAAACTGCTCGAGGCCGAGCAGGGGCAGGCTGGGCCGGACGATTTCGGCCTGTCCAACTCGCTCGAATTCACCATCGATCCCGAGCGCGCCGCCCCGATCTTGCGCCCGCTGGTGAAGCCCACCGGTAGCCGTGCCCGGATCTATAACCGCGACGGCTCGCTGATCCTCGATTCGGACACGTTCTATTCGCGCGGCGAAGTGCTGCGCTACGACCTTCCGGCGCCCAACGCCGAGGAACCCGCCGCCTTGGCGCGGTTCTGGCAGGCGGTGAAGAATCTGCCGCTCTATACCGAGATCGGCGGCGCAAACGGCAAGGCCTATCCCGAAGTGTCGACCGCCCTGACCGGGACTTCGGTGCCGATCGTCAGGATCAACGACAAGGGCGAGTTGGTGGTCTCGGTGGCGGTGCCGATCCAGCGCATGCGCGCGGTGCTCGGCGTGCTGCTGCTCTCCACGCGGGGCGGAGACATCGACAATATCGTCGCCGCAGAGCGCTGGGGCATCGTGCGCGTCTCGCTGTTCGCGGCGGCGGTCACCATCGTGCTGTCGATGATCCTCGCCAACACCATTGCCGGCCCCGTGCAGCGCCTTGCCGCCGCCGCCGAGCGCGTGCGCCACAGCGTCAAGGCCCGCACCGAGATTCCGGATTTCACCGACCGTACCGACGAGATCGGCCATCTTTCGGGCGCGCTGCGCGACATGACCTCGGCGCTCTATCGGCGGATCGACGCCATTGAAAGCTTCGCCGCCGACGTGACGCATGAATTGAAGAATCCGCTTACCTCGTTGCGCAGCGCCACGGAGACCTTGCCGCTCGCCAAGACGGAAGAGTCGCGCGACCGGCTGATGGAGATCATCCAGCATGACGTGCGGCGGCTCGATCGGCTGATCAGCGATATTTCGGATGCTTCGCGTCTCGATGCCGAGCTCGCGCGGGAAGACGCAAAGGCGGTCGACATGGCCGATCTGTTGCGCACCACGGTCTCGCTGTTCAACGACATCCACCGCGACGACACCCCCGAAGTCGTGCTCGACATCGCCTACGCGCCGGGTGCGCGGCCCTATCGGGTCATGGGCCATGACAGCCGCTTGAGCCAGGTGATCATCAATCTGCTCGACAACGCCATCTCCTTCTCGCCGCCGGGTGGCAGGGTTGCAGTGGTGGCGCGCCGGATCGGGCCGGACATTCAGATCGCCGTCGAGGACGAGGGCCCGGGCATCCCGGACGAAAATCTCGAGCGCATCTTCGAGCGCTTCTACACCGATCGTCCGCAAGAGAATTTCGGGCAGAATTCCGGGCTCGGCCTCAACATCTCGCGCCAGATCGTCGTGGCGCACGGCGGACGCCTCCATGCCGAGAATGGACCGCCAGCGGGCGTCGGACGCGGTAAAGGCGACGGCGGCGACGGGCGAGGCGGTGCCCGGTTCGTCATCCGGCTGCCGGCAACCTGATACAAGCGACACGCGAGGCATGCTTGAAAGAGGCGCGCGAGCTTGTCCATGGCACCTGCGTGGCGCTCGGGCGGCGCGCCGCGCTGCTGCGCGGGAAGCCTGGTGCGGGCAAGTCGGACCTGGCACTGCGATTCACCGCGCTGCCTGCCGACGGCAATCTGACGCCGCTGCTGGTTGCCGACGATCAGGTCTTCGTCGCGGCGAGCGCGGATGGCGTGCTCCACGTCTCCCCGCCCGAGACCATCGCTGGGAAGATCGAAGTGCGAGGGCTCGGCATCATGGCCGTTCCATTTCTGGCGGAGGCGGAGCTGGTGCTGGTGTGCGACTTGGTCGGTGCGGAGGACGTACCCCGGATGCCGCCCGCGAAGGCGGAACGTACGCATATCGCGGGCGTTCCGGTCCCTGCAATCAAGCTCGCTCCCTTCGAGGCTTCCGCGCCGCTGAAACTGAAAATGGCGCTTTTTCAGGCAGCCGCAGACAATCGCAATTAAGGCAAGGTTCGCACTTGCGCATGGCAACGCTCCCAACAAATATAGCGGCCTTTCGCGGGGCGGCATTCAGCAACGAGGCAACATGATCGGCGTCGTGATCGTCACTCATGGCAGGCTCGCGCACGAATTTCGCGCCGCGCTCGAGCATGTGGTCGGACCGCAGGAGCAGATCGAAACGATTTCCATCGGCCCGGACGACGATCTCGACGTCAGGCGCAGCGACATGCTGACCGCACTTGCCCGCGTCGACAGCGGCAACGGCGTCGTCGTGCTCACCGACATGTTCGGCGGCACGCCGTCCAACCTCGCCATCTCGGCCATGGAGCGGTCGAACGTGGAGGTGATCGCCGGCGTCAATCTGCCGATGCTGGTCAAGCTGGCGAGCGTCAGGGGCGCGTGCGGGATGGAAGAGGCCGTTACCCAGGCGCAGGATGCCGGGCGCAAATATATCAGCGTGGCCAGCAAGATTCTCGCGGCGAACTAAAGCGTGCCAAAGGTCCGCGATATCAGGGTGAAGCCAGGCGCCGGCCTCTGCTGCGCCGAGGTCGTCATTCCCAACAAGAAGGGATTGCATGCGCGGGCTTCGGCGCAGTTCGTCCGTTGCGCCTCGAGCTTCACAGCGCAGGTGAAGGTGACGCGCGAAGGCCACTCGGTCGGCGGCACCTCCATCATGGGGCTGATGATGCTGGCCGCCGGCCAGGGGCACAGCATCGTCATCGAGGCAGAGGGACCCGAGGCGCCCCAGGCGCTCGAGGCGCTGATCAAACTGGTCGAGAACGGCTTCGGCGAAGACGACTAGGAGCCCGACCAGCTCCATTTCCGAAGATTTTCAGCGCCCCCCTTCTGCCCTTTTTTCAACTTACGGCAGGTGCCAGAAGCAAGAAATGCGATTACAAATACGCTGGTCCAAACGACCTGATCGGAACGTCTTTGTGGAGGGATTTGCGGGCATGAGAACCAAGCATGTTGCGGCCGTCGTTGCGGTTGCCGCCTCAGTCACGATGTTACTCTCGGCTTCGGCCGATGCCGTCACCGACCGTCAGAAGCGGGACTGCAAAACGGATTATAATCGGTACTGCAAGAAATACGAGCTGGGGACGGAAGGCTTGCGCGCCTGCATGTCCCGCTCCATCAAAAGAGTTTCGAACAAATGCATCGCCGCTCTCGTCGCCGGAGGCGACATGAGCAAGGCTCAGGCCGACCGGGTCCGTAGACAAAAAGCTGCTGCCAAACGCTAGGCCCCAACCTACTCGCAGGAGGACGCCAATTTGCCAGTGCTCGGCGCATCATCGACGCCTCACCGGACGTGGCTAGCGACGCTCGTCCTGATAGCGTCCTTCAGCTCACTGGGGTTCGCAATCTCCGCGAAGGCAGCGAGCAACCCGTTCGAACAGCTCAGCGGCGACTGGACCGGCGGCGGCACGGTCACGCCGGCGAAAGGCGGGCCCAAGAAGGTGGACTGCAACGCAACCTACAAGGTTGCGGGCAGCAATCTGTCTCAGGATCTGACTTGCACCGGCGACGATTACGAGATCGAGGTCAAGCTCAAGCTCGCCGACAAGTCGGGCAAGGTCAAAGGCACCTGGACCGAAGCCATCTACGATGCCTCCGGCGCGGTAACAGGGATCGCGAAGCCAAACCTCATTCATGCGATCATCCGGGGTGACAAATTCTCCGGCCGCATGAGCATCACCGTCACCGATGCGGGCCACTCGATCAACATCCTCCAGTTGAATGAGGATACCCGCACCTATCGTCTGGTCACGAGCCTGCGCCTGCGCCGCCCGTGACCCTTGGGCCCAACCTCACACTGCAGCCGGACGCGCGGGGCTTGTAGGCCATCGCCATGGCGCGGGGGAGCTTACTCGCGCCGCACGAGACCGGCGAAAATCGTTGGACGACAGGCCTTTTCCGCGCTGGCACCAGGGCTGGAAAACGTATAAGGAGTTCTTTATATCCTTATAGTCCGAGGCCAGGAGTAGAGACTCTTTCCATGAATTACCACGTCAAAGACATCGGGCTTGCCGATTGGGGCCGCAAGGAAATCGCCATCGCCGAAACGGAGATGCCGGGGTTGATGGCGGTGCGCGAGGAATATGTCGCGGAGCAGCCCTTGAAAGGGGCGCGCATCGCCGGCTCGCTGCACATGACCATCCAGACCGCGGTCTTGATCGAGACGCTCAAGGCGCTCGGCGCCGATATCCGTTGGGCCTCCTGCAACATCTATTCGACGCAAGATCACGCGGCTGCGGCGATCGCCGCCACCGGCATCCCCGTGTTCGCTTATAAGGGCGAGAGCCTCGAAGAATATTGGGACTACACCCATCGCATCTTCGAATGGGCCGATGGCGGAACCCCCAACATGATCCTTGACGACGGCGGCGACGCGACCTTGCTGGTGCATCTCGGCGTGCGCGCCGTGAATGGCGACACCGCCTTCCTCGACAACCCGACCAATGAAGAGGAGGAGGTTGTGTTCGCCGCCATCAAGCGGCGGCTGAAGGAGAAGCCGGGCTGGTATTCGGAGATCGCCAGGAACGTGCGCGGCGTGACCGAGGAGACCACGACCGGCGTGCACCGGCTCTACGAGATGCAGAAGAAAGGCACGCTGCTGTTCCCCGCCATCAACGTCAACGACAGCGTCACCAAGTCGAAATTCGACAATCTCTATGGCTGCCGCGAAAGCCTAGTCGACGGCATCCGCCGCGGCACCGACGCGATGATGGCCGGCAAGGTGGCGATGGTCGCCGGCTTCGGCGATGTCGGCAAAGGCTCAGCCGCAAGCTTGCGCAATGCCGGCTGCCGCGTGCTGGTGGCGGAGATCGATCCGATCTGCGCGCTGCAGGCGTCGATGGAAGGCTACGAGGTCACCACCATGGAGGATGCCGCGCCCCGCGCCGACATCTTCGTCACTGCCACCGGCAACAAGGACGTCATCACCATCGACCATATGCGGGGGATGAAAGACAGGGCCATCGTCTGCAATATTGGCCACTTCGATTCGGAGATTCAGGTCGCTGCGTTGCGCAACTACAAATGGCACAACGTCAAGCCGCAGGTCGACGAGATCGAGTTCGCGGACGGGAAGCGCATCATTCTTCTGTCCGAGGGGCGGCTGGTCAATCTCGGCAACGCCATGGGCCATCCGAGTTTCGTGATGAGCGCCTCCTTCACCAACCAAACCTTGGCGCAGATCGAGCTATGGACCAACCCCGGCGCCTATAAGAGAGCGGTCTACGTCCTGCCGAAGCAGCTCGACGAGAAGGTCGCGCGGCTGCATCTCGGCAAGGTCGGCGCCAAGCTGACCGAGCTCAAGCAGGACCAGGCCGACTATATTGGCGTGCCCGTGGAAGGCCCCTACAAGCCGGACACCTACCGCTATTGAGTGCATTGCCGCGCCGTGGCGTGACAAACCAATGCGCTCTGGGCTGTGGGCAAGAGTCGGCGATGCAGCTAAGCTACGCCTGATTCGCCTTGAAGCTCGCGGGGTCGGTCGGCCCGCGTTCGGTCTGTGGCAGCGTTAAGCGAGGCGAGGCCATGGGCGGCGGCGCGGGAGCGAGGGACCATGCTGACCAGCGGGGGCAGGGCTGCACCTTCATCAAGGTGGTCAGAAGTGCTGTTCCGCGTCTTCCTGCTCGCCACCGCGCTCGTTCTGCTTCCGCCCGGCGCGGCCATGGCGGCGAGCGGCACGACCGCGCTTGATCCCCGCACCCTGCTGACGCTCGGCATTATTCTCGGCGTCATCGCCTTCGCGGTATGGACCGCGATTGCCTGCCTCCGGGCCAGGGAGCGGGCACGCAAGGCCGAGGCCGAGGCTGAGGTCGAGGCGGAACGCTATCGCTTGAGCGAAAGCACCCTCGACACGCTGCTCGCGGCGGAGCCGCAGACGCTGTTGACCGTAGCCGAAACGGGCGAGGCGGAGCTTCTCGTCGCAACCTTGCCGCCCGTGCTTGGTGTGCCGCGCGATACGGCCAATCTCCTCCATTTCGACAATTGGCTCGATCCAGAGTCGGCCGAGGCGCTCAACACCGCAATCGACATCCTGGCCGAACGCGGCGAGGCCTTCAACCTGATGCTCTGCACGCAGCGCGACCGCCATGTCGAGGCCGACGGCCGGACTGCCGGCCGTACCATCGTGCTCAAGTTGCGCGACCTCGCGGGTCAGAGGCTCGACCTCGCCGATCTCGCGAGCCGGCACCGGCAGCTCGAGGACCAAGTGGCTTCCTTGCGCGGGCTGTTGGACGAAGCGCAAAGCAGAGATCCCGCCAGGGTCGAGCCCCGGCCGAGCCCCGAAGCGCGGTTTCGAAGCTTCGATCGGCTGGCCACCGCCTTCGCCGTGTTCGACGGCGCCCAGCGGCTCACCCATTTCAACCAGGCCTATGTCGATCTCTGGAAGCTCGATCCCCAGTGGCTCGCAAGCCGGCCGCGAGACGGCGAGGTCCTCGACCGTCTGCGCCAGGCGCGGCGGCTGCCGGAGAAGGCCGATTATCGCGATTGGAAGAAGAGCTGGCTCGCTGCCTACGGCGCGAACGTCCAGGTCGAGGATCAATGGCATCTGCCCGACGGCCGTACCCTGCACGTCGTGGCCGACAGCGAAGGCGAGGCGGGCGTAACCTATCTCTATGAGAACGTCACCGAACGGCTCGGGCTGGAAAGCCGGTACAATGCGCTGATCCAGGTGCAACGCGAGACGCTGGACACGTTGCAAGAAGGCGTCGCCGTGTTTGCGCCGAGCGGACGCCTGCGTCTCTACAACCGCGCCTTCGCCACCATCTGGCACCTGCACCCCCGGCAACTCGATGGCGAGCCGCATATCGAGGAGGTGATCGCTTGCTGCCGCCAACTGTATGACGCGCCGGAGGAATGGGAGCGGATCAGGGCCGCGGTGACGGCGATCGTCGCCGAGCGCCATTCCTACGAGAAACAGTTCGACCGGCCCGACGGCAGCGTGCTCGCCTGCGCCGCGCTGCCGCTCCCCGACGGCGGCACCCTCCTCACCTATGTCGACGTGTCGGATGCAAAACACGCGGAACGCGCCCTGATCGAGCGGGCCGAGGCGCTCGAAGCCGCAGACCGGCTGAAGACCGCCTTCATCAGCCATGTGTCCTACGAGTTGCGGACGCCGCTCACCAATATCATCGGCTTCAGCGAACTGTTGGCGAGTCCTGTCGCCGGACCTCTGACCGACAAGCAGCGGGACTATCTGAACGACATCCGCCTCTCGGGACGGACGCTGCTCTCGATCATCGACGATATCCTCGACTTGGCGACGATCGACGCCGGCACGCTGGACCTCGAGCTCTCGCCGGTGCGCGTGCGCGAGGTGATCGAGCAGGCGGTGCAGGGTGTCGACGAGCGTCTTAAGCAGAACAAGGTTATGCTGGATATCGAAGTCGCCCCGGGGCTGGAGGCGTTCGTCGCCGACGGCAAGCGGGTCACGCAGATGCTGTATAATCTGATCTCCAATGCCATCGGCTTTTCCGAGGCAGGCGGTCGGATCGCGCTAGGCTGCGCACGCGAGGGCTCCATGATTGCGTTTACCGTGGCGGACGAGGGCGTCGGCATACCCCCAGATTATCAGCAGGCCGTATTCGACCGCTTCGAAAGCCGCTCGCATGGATCGCGTCATCGCGGTGCCGGCCTCGGGCTTTCCATCGTGAAGAGTCTCGCGGAACTGCATGGCGGCATGGTTAGGCTTGAGTCGGCGCCAGGCCGGGGAACGCGGGTCACGGTGCTGCTCCCGCTTCCGCAGGAGCCGGCGAAAGACGTAGTGGAAGAGCCGCTCTACAAATCAAGCCTCGCCGGATGACCACGCGTTGGCGTTTCGAGAATGTCGATCTCGTCGAGCTCGACATTCTGGCAAGCCGCCTGGCTCTCAATCTCAAGGCGGGCGATGTCGTCGCGATCTCCGGGCCGCTCGGAGCCGGCAAGACTACGCTCGCCCGCGCGCTGGTCGCTCGGCTCGGCGGCGAAAGCGAGGTGCCGAGCCCGACCTTCGCCCTGATACAGCACTACGCGACGCCGCGCCTGACGCTGACCCATTGCGACTTCTACCGGTTGGAGCCCCCCGAGCTCGATCAGCTTGGCCTTGACGATGCCGTGAGCGAAGGGGCGGTCCTCATCGAGTGGCCCGAGCGAGCAAGCGCCTGGCTGCCGCCGGACCGTCTCGACATCGCCATGGACGAGACGGCGACGCCCAATGCGCGGCGCATTGTGCTGACCGGCTATGGGCACTGGGAGGAGCGGCTCCAGCGCCTCAAGGCGATGGCGAAATTCCTCGGGCGGACACCTTACGCCGAGGCGGCCGCCCGCTACCTGCAAGGCGATGCATCGACCCGCTCCTACGCACGGCTGGTGCTGCCGGAACGCAGCGCGATCCTGATGAACGCGCCGCGTCAGCCGGACGGCCCGCCGATTCGCGACGGCAAGCCCTATAGCGCGCTGGTGCATCTGGCCGAGGACGTGACGCCCTTCGTGGCGGTGGCCGGGGCGCTGAGGGAATGCGGGCTCTCGGCGCCCGCGATCTACGCCTTCGACCTCGAACAAGGCTTTGTCATTCTCGAAGACCTCGGCGACAAGGTCTTTGGCAGCGAGGTCGCCAAGGGGCATAGGCTCGCCGAGCTGTGGGGACCGGCCGTGGATGTGCTCGTGGCCTTGGCAGGCTGCCCGCCGCCAGATCGTCTGCCCATCGAAGGCAACGCCCCCTATCTTCTGCCCAGCTACGACGCCGACGCCATGCTGACCGAGGCCTCGCTGCTGATCGACTGGTTCTGGCCGGCCCTGCACGGGAAGGAGACGCCGCCTGCCTTGGCGGCCGAGTTCAGGGCGTTGTGGCAGCCCCTGCTGGCAGAGGCGGCCGAGGTCGACCCGGGCTGGGTGCTGCGAGATTATCACTCCCCCAACCTGATATGGCTTCCCGAGCGGGAGGGCATCGGGCGGGTTGGGATTCTGGACTTCCAGGACGCCCTTCGGGGGCCCCTCGCCTACGACCTGGTGTCGCTCCTCCAGGACGCCCGGCTCGACGTCCCCGAACCGCTTGAACGGGAGCTTCTGGCTCGCTACTGTGCTGCCCGAGGGGCGCAAAGCCAGCACTTTTCGAGCGATCAATTCGTCTCGCTCTACGCCACGCTCGGCGCTCAACGTAACTCTAAGATCCTCGGCATCTTTGCGCGACTGGCGAAACGTGACGGCAAGCGCGGTTATCTCGCTCACGTCCCGCGGGTCGCGCGCTATCTTGAGGGCGATCTCGCCCACCCTGCTTTGGCTGAGCTGCGCCGCTTCTACGCGCGCGCGTTTCCGGTGGCCGACGGCCTCGCACCGCTCGCGCTGTAAAGGTTCACGCCCATGACCGAGGCGACGACCGCGATGGTACTGGCCGCTGGCTATGGCGAGCGCATGCGGCCCCTAACCTTGAGCATACCGAAGCCGCTGGTGCGGCTCGCCGGACGTCCGTTGCTCGATCATGTGCTCGACCGGCTGGCCGCATCGGGAGTCAAGACCGCGATCGTGAATGTGCATTACCTGCCCGAGCAGCTGGAAGCCCATCTTGCCGCTCGCCAGGGCAGGCCGCCCGAGCTCCTCGTCTCCGACGAGCGCGGCGTGCTGCTCGATACCGGCGGCGGCACGAAGAAGGCGCTGCCATTGCTCGGCTCCGGTCCATTCTTCATTCACAACGCCGATTCGGTCTGGAGCGAGGGCACCGCACCCGCTCTTTCGCGCATGTTGCGGAAATGGAATCCGGGCGCGATGGACTGTCTGCTGTTGCTTGCTCCTACCGCCACGAGCATCGGCTACGCGGCCAAGGGCGACTTCTCGATGGACGCAGAGGGCCGCCTCAGGCGGCGCGGCAAGAACGAGGTCGTACCGTTTGCCTTTGCCGGCGTCTCGCTCTGCGATGCGCGATTATTCGAGGATGCCCCCGACGGGCGCTTTTCCTTGAACCTGTTGTGGGATCGGGCGCTCGCCGAGGATAAGCTCTGCGGCATGCGGATGGATGGACGCTGGATGCATGTCGGGACGCCGGAGGCCCTGGCCGAGGCGGAGACCCTGTTCGAGCGCGCGGGTGCCTGAGTCCTCCCCGGCGCGCCACGCACTCTACACTATCCCGCCTTCGGCGCCGTTCCTGACGACGCTTGCCCGAGCCATCCTGGCCGGCGATCTGCCATCGGGCGGCGGGACCAAGCCCGATCCGCTCGCCCTCCCCTTCACCACCATCTATCTGCCGACAAGGCGCGCGGGGCGCGCGCTGCGCGAAGCCTTCCTGGCCGAAGCCAAGGGCGGCGCGCTGCTCCTGCCCCGCATCAGGGCGCTCGGCGATCCCGACGAGGACGCCATCCTGTTCGCGGCGGAGGCTGCTGCTGAGGCCGATAGCGGCATTGGCGCGCCGGCGATCGGGACGCTGCCCCGGCGTCTGGCGCTGATGCGGCTCGTGCTCGCCTATGGGAGGCAGCTTCGCACGGCAGCCGCAGCCGAGCGCACTGCCCTGGGACCACCCGTCGACGACATTCCGCTCGGGCAAGCCTCGCAGCTCGCCGCCGACCTGGCCAGCCTCATGGACATTGCCGAGAGCGAGGAAGTCGACCTCTCGAAACTCGGCTCTCTCGTCCCGGACGAGTTTGCCGGACACTGGCAGCTCACCGTCGAGTTCCTCAAGATTTTGACGGAGCAATGGCCGCGCCATCTCGCCGAACAAGGGCTCGCCTCGCCGATGGCACGCCGCACCATGCTGATGCGACGGGAGACCGAGCGGCTGGCCGAGGGGTCGCCGCATCCCGTGATTGCCGCGGGCTCGACCGGAACCGTGCCCGCGACGGCGCGATTGCTCGAGGTCATCGCCTCGCTGCCGAATGGAGCGGTGGTGCTACCCGGTCTCGATCTCGGCCTCGATCCAGACAGTTGGTCGACCGTTGCCAAGCATCCCGAGCATCCGCAATTCGGCATGGCGGAACTGTTGCGCAAACTCGGCGCGTCGCCCGATGACGTTGCTCCTGTGCCTGGAAGCGCACCGGACGAGCGCGCTCGCGCGCGGCTGCATTTGGTGGGCGAGGCGCTGCGTCCTGCCGAGAGCACCGATCAATGGCAAGAGTTCGTCGCCGCCCAGTCGGTGCCCGAGACACGCGCGCGCCTCGCCACGGCGCTCGACGGTATCCGTGTCGTGGTGGCCCCGACCGCACATGATGAGGCGGAGGCCATCGCACTGATCTTGCGATCCTGCGTCGAGACGCCCGGCAAGACCGCCGCCCTCATAACGCCAGATCGGGTCTTGGCGCGCCGTGTGGCCACGCGGCTGAGGCGCTTCGACCTGGCGATCGACGATTCCGCCGGCATGCCCGCCGCGCGAACGTTGCCGGGTGCATTTCTCGACCTCGTGCTTGGCGCGGTCGAGACGAATTTTGCACCGCCGGAACTGATGGCGCTGCTGAAGCATCCTCTGGCGCTACTGGGGCGATCGCCCGCGCAAGCTCGCGACGCGGCGCGGACGCTGGAGCGCGGCGCCTTTCGCGACGTCTATGTCGGAGAGGGGCTTGCCGGCGCGTGCAAGGCGCTGGAGGCCGCGGGGGGGGCGCGGAGAAGCGGCCCTACCCGGCTGTCGGACGAAGCGTCCGCCGCCGCGCGCAGCCTTGTGCAAGATCTCGAAGCCAGTTTTGCGCCGCTGATGGCGCTGAGGGACGGGAAGCATAGCGCGGCAGCACTGACCCGGGCGCATATCGAAGTCGTGGAAGCCCTGGCGCGCGACGCGGGCAGCTCATCGAACCAACTTTGGCAGGGGGACGCCGGCGAAGCCTTTGCCGTCATGCTGGCGGAGCCGATCGACGCCGGCGACGGTCTGACGCTCGCCCTGGCGGACTACCCGCCGTTCTACCGCAGCCTCGTCGTGTCGGCGGCGGTTCGCCCGCGCACAGCCCTGCATCCGCGCCTGTTCATCTGGGGTCCGCTTGAAGCGCGGCTGCAACAGCCCGATCTGGTGATCCTCGGCAGCCTCAATGACGGCGTTTGGCCCCGCCACCAGGAGGCAGGTCCATGGCTGAGCCGCCCCATGCGCGCGGAACTTGGGCTCACCCCGCCAGAACGCCGCACCGGCCTGGCCGCCCACGATTTCGCCCAAGGGCTGGGCGCGCGCGAGGTCTACCTGACCCGTGCGCACAAGGTCGACGGCGTACAGACCGTACCGTCGCGCTGGCTGCAGCGCCTGCTCGCTCTGATCAAGGCGTCGGGCCTCGAACAGGCGATCGAGCCAGCCGAGCCTTGGGTGCAATGGGCGCGGGAACGCGACCATGCACCCGGGTTCAAACCCGTCGAGGCGCCAAGACCGCGTCCTCCGATCGAGGCCAGGCCACGCGAGCTGAGCGTCACGCGCATCGAGCGATGGATCGCCAATCCCTACGAGATCTATGCGCGACACGTGCTGAAGCTCGTGAAGCTCAAGGATCTGGGGGCCGAGCCGGACGCCTTGACGCGCGGCCAGATCATTCACAGCGTATTGGACGACTTCTCCCGCGCCTATCCGGATTGCCTGCCGGAGGACATCGAAGCCACGCTGGTCGGGATCGCCAACGACTATTTCGCCAAGCTGCAGGGCTCGCCCGTCGTGCGCGCGTTCTGGCAGCCGCATTTCCAGAGATTCGCCCGGTGGTTCGCAGCTACCGAGCCCGAGCGTCGCGCCAGGGCCGCACGCGTCGCGACGGAAGTCACAGGCGCGCTCGATCTCGACGTCGGCACCGGGTTTCGGCTGACCGCGCGCGCCGATCGCATCGACCTTCTGCACAACGATACGGTGGTCATCTACGACTACAAGACCGGCACACCGCCTTCCACCAGCCAGGTCGACAAGCTGTTCGCACCGCAGCTTCCCCTGGAAGCGGCAATTGCGGAAGCCGGCGGCTTTCACGAAATCGGCAAGCGTTCGGTTGGTGGCCTCGTTTATATCCACGCTTCGGGACGGCACGAGGGGGACGCGGCCCGCGATGCCGGCACCGATGCACCGGCCGCTCTCGCCGCCGCCGCCCGCAAGAGCCTGATCGCGCTCGTCGCGCGCTACAGCGATCGCGAGACGGCTTACGAGGTGAAGCGCCGGCGTGGGGGGGCCTTCTCCTACGATTATGACGATTACGAGCAGCTTGCCCGCGTCAAGGAATGGCTCACGCAGGATGCTGCGGAGGACGCTCGATGAGCACGCTTGACGCCATCCGGCACACGACCGACGCCAACCAACGGCTCGCGTCCGATCCGTCACTTTCGGCGTGGGTGTCGGCCAATGCCGGCACCGGCAAGACGGAAGTTCTGGTGCGACGGACCTTGCGGTTGCTGCTGGCTGGCTTCGCGCCCGAATCCATTCTCTGCCTTACCTACACCAAGACGGCGGCGGCGGAGATGCAGAACCGCCTGCTCGAGGTCCTTGCCGGGTGGGCGACCATGCCGGCGGACAATCTCAACGAGAAGCTCGTGAAGTTGCTGGGGCGCGCTCCGGAGGACGAGGAGCCGGTCACTGCGAGACGCCTATTTGCCCGCGCGCTCGAGGCCGAAGGCGGACTGAAAATCCACACCATACACGGCTTCTGCGAGCGTCTCCTGCAGCGCTTTCCGCTAGAGTCGCGAGTCACTCCGCATTTCTCGGTGCTCGACGAGCGCGAGCAGGCGCTACTACGGCGTGCCGCCTTCGACGCGACCATCTCGCGAGCCGCGGAAGACAAGGTCGGCATGCTGGGCGAAGCACTCACCCAGGTCATTGCCCTGACGGCGGGCGACAATCTGCGCAAGGTCATCGACGCCCTGCTCGGCACACGTGCCGAGCTTGCGGCAATGATGGCGTATCACGAAGGCTGTGAGGATTGGCCCGACGCAGAGTGTCTGGCGCTCAAGCATGTGCTTGGCGTGGCGGAACATCTCGAGGAAACCATTGTCGCGACGATGGCGGGCGTCCTGTCCGATGACGCGCTGGAAGCCGCGGCCGCGGCGCTTGAAGCATCGGATATTGCGAGCGCCTCCGATCGAACTGTCGGGACGCGTTTGCGGCAGGCAAGATCGGTCGAGGGAGAGGCGCGCACCACCGCGCTCTATCCCGTCTTTTTGACATCGGGCGGGAAGCCGCGAGTGCGGATCGTGACCCAAGCCTTCAGTCGTGAGGCGCCCGAGATCGCCCGAATCCTCAACGTCGCGCAAACTGAGTTCGCGAGCCTCAACGAGAGTCTCTCGCACCTGCTGATAGCGCAGGCGAGCGGCGCGGTCATCGTACTCGCCGACGCGGTGATCGTCGAATATGAGCGGCGCAAGCTGGCGGAAGCAGCGCTCGACTATGACGACCTCATCATCAAGGCCCAGAACCTCCTGTTGCGCTCCAACGCTGCGGCCTGGGTGCTGTACAAGATCGACGGGGGCGTGGACCACATCCTCGTCGACGAGGCGCAGGACACAAACCCCGCGCAGTGGAGCATCATCGAGAGCCTGGCGGCCGAATTCCTCGCCGGTGCCGGCAAAAGCCATCGCTTGCGCACGCTGTTCGCGGTCGGCGACGAGAAGCAGTCGATCTTTTCGTTTCAGGGAGCAAACCCCGCCCGGTTCGGAGAGGTCGGCCGCGGCTTCAGGCGAAGAGCGGAGGCGCTGGGACTTGCGTGGAAGGAAGTGCCGCTCACGCTGTCGTTCCGCTCCACCGAGCCGATCCTCGCCGCCGTCGACAGCGTGTTCGCCAATCCGGCTGCTGCCAATGGGCTGAGATGGCGGGAAGAAACGGCCGTCCAGCACCACGCCGATCGCATGGGCGAGGCGGGACTGGTCGAGGTCTGGGATATCGAGGAGGAAGACCCGACCCAGCAAACCGATCCGTTCGAGCCCTGGACGGAGAGCGTAGACGGCAGCAAGCCAGTCGATCGGCTGTGCCGCCGCATCGCCGCCACGATCAAGGGCTGGATCGACAACCAAGAGATGCTCGTCTCGAAGGGCCGCCCTATCCGCGCGGGCGACATTCTGATCCTGGTGCGCCGGCGCGCCCCTTTTACCACACCGATGTTTCGCGAGCTCAAACGGCAGGAGGTGGCCGTCGCCGGCGCCGACCGCATGAAGCTGCTGGATCAGCTCGCCGTGCAGGATCTCGTGGCACTCGCCGATGTGCTGCTGATGCCGGAGGACGACTTGGCGCTTGCTGTCGTGCTGAAGAGTCCGCTGTTCGACTTCAACGACGACGACTTGCTCGTGCTCGCTCATGGTCGTTCGGGCTCGCTTTGGGCCGCACTCAAGGCTAAGGCGGCGCAGGAGCTCCGCTTTTCCGCAGCGACGGCGCAGCTCTCTCATTGGCTCAAGCGGGCCGACTTCCTGCCGCCCTATGAATTCTACTCCGAGTTACTCGGCGCCGAGGGCCAGCGCCTGCGCAAAGCCATCCTCACGCGCCTGGGACCGGAGGCAGCGGAGGCAATCGACGAGTTTCTCGATGTCGCACTTGCCTACGACCGGGACGCTGCACCCTCTCTGCAGGGCTTCGTCAACCGGCTCCGGCACGACGAGGTCGAGATCAAGCGTGATATGGAGCAGAAGCGCAACGAGGTTCGCATCATGACGGTGCATGGCGCCAAGGGCCTGCAAGCGCCGATCGTATTCCTGCCCGACACCTGTGCCGGGCCACGGCCGCAGAACCCGAGGATCTTTTCAGTGCCGCGCGCGGCCGAGCCCCCGGACACGGTCGGCCATCTGCTGTGGCCGCCCAAGGGACATTCCGGCGCCACTGGTATCGCGCATGCGAAGGATGCGGCCGACGATGCAGACCAACAGGAATATCACCGGCTGCTCTATGTCGCCATGACGCGGGCTCGCGACAGGCTCTATGTCTGCGGCTGGAAGGGCAGACAGGGCCTCGACAAGTCCTGGTACGATCTCATCACCACCGGTCTCGACGGTTGCCTGTCGAAGACCGCAGGGCCGGACGGAAAGCCGGTCCGCCGCATGGAGAATGACCAGACCAAGGACGTCCCACCCGCGGATGCGGAGCCGGTGGCGGCAGCTTCGCCTCCGCTTCCCGCCTGGGCGCTCCAAGCTGCGGCGCCTGGGCGGTCGCGGCCTAAGCTTGCGCCGTCGCGGCTCGCGCTCGGCGAGGCGGGCGGCGTCGAGGCGCTCCCGCCGGAGCAGGTTTCGCTCGGCCCGTTGCCGCTCAGCCAGAATAACCGTTTCGCGCGCGGCCGGCTGGTGCACGCGCTGCTGCAGCATCTGCCGGAGCTTGACCCGGAGGCGCAGGAAAGGGCGGCACGTGCCTTCATCGCCGCGCACGGCGCAGAGCTGACGCAGGAATTGAAGGACGAGATTCTGGCCGAGACGCTCGCCGTCGTCCGGGATTCCGCATTTGCACCGCTGTTTCAGCCCGGAAGCATCGCCGAGGTGCCCATCGTGGCGCATATCGGCGGCTACGATCTCGAAGGCCAAATCGACCGGCTCGTCGAGGTCGGGAACGCTCTCCTCATTCTCGACTACAAGACCAACCGGCCGCCGCCGAAGACGCTCGAGGAGGTGGCACCGGCGTATATTGCCCAGCTTGCAGCCTACCGTGCCGCGCTCAGGAACCTCTATCCGAACCGCACCTTGCGTGCAGCGCTGCTCTGGACCGACGGAGCGCGCCTGATGGAGGTCCCATCAGCTGACCTCGATGCGGCGGAGCGGCGCCTGCTGGAGCATCCCGCCAAGCCTTGACGGCATAGTGGCGCATACCTAGTTTCCCGAACGAACGCGAAACCAATTGATTCCGCTGGCACGCCGGCCCCGAGGAGAAGCAAATGGCTACTGAAAAGGTTTCCGACGACACTTTCGAGGCCGAGGTGCTGAAATCCACGACCCCGGTGGTTGTCGACTTCTGGGCCGAATGGTGCGGACCCTGCCGGCAGATCGCGCCCGCGCTGGAAGAGATCGCCAAGGAACTCGGCGGCAAGGTGCGGATCACCAAGCTGAATATCGACGAGAATCCGCGCACGCCCTCGTTCTACAACGTGCGCGCGATACCGACTCTGATCCTGTTTAAGGATGGCGAGGTCGCCGGCACGCTGAAGGGCGCATACCCGAAGAACCATCTCGCCGCCTGGATCAACGGCACGATCAGCGCTTAGCCTGCTAGCCGTGTAGTCTCAGGACGTGGCCTGCAAGATAGAGCGAGCCGCAGATCAGCACGCGCCCGGGTTCGTTCAGCGCGGCTTGCGATCTTAGCAGCGCGTCGGGAACGCTCGTCGCGGCGACGACGTCGAAACCTTCAGCGCGGGCGACCTCCGCCAGCGGCTCGGCATCGAAGGCGTTCGGCTCGTCCGGGATCGGCACCGTATAGACGCGCTCCACCAGGCCCTTGAACGGGGCGATGAAGGCGTGCGCGTCCTTGGTGTCCATCATGCCAAAAATGAGATGCACCGGGCGCGGCACGCGCTCGTCGAGCTCGGCAAGCGCGTGGGCGGTCACCTGGCCCCCGGCGGGATTGTGTCCCCCGTCGAGCCAGATCTCGGTGCCGTCGGCGACATAAGCATGGAGCCCGCCGGGAGCCAGGCGCTCCATCCGCGCCGGCCATTCGGCCCGCGTGAGCCCGTGCTCGAGGGCGCGCGTTGTGAGCGCGTCGCCGAACAGCAGGCTCGCAGCGGCGATCGCCGTGCCGGCATTGTCGATCTGATGGCGTCCGTTGAGGCGCGGCAAGGGCAGGTCGAGCAGGCGCGTCGTGGTCTGGAAGATCAGACGCCCGTGCTGCTCATACATATCGAAGTCGCGGCCGGCGACATGCAACGCCGCGCCGAGCTCCTCGGCACGGCGTTCGATTACCCGGAACGCCTCCGGGTCTTGCCGGCCCACGACGCAAGCCACGCCCTGCTTCAAAATGCCGGCCTTTTCACCGGCGATCTCCGGCAGGGTTTCGCCGAGGAACGACACATGGTCGATGGAGATTGGCGTGATCGCAGTCAGCAGCGGCTGGGCGACCACGTTGGTCGCATCGAGCCGCCCGCCCAATCCCGTCTCCAGCAACAGAAGATCGGCCGGCGTCTCGGCGAAGGCGAGAAACGCCGCCGCCGTCGTGATCTCGAACAGAGTAATCAACTCTCCGCCATTGGCAGCCTCGGCGCGGGCGAGGCAATCGACCAACAAATCCTCGCCGATCGGCGCAGACCCATGCGAGCCGGCAAGCACGATGCGCTCGTGAAAATGGACGAGATGCGGCGAGGTATACACATGCACGCCCTTGCCGAGCCCCTCGGCGATGGCGCGGGTGAAGGCGAGGAACGACCCCTTGCCGTTCGTGCCCGCGACATGCAGCACCGGCGGCAGCTTCGCTTCCGGATGGCCAAGCCGGCCGAGCAGCCGTTCGAGACGCCCCAGCGACAAGTCGATCGATTGCGGATGCAGCTTCTTCAGCCGCTCGAGCAGGGTGTCGCTCGACGCGAATCGCGGGCGGGCTTCAGTGCGCCCGGCGCTGTGGGGTAGCGTGGTCAATCCCTCGAGCCCTTAGACGCTCTGTGGCGGGCTGGGGCTGGCGCCGTTGCCCGCCCCGCCCGTTGACGCCTCTTCTTCTTCGATGGCAGCCGTGTCAAGGCCGTTGCCGGCAACGCCAATGGTCGAAGCCGGAGCCGCATGTGCCGCCTGGCCATCGAGCGACTCGAACAAGGCAGCCTCGCGCCCCGGTCTGCGGTGGGTCAAGAGCTGGCAGATGCGGGCCAAGGTCCCGCGCAACTGATGGCGATGCACCACCATGTCGATCATGCCGTGATCGTGAAGATATTCGGCCCGCTGGAAGCCATTGGGGAGCTGCTCGCGGATGGTCTGCTCGATCACGCGGGGTCCGGCAAAGCCGATCAGCGCACCGGGTTCGGCGATATGGACGTCGCCGAGCATGGCGTAGGATGCCGTCACGCCGCCGGTGGTGGGGTGGGTCAGCACGACGACATAGGGAAGACGTGCCTCGCGGAGTTCCTGCACCGCCACGGTGGTGCGCGGCATCTGCATCAGTGAGAGGATCCCTTCCTGCATGCGCGCCCCGCCCGAGGCGGCGAACAGAATGAACGGCGTGCCGCGCTTGACCGCGGCGCGCATGGCGGCGATCACCGCTTCGCCCGCCGCGGTACCGAGCGAACCGCCCATGAAATCGAAATCCTGCGCCGCGGCCACGATCCGCTGTCCTTCGAGGCGGCCGGCGCCGGCGAGCACCGCATCGGCGAGGCTGGTCTTGCTGCGGGCATCTTTCAGCCGGTCGGTATAGCGGCGCTCGTCGCGGAACTTGAGTGGGTCGAGCGGCACCTCGGGCAGCGCCAAGCTCTCGTAGTCGCCGTCATCGAACAGGAACTTGAGCCGCGCCGCCGCCGACATGCGCCAATGATAATTGGAGCCGGGGACCACGAATTGGTTGGCTTCTAGGTCCTTGTAATAGATCATCTGCCCCGTCTCGGGGCATTTGACCCAAAGATTCTCCGGCATCTCCTTCCGGCGAAGGATGCTTCTGATCTTGGGCCTGACGACGCTGTTGATCCAGTTCACGGCTCTACAAAACTCTCAAAAGGCAAAATGCTCACGTTGCTACAACGCTGCCGCTTCGGCCGGATGCCGAAGCGCGGCAGCGAGACGTCCCACCAGCTCGACTACGCCGCGCTCGGTGGCACAGGTGCCGCGGCCGTCCCGGTCGAGGCTTTCGGAGATGGCGGCGACCAATGCCGAGCCAACCACCACGCCTTCGGCGATACGCGCGAGCTTGCTCACCTGTTCTTCCGTCTTGACGCCGAAACCCACGGCGATCGGCAGATCGGTCTGCGCCTTGATGCGCCTGACATGGCCTTCGACCTCGGCCAAGTCCGGCGCCTTGGTACCGGTAATGCCGGCGATCGAGACGTAATAAACAAAGCCGCTGGTATTCGCGAGCACGGCCGGCAAGCGTTTCGCATCGGTCGTCGGCGTGGCCAAGCGGATGAAATCGAGTCCGGCCGCGGCAGCGGCCGGGCGAAGCTCGGCATCCTCCTCTGGCGGCATGTCGACCACGATCAAACCATCCGCTCCTGCTTCGACCGCGTCGGCGACGAAGCGATCCACCGGATACACATATATGGGGTTGTAGTACCCCATTAGCACTAGGGGAGTGGAATTGTCGTTCTTGCGGAAGGACTTAACCATCGCGAGCGTCTTCTGCATGGTCTGCCCGGCGGCGAGCGCCCGCTGCGAGGAGGCTTGGATCGCCGGGCCGTCCGCCATGGGGTCGGAGAAGGGCATGCCGAGCTCGACGATGTCGGCGCCCGCTTCCGGCAGAGCGTTGAGGATGCCAAGCGAGGTCTCGTAGTCGGGATCGCCGGCGGTGACGAAGGTGACGAGGCCGGCGCGCCCCTCCCGCTTCAACTCGCCAAACTTTCGGTCTATGCGGGTTCGACTCATCTCGCCACACGCTCTTCACCTAGCGCTCAGATAACTCGCCACCGAGTCCAAATCCTTGTCGCCGCGGCCGGAGAGGTTGACCACCATCAGGTGATCTTTCGGTTTCTGGCGCGCAAGGTCGAGCACCCTGGCGAGCGCGTGCGCCGGCTCGAGCGCCGGGATAATGCCCTCGAGCTTGCTGCAAAGCTGGAACGCAGCGACCGCTTCGTCGTCGGTCGCCGAGAGGAACTTCACGCGAGCCACATCATTGAGCCAGGCGTGCTCTGGCCCGATGCCGGGATAATCGAGCCCGGCGGAGATCGAATGCGCTTCCTCGATCTGGCCGTCGTCACCCATCAACAGATAGGTACGATTGCCGTGCAGTACACCGGGCCTGCCGCCGGCGATCGAGGCGGCATGCTTGCCGCTGTCCAGGCCGTGACCAGCCGCTTCCACGCCGTAGATTTCGATCCCGCGCTCGTCGAGGAACGGATGGAACAAGCCCATGGCATTGGAGCCGCCGCCGATGCAAGCGATCAGCGAGTCCGGTAGCCGGTTCTCGGCCTCAAGCATCTGCTCGCGCGTCTCGCGGCCGATAATCGACTGGAAGTCGCGCACCATGGCCGGGTAGGGATGCGGCCCGGCCACCGTGCCGATGCAGTAGAAGGTGTCGTGCACATTCGCGACCCAATCGCGCAGCGCGTCATTCATCGCATCCTTGAGCGTCTTGGAGCCCGATTCGACCGCGCGGACCTCGGCGCCGAGCATCTTCATCCGCAGCACGTTCGGCTTCTGCCGCGCGACATCCACCGAGCCCATATAGACGATGCAGGGCAGGCCGAATTTGGCGCACAAGGTCGCGGTCGCGACGCCGTGCATGCCGGCGCCGGTCTCGGCGATGATGCGCCGCTTGCCCATGCGCAAAGCCAGCATGATCTGGCCAAGCACGTTATTCACCTTATGCGCGCCGGTGTGATTGAGCTCCTCGCGCTTGAAGTAGATTTTCGCACCGCCGCAATGCTGCGTAAGACGCTCGGCGAAATAGAGCGGCGATGGCCTGCCGACATAGGTCGCCAGATGATGGTTCATCTCGGCTTGGAAGCCCGGATCGGCCTTGGCCTCGGTGTAGGCCCGCTCCAAATCCAGAATGAGCGGCATCAACGTCTCGGCGACGAAGCGACCGCCATAGAGCCCGAAATGGCCGCGCTCGTCGGGACCACCCCGATAGGTGTTCAGCGGATTTCGCTCAACACTCATGGGCTTTGGCCTTGGCCTGGCGGACGGTGGATTTCGCCGCCTCGATGAAGCGCCGCACCAGCTCGGCGTCCTTCTCGCCGGGCGCCTGCTCGACCCCGGAGGAGACATCAACCAGGTCCGCGCCGGTCAGCCGGATCGCATCGCCGACATTGTCGGGGGTCAGACCGCCGGACAGTGCGAACGGCGCTGCGACACCCTCGAGAGCGAGCCAATCGAAGGGAACGCCGTTGCCGCCCGGCAGCGCCGCGCCTGGTGCCGCCTTGGCGTCGAACAGCACATAATTGGCGCTGGCCGCGTAGAGGCGCGCCTTCGCCACATCGTTCGCCGCGGCGACCGAGATGGCCTTCATCACCGGCTTGCCGGTGCGCATCCGGATGGCGGAAACACGCTCCGGGGTCTCGCTTCCGTGCAGTTGGAGAAGATCGGGGCCGACCTCATCGATCACACGGTCGACAAGCGCGTCGTCAGGGTCGACCAGAACCGCGACGGTGCCGATCCTGCCGCGCGCAGCTTGGGCAAGACTGCTTGCCTGCTCGAAGGTCAGCCGGCGCGGGCTACTGTCGAAGAACACCAGCCCGACATAGTCGGCGCCGGCTTCCGCCGCTTGATCGACGATGGCAGGCGTCCGCACGCCGCAGATTTTGACCTTGACCGCCACTTCTCGGCTCTCGGGTGATTTCGCCGGCCCAAATGGCTCGCGCGGGGGCCACCCTATGCCAATCCAGGCCTCCAAGTCTACCGCACCGCAACATTGGCGTTGCCGAAGGTTTAGCGCGGGGCGTGCCGCTACTGAGCCGGCAACCGAGCATGGGAGCCGGTCGCGTCCGCGCCCTCGAGCTCCTTCTCCAGCCGGTCGGCTTGGCGGTGCCATTCGCGCGCCTCGCGGGCTTCGGCGCGGGCCTTCTTGCGCCACTTGCCTTGGCCGAGCCAGGTGGCGAGGCCGCCGACGGCGAGGCCCAGGGCGAACGCGCCGAGCAGGAACAGGAACAGGGGCGCTTCGAGCGACATGCCGGGCTCGGGACCGCCGAAAGGATCAAGAATGAGGAGCACGTGCTTGCGATTGGCGACGGCCAGCGCGACCAGCAGCACGCCCAGCGGAACGACGATAAGAACGAGAACGAGCTTACGCCACACGGCCTCTGGCTTTCATGGCGCCCGCTAGCTGACGCCGTCGGGGTTCAGGCGCTCCCGCAGCTCCTTGCCGGTCTTGAAGAAGGGCACGTATTTGTCCTCGACATAGACCGTATCGCCCGTGCGCGGATTGCGCCCCTGGCGCGCGGCGCGATGCTTGACGGTGAACGCACCAAAGCCACGCAACTCCACCCGATCGCCGCGCGACAGAGCGCCGGTTATCTCGTCGAGCACGATATTGATGATGCGCTCGACGTCGCGATGGAAGAGATGTGGATTGGCGGCGGCGACCTTCTGAATCAACTCCGA
>DASQKJ010000113.1:0-20594 GCA_035630595.1 Methyloceanibacter sp.
ATGCAGGTGTTCTGGTTCGAGCGCTGGAACTTGCGCAGATTATAGATGTCGACGCCTGACTTGGACGGGTCGGTCTCCTCCGTGGCGCGAATGACGATACGGGTCGCATCCACCTGATCGACCACGCCGGTGCGGCGTGCGCCGATGGCGGCGCCTGAATCGCGCGCCACGACCTCCTCCATGCCGGTGCCGACCAACGGTGCCTCGGCGGTGATAAGTGGCACTGCCTGACGCTGCATGTTAGAGCCCATCAGCGCGCGGTTGGCGTCGTCGTTCTCCAGGAACGGAATAAGCGCGGCCGCGACCGACACGAGCTGCTTCGGCGACACGTCGATCAGATCGACTTTCTCCGGGGGCTCGAGCTCGACGTCGCCCGCATGACGGCAGACGATTAGATCCTCGGCGAAGGTGCCGTTCGGGTTCAGCTTGGCGTTGGCTTGCGCGATGATGTAGCGCGCCTCCTCCATGGCCGAGAGATAGACGACCTCGTCGGTGACCTTGCCCTTCACCACGCGGCGATACGGGCTTTCGATGAAGCCGTATTTGTTCACCCGCGCAAAGGTCGCGAGCGAGTTGATCAGGCCAATATTCGGGCCTTCCGGCGTCTCGATCGGGCAGATGCGGCCGTAATGAGTGGGATGCACGTCGCGCACCTCGAAGCCGGCGCGTTCGCGCGTCAACCCGCCCGGGCCGAGCGCCGAGAGGCGCCGCTTGTGCGTGATCTCGGAGAGCGGGTTGGTCTGGTCCATGAACTGCGACAGCTGCGAGGAACCGAAGAACTCGCGCACCGCGGCGGCGGCCGGCTTGGCGTTGATCAGGTCCTGCGGCATCACCGTGTCGATATCGACCGAGCTCATGCGCTCCTTGATGGCGCGCTCCATGCGCAGCAAGCCGACGCGATACTGGTTCTCCATCAACTCGCCGACCGAGCGCACCCGGCGGTTGCCGAGATGGTCGATATCGTCGATCTCGCCCTTGCCGTCGCGCAAGCCCACCAGGGTCTTGATCACGGCGAGGATGTCCTCCTTGCGCAAGGTGCGCACCGTGTCCGGCGCATCGAGATCGAGGCGCATATTCATCTTCACCCGGCCGACGGCCGAGAGGTCGTAGCGCTCGGGATCGAAGAAGATGCCCTTGAACAGAGTCTGCGCGGCGTCCGGCGTCGGCGGCTCGCCCGGCCGCATCACGCGGTAGATGTCGAGCAGCGCCTCCTCGGGATTGGAGTTCTTGTCGACATTGAGGGTGTTACGGATGAACGCACCGACATTGACGTGGTCGATGTCGAGGATCGGGATTTCCTTGAGACCTAGCTCCTTCAAAATGGCGATCAGCTTGGCGTCGAGCTCTTCGCCCGCCTCGCCGTAGATCTCGCCGGTCTCCATATTCATGATGTCCTGGGCGAGGTAGCGGCCGTGCAGATCCTCGTCGCTGACGAGCAGCTCCTTCAGCCCCTCATCGGCGAGCTTCTTGGCAAGGCGAGCCGTGACCTTGCGCCCGGCCTCGATCGCCACCTTACCGGTCTTGGCGTCGATCAGATCCGAGGTCGGCTTGATGCCGCGCAACCGGTCCGGACGGAAAGGCATGCGCCATCCCTCCTTGGTCGCCTTCAGCGGGATGCGGTCGTAGAAGGTCGAGAGAATCTCCTCGTCCTCGAGACCCAACGCATAGAGAAGCGTCGTCACCGGCAGCTTGCGGCGCCGGTCGATGCGCACATAGACAACGTCCTTGGCGTCGAACTCGAAGTCGAGCCAGGAGCCGCGATAGGGAATGATGCGCGCGGCGAACAAGAGCTTGCCGGAGGAATGGGTCTTGCCGCGGTCGTGGTCGAAGAACACGCCGGGCGAGCGGTGCATCTGCGAGACGATGACGCGCTCGGTGCCGTTGATGACGAACGTGCCGTTCATCGTCATCAGCGGCATGTCGCCCATATAGACGTCCTGCTCCTTGATGTCCTTGACCGAGCGAGCGCCGGTCTCTTCGTTGACATCGAATACGATGAGGCGGAGCGTCACCTTGAGCGGCGCGGCATACGTCATGCCTCGCTGCTGGCACTCCTCGACGTCGTATTTCGGCGGCTCAAAGGCGTAGCGAACAAATTCGAGCTGAGCGCGCTCACCGAAATCTTTGATCGGGAACACCGAGCGGAACACCGCCTGCAAGCCCTCGTCGAGACGCCCGCCCTCGGGTTCCTCAACCATCAGGAATTGGTCGTAGGACTGCTTCTGAACCTCGATGAGATTCGGCATCTCGGCCACTTCGTGGATCCGGCCGAACATCTTCCGCAAACGCTTGTGCCCATTCGAAGTCGAAGTCTGCTGCACCATTTCTACCTCTTAGGCTCGGTCGAAGACGGCTCGCCGGACTCCCCGCCAACGGCTTGAGCGGAGTGTCTGGTGAAGCGTCACGTCACAATATCTGGTGGGTTTTGGCCCGGGCGAACTCACCTATTTGGGGTTCGCCCGGGCATAGTTCAACCCACCGGGGCTTATTTCAACTCTACGGTCGCTCCGGCGGCCTCGAGCTGCTTCTTGATCTTGTCGGCTTCGTCCTTGCTCACGCCTTCCTTGACCGGCTTGGGCGCGCCCTCGACGAGATCCTTCGCCTCCTTGAGGCCCAGGCTGGTGATAGCCCTTACCTCTTTGATAACATTGATCTTCTGAGCTCCGGCCGCGGTCAGAACGACAGTGAACTCCGTCTGCTCCTCAACCGGTGCAGCGGCTGCACCACCACCCGCGGCCATCATGGCCACGGGAGCGGCGGCCGAAACGCCCCATTTCTCTTCCAGCAACTTGGCCAGATCGGCGGCCTCGAGCACCGTCAGGCTCGAAAGCTGGTCCACTATTTTCTGCAAATCTGCCATCGACTTATCCTCGTAGGTTTGACTCTCGTATCAGGTTTAAGGCCGGCGTCACGCCGCTTCCTTGTTGCCATAGGCTCCGAACAGGCGCGCAAGCTGGGCGCCGGGCTCGTTCAGGGTACGCGCGATCTTGCTCGCGGGCGCCTGCAGGAGTCCGATCAGCTTGCTTCTGAGCTCGTCGAGCGAAGGCAATTCGGCAAGCGAGTTCACGCCCTTGGCATCCAGCACCGTGGGGCCCATCGCACCGCCGAGGATCACGAATTTCTCGTTTGCCCTGGCGAATTTGACAGCCACTTTCGGTGCCGCCATCGGGTCCGCGGAATATGCGAGGCAAGTCGGCCCCTTCAGCAAATCCACGATGCCCTTGGCTTCGGTGCCTTCGAGCGCGAGCTTGACGAGCCTGTTCTTCGCCACCTTGACCTGACCGCCGGCGCTTCGCATGTCGCTGCGCAGTCGGGTCATTTGGGCGACGGTCAGGCCCGCATAGTGAGCGACGACGACCACGCCGGTCTTGGCGAAGACATCGTGAAGCGCCGTCACGACTTCGCGCTTCTCTGCTCTCTCCAATGCTCACTCCGTCGGTTCAAGGGCCACGAGCGCGAGGCTCGGGACCCTTCGGCTACATCCTAACCGCAAGACGCGAGGGGCAAGGCAAGACGCCGGCCCGCGCGATCAAGCGGCGCTTCAGTGCCTGTCCCCCCCCGCGCGCGCAATCTGCGCAAGAGCCACTTACGAGGTTCAAACCGATCTCCAGGTTGCGGGCGTTGCCCGCCACCGTAGAACCGTTCGTCTCCCGTCTCATGCAGGCCCGAAAGGCTTAAGCGGTCGCCCGCACCTGCAATCTCGGACAGGTTCGATCGCTTCGAAACGAAGCGACCTTCGGGGCTGAACTCAGCCCCGAAACTCTCTCTATCCCGCACCGCCTCCGACTAAGCTGGCGGGCTCGATCTTGACGCCGGGCCCCATCGTCGAGGTCACGGCGACGCGCTTCAAAAACGTGCCCTTGGCGCCGGTGGGCTTGGCCTTCATCACCGCATCGGCGAAAGCGCGGATATTTTCCACCAGCGCTTGCTCGCTGAAGCTCGCCTTGCCGACCCCGGCATGGATCAGACCTGCCTTCTCGACCCGGAACTCGACCGCGCCGCCTTTCGCGGCACGCACGGCGGGACCGATATCCATCGTGACGGTTCCGACCTTCGGATTGGGCATCAGGCCGCGCGGGCCGAGCACCTTACCGAGGCGCCCCACCAGCGGCATCATATCGGGCGTGGCGATGCAGCGGTCGAAATCGATCACGCCCTTCTGCACCTGCTCGACAAGATCCTCCGCGCCCACCACGTCGGCGCCCGCCTTCTTGGCCTCCTCGGCCTTGGCGCCCTTGGCGAACACGCCGACGCGCAGCTTGCGGCCGGAGCCGTGCGGCAGCGCGCAAACGCCGCGCACCATCTGGTCGGCATGGCGCGGATCGACGCCGAGATTCATTGCCACCTCGATGGTCTCATCGAACTTGGCCTTGGCCGCGCCCTTGACGAGCTTCACCGCCTCCTCGATCGGGTAGAGCTTCTCGCGCTCGATCGTGTCGCTGGCTGCACGGAATCTTTTGCCTGGCTTGCTCATGACTTAGTCCTGCACCTGTAGGCCCATCGAGCGGGCGGATCCGGCGATGATCTTCATCGCCTGCTCGACGGAATTAGCGTTCAGATCCTTCATCTTGACCTCGGCGATCTCGCGCAGCTGTTCCTGCGTCACGACGCCTGGGCTGACGCGGCCGGGCTCCTTCGATCCTTTGCCGATCTTGGCCGCCTTCTTCAACAGATAGGACGCCGGCGGCGTCTTCATCTCGAAGGAGAAGGAACGGTCGGCATAGACCGTGATCACCGTCGGGATCGGCGAGCCGGGATCGAGCTTCTGCGTGGCAGCATTGAATTGCTTGCAGAACTCCGGAATGTTGACGCCGCGCTGGCCGAGCGCGGGCCCGATCGGCGGCGATGGGTTCGCCTGCCCTGCCGGCACCTGAAGCTTGATATAACCTTCGATCTTCTTCGCCATCCCGCTATTCTTTCATTTCATTTGACTCGTGATTGCCGGGCTTGAGCCGGCAATCAGGGTCTCCGCGCTACAGTTTCTCCACTTGCGCATATTCGAGCTCGACCGGCGTAGCCCGGCCGAAAATCGACACCGCCACTTTGAGCCGTGCCCGCTCCTCGTCGACTTCCTCGACAAGACCGTTGAACGAAGCGAAGGGACCGTCGGCGACGCGCACCTGCTCGCCGATCTCGAAGGTGACCGACGGCTTCGGTCGCTCCACGCCCTCCTGCACCTGCTGCAAGATGCGGCCGGCCTCGTCGTCGGTGATCGGGATCGGTTTGTTCTCGGTGCCGAGAAAGCCGGTGACCTTCGGGGTCGACTTGATCAGGTGATACGTCTCGTCGTTCAGCTCCATCTTCACCAGCACATAGCCAGGAAAGAACTTCCGCTCCGAGCTCACTTTGCGGCCGCGGCGCATCTCCACGACCTCTTCCATCGGGACCAGCACCTCGTCGAACAAATCGCCAAGCCCCGCCGCGGCAGCGCGCTCCTTGATGGATTCGGCGACCTTCCGCTCGAAGTTCGAATAGGCGTGGACGATGTACCAGCGCTTTGCCATTGGACGAAGAATGATCCTTAGCGGCCCAGACCCAAGACGAACGTGACGATCGTGCTCAACACCCAATCGGCGCCGAGAAAAAAGATCGCGGCGACAACGGACATCAGCAGCACCATCGCCGTGGTGATTAGCGTCTCACGGCGCGAGGGCCAGGTGACCTTCGCCACCTCGGTCCTGACCTGCTGAAAAAACTCGAAAGGATTCGTCCTCGCCATCGTGATCCTTATGCGAGATATCTCTCGCTACTTGCCTCCCAGCGCGCCTCAATCGTGGCAGGAGTGGAGGGACTCGAACCCCCAACCCCCGGTTTTGGAGACCGGTGCTCTAGCCAGTTGAGCTACACTCCTATTCGGAAGTCAGAAATCAGAACGCGGACGATCTCCGGTTTCGATGCTGAGATTCTGTTTTCCGGTTCTGGGTAGTGATTTCGGTCCTTAGCTTCCGACTTCTGTTTCTGACTTCAGACTTCCGAACTGGAGCGGGTGAAGGGAATCGAACCCTCGTCCTCAGCTTGGAAGGCTGCTGCTCTACCATTGAGCTACACCCGCATTCGGAAGTCGGAAATCAGAAGTCAGAACAGTCCTGGTTGAGGCTGCGTTCCGCTTCCGCCTACGGTTATACTTTCCACCCGTGCTTTTACTTCCGAATTCCGGCTTCTGTCTCCTGAACCCCTGAATGGTGGAGGGGGTAGGATTCGAACCTACGTAGGCATAGCCAACGGGTTTACAGCCCGTCCCCTTTAGCCACTCGGGCACCCCTCCTTGAGCGAAGATGGATTGACTGGTGATTTTTAACCAAGCAAAAACGCCCCGCCGTCGGCCGGCAGGGTCCGCCATTACTGGGGTTTATGGGTAGCGCGTCAGCCGCTGTCAACTGTAAATCAAGGGCCTGAGGCGAAATCTCCCTGACCTATCCGCAGCTTCAGTCTACGTAGGAGACGCGCCTTCAATGCGGCGGCAAAGACCACACCCTCAAAAGCCCGCAAATCCGGCCTGGCGGGGCAAACCGAGACGGGCAGCTCGCCGCGAAAGCGCCGACCAAATGATGCTCTATGGCCTGCATGCTGCGGAAGCTGCCTTGGCCAATCCGCAGCGGCAGATCCTCAAAGTATTCGCCACCGAGAACGCCGCATACCGACTCGGCCCTCTGCTTGCCAAGCGGGGTCTCAAGCCCGAGCCGGTGGTCCCGCGCGGTCTGGACCGGCTGCTCGGCTCGGACGCCGTGCATCAGGGGGTCCTCCTCGAAGCCGAGCCTTTGCCTCCGGTCAGTCTCGACGAGGTCGATTCCGACGGCATCCTGCTGGTGCTCGATCAGGTGACCGATCCGCAGAATGTCGGCGCCGCGCTCCGCTCAGCAGCGGCGTTCGGGGCTTCGAGTCTCATCATGACCGAGCGGCACAGCCCTCCTTTGCATGGCGTGCTTGCCAAGGCGGCCAGCGGCGCGCTCGACATCGTACCGGTGATCCTCGTCAAGAATCTCGCGCAGAGTTTGGCCGAGCTTGGCGAGCGCGGCTTTCTCAGAGTGGGCCTCGCCGAGGAAGCCGACCTGGCCCTCGAAGCCGCGCCGCTGACGCGACCGCTCGCGCTCGTGCTCGGCGCCGAGGGCAAAGGCCTGCGTCAGCTCACGCGCGAGCATTGCGACCTGACCTGCCGCATCTCCACGCAAAACGCGCTGGCGAGCCTCAATGTGTCAAACGCCGCGGCGGTCGCGCTGCACTGGGCCAGCCTCACCGCAAAGAGCTAACAGAGCGCGAGCTTTGAGCTAGTTGCAGAAGCGGCGGCCGAACGAACCGTACCAGCAACCGCGCCGCCAATAGCAGTCCCCGGGATAGCATGCGGTGTACCCGGGCTGCTTCCAGAAGGCGTAGAGGCGCTTCTGGCGCCACAGCCGCCCTGGCCGCAAGGCGGCGGCCCCTCCCAGGCATTCGCGGCATTGACGCAGCCGGGACCGCAGGTCGTCGCGAGCGGCGCCGGCGCGGAGACGACTCTGAGCCGGCGCAAGGGAATGGGATTTGGCGCAGGCACCAGGACGGCGCCGCACGAGGCGGCGTAGCATTGCGCATTGGCGGTATCGACCGCGGCCGGGACGAGGCTGAGGGCAACGACGGCGGCGACGGCGAAAAGGAACACGAACCGCTTGAGGCCTCGCCGCTCCCCGTGAATCGCGGAGCAAGCGCGCTCCGAAGCTAAGCGTTCCGGGTATCGTTATGGTTAACGCTTGCTTTGCGGGGCCAAGGGCGGCCAACCTGTGACGCTATTTGACGTAGCGTTCCGACGACCTCGGTCCACGCCCGGCGCCCGGGCCAAGCTGGTGGAAATACGGCATGCAGCGGGCGTGCCCGTCCAGCCCCGTGGTGTAAGGGCGATAGAACCACCAATAATTCTTCGGATAGCAATAGAACGACTGGGTGCGATGCCGATGAAATGCGGGCCGGTCGATCCGCTCCGCACCGCCCCTGATCGAAGCATCGGCCTGAGCGGCGAGCGCTGCGACGCCTGCCGCGTCCGAAGGCTGCGGCTTGCAGGCGACCATAAGACCCAATGCGGCAATGAAGGCCAGGCCCAGCCGATAATAGCCCATGCCCATCCCCCCTCGAGCGGCGCCTCGGCGAAGGCAAAGTCTAGAAGGCGGCCCCCGGCAAAGCAAGCCTCAGGCAACCATGCGAACAGGTTGCACCGGCTGGCGCGTCTCACACCGCTTGACAGTGACGGCTTTGCGGCTCTCAAGTTGCGCCAAGAACAGCCAACGATGCCGCGGCGCGCCGATGGAACGAAGCGCACACAGGCAGAGTTGCTCAATCCACGCTAACCCCCTGCTTCTTCACGGAAGGAAACCCTCAAGATGTCATCCACCGATAGCGATATCCGCGCGGGCGCCAAGCGCGCCGGCGCCAGCGCCCGCGACGCGGACGACCTGGCCAACCAGGTCGATGCGATCCGCACTGAATTGCAGAACCTCACGTCAACGGTCGGCCGCATCGCCGGCAAGCAGATCAATCGCGCCCAGGATAAGGCGATGGAGACCGCCTATGAGGCCGAGGAGGCCATCCGGCGCAATCCGCTCCAGGCCGTCGCGATCGCCGCTGGCTTAGGCTTCCTGTTCGGTGTGTTCACGCGGCGCTAACATCCATGCTCCGCTCGGCGCTTGCGCTGCTCTCCTCGCTTCAGATCGGGCTCCGGGTCAAGGAGTCGGTCGAGCGCTCGCTCCGGCAGGCGGCGGTTGTCGCCGTCGCGGCGGCGGTGCTGATCGCCGCCGCCGTGTTCGGCCTGGTCGCGGCCTATCATGCGTTGATCCTGTCCTATGGCTTCACCCCAGCCGCGGCGGCGGGAATCATCGCCGCCGCGCTCGCTCTGTTGGGCATGCTGATCCTCGCCACGCTCCCCCTATTCATGCGCGAGCGCAAGGCGCAGGCACCCCGCATGCAGGCAGTCGCAAGCGAAGGCGTCGGCATGCTCGATCAGAGTGTGGGCAAGGCGATGCAGCAGGTGGGGCCGGTAGGCCTGCTCGCCATCGCCTTCATCGCCGGCGTGCTGTTGAGCCGTCGCAAATAAAAGCGCTCATTGCGCGGTAATTTCCCCGGAACTTTCCCTATATAGGCTAAGTCCGCGGTTCGCCCGTCTGGAAATGACGGGGCAACCGGCTTAAACAGGCTGCTTGCGGCGGCATGCCGGCTTAGCTCAGTTGGTAGAGCGGCTGATTTGTAATCAGTAGGTCGGGGGTTCGAATCCTCCAGCCGGCACCAAGCCCTTTCAGCGTATTGCGGGCGATTAAGCCGCACTCATCGAAGCGGTTCTCGCCCTGCTCGCCCTGCAGCTCCGCTTAATCGAGAAGCATCAAAAACTGGATTGGGCGTCGGTGCCGGCGCCGAGCGTTCGATCGAAATCGCGCCGCCTCTGCTCCTGCGTGGCGGCGGCTTGCGCGCGTGCCTCGGCGCGCTGCTGGCGGCAAACCTCATAGGCTTCGCTGTCGGGCGTACCCCGTTGCCGGCAGGTGGAATCGTCCTCGCTGTCTGCGACGGCGGCTTGTTCGGTCGCGCGCGTGCCCCGATCCTGCGTTGCGCAGCCTTGCGCCGCCACCAGCGACGCAAACGACAATATGACGACGAGATGCGAGCGCAAGCGGGCGGCGTCCTTCCGAAAGCTGCGCAACTTCCCGCGCAATCTAGACCATTTGGTGATGCAAGGCCCGCGCTGAACTTGCGCTTGACGCGCGCCGGGCTCTAGGTGGACGCTCTGTCCGCGGGAAGTGCCGAGGGGGACGGCCACGACATGAAGAGTACAGTGTTCTTCGCGCTTGGGCTTGTGCTGGCAATCGCAGCCGGCAGCGCTGAGGCGCAAAACGTCCAACCGCCGGTTCAGTCACTCAGGCCCTCGCCGTCGCCTTGCAGTCCGGGCAGCCAAAGTGTGCGCGTCTGCAATGACGATTTCCGCTCCTGCAGCAGCATCTGTACCGCGACCGCGTTGGACCCAACCGCCGACATTGCCGGCTGCAGCCTACGCTGCTGCACTCAGTTCAAGGCTTGTCTCAGTATCAGGGGCTGCGCTTCGAGATCGATCGTTTGCTTCTGACGGCGGCCCGAAGAGGCTAAGCCGGCTCTTCCCGTTCGCGATCGTTCGTGGCCCGCTTCAGTGCCGCTTCCGTCTCGCTATCCTGATCGTCTTCGGTCTGGATCACCATAGCGGTGCCGTCGGGCAGCATGTCGGCTCTAAGCAGCCGCTTGCTGCGCTTGAGCCGCTGCGTATCGGGATCTTCTGGCCGGCTCGGCCCGTCGCGATCCATGCCGGCGTCGCGCTTCGAAAGGGACTTGGTCATGCGAGGAAAACGCGCGGGCCCGCTCGCTGTTCCCGCTCAATGCCCTTTGACAACCTCGGCTTGGATTTCGGCGAGCTGCGCCTCAAGCAGATCCGGGGGCAAATACTGGATGAAAGATTTTTGCTTGCCCGCGTGTTCATAGTTGACCTTGAGCAGCACGCCGCCGGACGCCTTGAGAACATCCTCCGGCGCCTCGGGAGCGGGGAACAGAAAGACCAGCTTGAACGGAGCCTGTGAGGCGATGACGTCCGCTGGTTCCGCCGACACGACCAATGAGGCTTCCTCGCCGCCGGCAGCTTCGCCAGGCTTTTCGACGATCACGTCGAGCTTGAGCTCTTGATCGTGCAGGTCCGGCTTGAGAATGCCTGAGAGAGCGCCGATTGGCTCGTCCGACATATTTACTGCACCGAGCGAGAAGCCATTGATGCGCGCCCCCGAAGGCGTCGCTTCGTAAGCGAACACCGAGCGCTCGGCGAGCGGGAAGTCCTTCTGATCGAACAGCCACACGAGCGGCTCCGCCGGAGACGCGGCTTCGACGGTGGACGACGACGGCGTGCCCGCGCGCAGCATGAAGCCGCCGCCCAGCATCAGGCCGCCCAAGACCAAGAGAAGTGTCCCCGCGATGATAAGCATCTGGCTCAGCTCGAACCCCCTTAAGCGCCGCGCCGAGAATACCGCGTTTTCGTCCGTGACCCGAGGGGCGTCCGACGCCGGCAGGAAACCCTGGATGCGGGCCGTTCCCGCTTGGACGAACTGCCGGACGAGCCCACCTGCCTTGGCAGTCTGGTCCCAGACGGCCGGTGCCAGAGCATAGGCCTTGGTCGAGATCGCGCGCGAGGCCGGTTCGAGTGTTTCGCCCGCGGTCTGGGTAATGGCCCCTGCCTTCGCCGAGAGCCAATCGAAAGCAGCGCCAAGCCACCTGCCGGTGGCGCGCGAAGCGTCCTGCATGCGCGCCCCGAGCCCGCCAAAGGAGATCGAGAGGAAGTTGCCGGCCGACGGCGCCACGGCGTGCAGCTTGACGCCGACGGCAGCGAACGCCGACAGGAGCACGGCCGCGATGGAACGCGCGAAACCCCGCGCCGCCCTTCCGGCAGATGACAGCCGATGCCCCACCCCACTGGTCAGGTAGAGCGCGCCATCGCGCAGCTTGCCTCCGAGCCAAGCGAGACTTCCTGCAAACGCACCGAAGACCGATTTCAGGCCGGCGAGGATCGCCGCGACCACAGACCAAATGGCCGAGCGCACGGACGAGACCGCGCCGGAAATCGCGTCCTTGATCGACTGCATCGCGGCTTGGCGCTGAGCGCGGCGCCTTGCTCGCTTCAGTTCGCGCCGCTCGAGCGCCTCCTGGCGCTCCCGCTGGCGGTGCAGCCAACGGTCATGCCGTTCCCGGTCCGCCTGGACCGCGTCGCTTTGTGCCTTCAGCCAACGCTGATGGTCGCTGAGATCCTCCTTCGCCGAAACCAGCACTTCGCCCGACCTGACCACCGTCTCCTTGACGACGGCAACAGCGGCCTCGAAGGCGGCGACGGTTTCCCCATCGGCATCCCTGTCCTGCGGGGGCCATGCGCGCTTCTCACGCATCGGACTGACCATGCGGAGCGGCTCCCCTAAAATCCGGATCCATGGCGAGCCTCATGGGACACAAGACTCATACTCCAAGACGTCTGCAAACTGCGCCTCCGGGGGATCGCGGACGCTGCGGGGCGAGGCTTCCGCTCCCCGGCCATGGAAGCCTGCCGCCCTCAAGAGGCGCAACGCGCATGCCGCTCCGGCGAGGACGCGAAGACGGGGAACGCCGGAAAATCGGCGGCATTGCGTAGCTGACAGCTCTGCGCCAGCCTTTACATTAGCGGCCAAACCCCTGCGGGCCTAACGTTTTGTGACCTTGCCCAACGAACATGGCGACCGACGTGGCGTGATTACCACGGCCAGCCGCTTGGCCGGAAAACGCACGCTTTCGGACGAGGAACTGTGCCGATACGGGCCGTGGGCCCTGGTTTCGCCGCAGCGTCGCCCCTACCTGGCTTTGAACCCGTACTTCAGCCGTTCAATCCACGGGAGAAAACCAATTGCCGGAGTCTTTTGACAGCTTTTGCCGTCCGTTCACGATCGCGGCTTTGATTGCCCTTCTCCTGCTCCCTGTCGGCGCAACGGCGGAGGACAAGCCCCAGCTCCCGCCCACGGAAGCGTCCAGTGCACCAAGCCAGCAAGCGAAGCCGGACGCAGACGAGGCCTCCGGCGATAAATCAGGCCCGGTTTCGATTACCCGGCACAGCATCAAGCTTGCCGGTGTCGACGTCCCCTACACCGCCAAGGTCGGCACCCTGCCGCTACGGGACACGCAAGGCAAAGAGCTCGCAGACATCTTTTACGTGGCCTACCTGCGCGAGCCGCAAGACCCGGCGCGGCCCATCACCTTCGTGTTCAACGGCGGACCGGGAGCCGCCTCGGCCTATCTTCACCTTGGCGCCATCGGACCCAAGACGGTGGAAGCCAACGCGAAAGGCGAGCTGCAAGGTCCTCCTCCCCGCCTCGTGAGCAACGACGCAAGCTGGCTCGACTTCACGGACCTCGTATTCGTCGACCCAGTCGGCACCGGCTATAGCCGGGTCGGCGAGGGTAAGGCCGAGAGCGATTTCTGGGGCGTGGAGCAGGACACGAAGGCGCTTGCCGATTTCATCCGGCTCTATCTCGTCGATGCCGCGCGCATGTCGTCGCCGGTCTTTCTCACCGGCGAGAGCTATGGCG
Source organism: Methyloceanibacter sp. (assembly GCA_035630595.1). Taxonomy (GTDB): domain Bacteria; phylum Pseudomonadota; class Alphaproteobacteria; order Rhizobiales; family Methyloligellaceae; genus Methyloceanibacter. Next base: position 13,068 of record DASQKJ010000113.1, read on the forward strand.
GATTTCGCGCCGCGACCATTACGCGCGCCTTGCAGAAGACGGGCGGCATCTCGCCGAGCGGACTGGTGCTGATCTCGCCCGCGCTAGAATTCGCCCTTCTCAATGCCGAGGATTACGATCCTCTGCCCTGGGCGCTGGCGCTGCCCTCTTACGCCGCGGTCAATCTGGAGCGCAAAGGCATCACCGGGCGCGCAGCTTTGGCCGAGGCGCTGAAGGAGGCCGAGCGCTACGCGCTGTCCGACTATCTCGTACAGTTTGCGACCGGCGCGGCACAAGGCGGCGGCGCCGCAAGTGACACCGTGGCGGAGCTGACCGGGTTGCCCGTGGAGATCGTGCGCCGCAATTTCGCGCGCATCCCTCCTTCGCTCTTCATCAAGGAATTCGACCGGGCCAACGGCCAGGTGCTCAGCCGCTATGACGGCAGCGTCACCGGCCCCGATCCCCATCCGGCGAGCGCCTGGCCGCGCGGACCCGATCCCGTGCTCGATGCCGGGGTGCCGCTCTGGACCAGCGCCTTCGTGCAATACGCGCAAGAGGAGCTTGGCTACAAGACCGACACGGCTTATCGGCTGCTCAATCGCGAGGTACGCTCCAAATGGGATTTCGGTACCAGCCCGACGCGCCAGGGCTATGCCGGCGCGCTCGATGATATTCAGAACGCCCGCGCCGCCAATCGCTCGCTCGAAGTGCTGATCGCCACCGGCTACACCGACCTGATCACGCCTTACATGGTGCCGGCCTACCTAGTGAAGCAATTGAGCCCCCTCGAAGGCGCCAGCCCTATCACCATCGAGGATTATGCCGGCGGGCATATGCTGTATCTCCGCGAGGACTCTCGCCGCGCGCTCAAGCAAGATGTCGAGGCCATGTACGAGCGGGCGCTGAGATCCGCCTCGCAAGGCTGAGCGGCGCGACTGCTGGGTGAACCCTCGGGCGCAATCGGCTAGAATGCCGATTCGAGCGGCGAGGATGCGGAGGCGGCAATGTCAATCCGAAGCGCAGCGCTAAGCGTGATGCTGTTGGCGGCGGCAGTTTCGGGCGCCTTCGCCGAGGACAAGCAGGCGACCGCTGCGGGAGAGCCGCAATGGGCGGAGTTCCAGTCCGCCGAGCGAGGCTTCGCGGTCTCCTTCCCTGGCACGCCGAAGACGACCAGCGCCCCGGTCGAAGGGCAAAACCCCCTGCTCCAATACGATTTCCAAGTGAGCGTGAGCGGTGACACCGTATACAGCGTCATCGTGTTCGAATACCCGGCCGGCAAGGGTCCAAGTCCCGACAACGACACCTATCTCAAGCTCGTCAATGCCTATGCCAAGGGAAGCGAATCCCGTTTGCGCAAGCGCGGAGCGGCGACCATCGCCGGACGTCCGGGCTTCGAGGCGATCGCCGACGACGGCAACAGCAAGCTCAGCCACCTGATCGACGTGATCCCCGCGGGCGACCGTATCTACATGCTGGTGACCGCGGGACCCAGGGGCCATGCCACCAGCAAGGATGCCGTGCGGTTCCGCGATTCCTTCCGCGCGCTTGAAAGCGATGCGGCGTCGCCGGGGCTATCGGCCTCCAACCCGGGGGGCCAATAACTAGGCCGCCTGCTCCCGGCGCAGCTCCTCGACGAAGCTCTGCACATCCCTTGATGGAGCGGGCGTGAACAGGCTCACGCCGATCATTGCGATGAGGCCGATCGGGACGGCGAACAAGGCGGCAAAGTCCCGCTTCACCCCCCACCAATTGGCGACCGGCCGTGCCGCCTCTTCCCATGCCGCCAACGCCGCCGCGCGGGTGCTCTCGTCGGCAAGATAGTAGCTCTGCCGCAGCCCCTCGTAGCGCGCCACGGCCTCTTGCGTGGCATTGGAGATGAAGCTCGAGCTCTCGTAGAAGGCGAAGGGGATGTAACGCGGTGCCAGCATGTAATAGAGACACGCGGCGAGCCCTGCGAGCATACCCGCCAGCGCGCCTTCCGGCGTCGCCCGCTTCCACCAGATGCCAAGCAGGAGCGCCGGCAGAAACGCGCTCGCCGCCAGCGAGAAGGCGGAGCCGGCCGTAGCGAAAACCGCCTCGGGAGCGGCAAGCGCGGCCCAGGCAGCGACGCCTGCGACCAGCACCACTGCCGTCCGCGCGACGAGAATGCGCTGTTCCGTCGAAGCAGTGAGATGCAGGCCCTTGTAATAAAGGTCGTAGGACAAGGCGTTGGCGATGGCGAGCGCAAGCCCGCTCGCAGCAGCAAGGCCGGCCGCAATCCCGCCCACCACGATTGAACCGGACGAGAGAGCACCCCCTCCGTCCGGCGGCCCGAATAGCGGGACATAGGGCGCCGCGACCAGGCAGAGCGCGCCGGCGAAGGGCAGCGCCCAGATAAACGAGCTGCGGGCTTCCTCGACCGAGGGCGTGACGAAGCCGCGCTGCAAGAGCTGCGGCAATGCTGCCGTTCCCGCGGCCAGGCAGAACAGCAAGGCGACGCGGTTGACGCTGTCTTCCGGGGCGAAGCTTTCAAGCATATAGCTTGCAAATGCGGCGTCGAACTCTGCGGCGTTCAGCAGAGGAAATACCGCGCCCCGTTGCCAGATCAGGATTGCCAGCGCGAGCAACGAGACCGCAAGCAGCACGGCGAATTGCGCGATCTGGGTGAGGCTCGCCGAGCGCATCCCCGCAACCACGCTGCACAGGAGCAGCATCCCCACGCCGATGGCGACGGCGGTCCCGGGATCGACGGCGAACACGCGCATGATGAGCGCGCCGAGCCCCATCAGCGCAAGCGCCAGCGCGGGGAAGCAGCACAAAATCACACCGAGCACCGCGAGCGCACGCACGCCGCTGCCGCCAAACCGCTCGCCGAGAAAGTCCGGCACGGTATAGCCGCCGAACCTGCGGAGATAAGGGGACAGGAAGAACGCCGCGAGCAGCAGGCCCCCTCCCCCGCCAAGCACGAGCAGCGAGGCGCCGTCCAACCCTTTGCTAAGTGCTCCGGCGAACCCTGTCAGGGCGATCATGGCGATCAGGCCAATGGCAATCGCCATGCCGTTGAATGCCGAGGGCACCAGCCGGCCAGCAACATAGAAATCGGAGATCGGCCGCCTGAGCGCGACCAGGCCCGCCCTGGCATAGATCGCCAGGCTGGCGAGTAGGAGGATTTGGATGGCAAGCCTCACAACCCCGTCTCCCGCATTTGTCCCCCGCTCCGTGAGCGCTCCCTGTGCGCCGCTGCCTGGCCCCCGCTACCGCGCTTGTGCGCGTTTGAGCGCCGATTTCGCCTGGTTCGGGGCGATGTCACGCAACAGCTCCGCAAACTGAATGAAGTCCCGCTTGCGCGGCGATGTCTTGCGCCAGGCAAGCCCGATCTCACGCTTCGGCTCCGGCGCGCGGAACCGCAGCAGCCGGATGTCTCCACCCGAATGGAGCTCGCTCGCAATCGCCATCTCCGGCAGGAGCGTGACGCCATAGCCGTTGGCCACCATCTGCACGATGGTGGCCAGGCTCGACGCGCCGAAGCTGTCGCGGGCCTCGGGCGTCACCATGTGGCAGTAGGACAGCGCCTGGTCGCGCAAGCAGTGGCCCTCCTCCAGCAGCAGCAGCCGATTGTCGGCAAGCATATCGGCTTTCGCGTGGCGGAGCCGCCGATTGTGCCTGGTCGCCTTGGTGGCGAGGATGAACCGGTCGTCGAACAGATGGAAGGTATCGACCTCGGGGTCTTCGATGGGCAGCGCGACCAGGATCAGGTCGAGGTCGCCGGACACCAGCTCGCGGACGAGATTCGACGTGACCGTTTCGCGGAGCTGGAGATTGAGCGCCGGAAACCGCCGCTGCAACTCCGGCAGCGCCGTCGGCAGCAGATAGGGCGCGATCGAGGGAATTGCGCCGAGTTTCAAGACCCCGGACAACATCCCCTCCTGATGCTTGGCATAGTCCAGAAGGTCGCGCACCGAGGCGAGGATGCCGCGCGCGCGTCTGGTGATCTCCTCGCCCTGCTCGGTCAGCTCGATGCCGGATTTTCGCCGCTCGACGAGGCTCACCTTGAGCTCGTCCTCCAGCTCCTTGATCTGCATGCTGAGCGCCGGCTGGCTGACGGCGCAAGCTTGCGCCGCGTGGCCGAAATGGCGGGTTTCCGCCAGAGATTCCAAATAGCGCAACTGTCTGAGCGAGACCATGACGATAAGGCACGCTTATGCTTCCTATAATAAAATACGATTGGAAATTATCATCGGCGCCTACCATATTCAACGAGCAGAGCTGGCCGGCCCGATCCGGGTTCGCAAAAACGTCAGGCCGCCCCAGCCGAAGCTTGGCCCTAACTCGCGGAAGGAGAGCTAGCATGCGTGAGTGGCACAAGCCGACGATTGAGGAGACGGAGTCCGGTATGGAGGTGACGAGTTACCTGCCGGCGGAGCTGGATCGCGCTTAATCCGCTCTCTCATCTCGGAACAATTGCGAGCGGCGACCCGGCTAGTCCTGGTCGCCGTTTCGTTTCGGGCCGCCTCATCGCGGAGGTGGCGCCAGCCTCGGACCTACGCTACTTTTTCAGTCTGGGCCAAGTTCTCCTATTCAGATTTTCTTAATGTGGCGTCCAGGTAGTGTTCATGACGAGATCATGCGTCGACCGCCTGCGCTTCCTATATTAGGCGGGTGGAAGTACGCCCCGAGCTTGACCGCGCAACCCCTTGCCGGTTGACGCGTATCAAGGCGGCGATTCTAGGGAGGACTATCCGGGTTCCTCATCTGAACTGGGTAGGAAGAGGTAGAACATCGTGACCAAGATCATGAGTCCCGAGGAACTGGAGCAGGAGCTTCGCGCCATCGGCGCCGAGCGTTATCACGACAAGCATCCCTTCCATAAGCTGTTGCATGGCGGCCAGCTCAACCAGGGCCAGGTCCAGGCTTGGGCGTTGAACCGCTACTGCTATCAGTCAGCGGTGCCGCGCAAGGACGCGGCCTTGATGAGCCGCTGCCATGACCGCCAGCTCCGCCGCGACTGGATCCATCGCATCATGGATCATGACGGCTTCGGAGAGGAAGAAGGCGGCATCGAGCGCTGGCTGGTTTTGACCGACGGGCTCGGGCTCGATCGCGACTACGTCATTTCGCGCAAAGGCTCCCTTCCCGAGACGGTGTTTGCCGTCGAGGCCTATGTCAATTTCGTGCGCGAGAAGACCCTGGTCGAGGCCGTCGCCTCCTCCCTCACCGAGCTGTTCGCGCCCAAGATTCACAAGGAACGCATCTCGGGCATGCTCGAGAATTACGACTTCATCAGCGACGACGTGATGCAATATTTCAAGCGCCGCCTGACCCAGGCGCCGGACGACGCCGCGTTCGCGTTGGATTACGTGAAGCGCAATGCGCGCACCCCCGAGGCGCAGACCGCCGTGCTCGATGCGCTCAGATTCAAATGCAACGTGCTTTGGGCGCAGCTCGATGCGCTGCATTACGCCTATGTCGAGCCCGGGCTTGTTCCGCCCGGCGCCTTCGTGCCGGGTAAAGCATGACGGATGACTCCGCGCCTCCGGAACGGCTCATTATCGGTGCGGAGACGAGGCCTTACTTGCCGGCCTATCTGAAGCTCCGCCACGACGCGGGGCGAGGCCGTTGGATTTTGTTGGCGCCCGAGCGGGTGCTGACGCCGGACGAAACCGCCGTCGCCGTGCTCAAGCTCTGCGGCAGCCAAAAAACCGTGGAGGAAATTGTCGAGGCCCTCGCCAAGGAGTATTCCGCACCGGCCGACGTAATCCGCGCCGATGTGCTCGACCTGCTCCAAGGCCTGGCGGACAAGGGATACATAAAGGGATGAGCGAGGAGCTGGAGCTTAAGGCCAACGGACATTGCCAGACGCTTGCGGTCGACGACGAGCCGACCGAGGGCGCGAGTGGCGACGCGCAAGCGGCTCTTTGCGAGCGCGCTCCCGTCGGGCTGCTCGCCGAGCTGACGCATCGCTGTCCCTTGCAGTGCTCCTATTGCTCCAATCCGATCGAGTTGGAGCGCGTCAACAAGGAACTCTCCACCGAGATGTGGTGCTCGGTGATGACGCAGGCCGGCGAGATGGGCATTCTCCAGGTGCACCTCTCCGGCGGCGAGCCCACCGCGCGGAAAGACCTGGAAGACATCGTCTCCGCCGCGTCCAAGGCGGGTCTTTATTCGAATCTGATCACCGCCGCCGTCACCTTGAACCGCACGCGGTTCGAGGACCTCGCCAAGCGCGGGCTCGATCACGTCCAGATCTCGTTCCAGGACGTCGATGCCGAGAACGCCGAGCGCATCGGCGCCTATCCCGGCGCCACCGCCAAGAAGCTCGACGTCGCCCGCTGGGTGACCGAGCTTGGCCTGCCGCTGACCGTCAACGCCCCGATCCACCGCCAGAACATCCATAATGTCGGCCGCTATATCGAGCTGGCCATCAAGCTCGGCGCCCAGCGGCTCGAGATCGCCCATGTGCAATATTACGGCTGGGCCTATCTCAACCGCGCGGCGCTAATTCCGACCTACGACCAGACCATCGAGTCGATCGAACTGGTCGAGCGCGAACGCGAACGCCTCAAGGGCGTGCTCACCATCGACATGGTGGTGCCGGATTATTACGCCAAGCGCCCGAAGCCGTGCATGGGCGGCTGGGGCAAGGGCTTTATGAACATCACCCCGGCCGGCAAGGTGCTCCCGTGTCACGCGGCCGAGACCATCAAGACGCTCACCTTCGACAACGTGCAGGAGCGCCCGTTGCTCGACATCTGGCTCAACTCCGATGCGTTCAACGCCTTCCGCGGCACCGACTGGATGAAGGAGCCGTGCCGCTCCTGCGCCTTCAGGGACATCGACTTCGGCGGTTGCCGCTGCCAGGCCATGGCGATCACCGGCGATGCCCGCAATACCGACCCGGCTTGCGCGCTCTCGCCCTATCACGGCGAGATGGTAAGGCTGGCGCGCGAGGAAGCGGCCAAGCCGCCGACGCCCTTCGTCTACCGCAACCCGCGCAATGCTGCCGAAGCCGCTAAGGCCGAGCGCCCGCTCGTGCCCGCGGAATAGCCCGCACCCCCTCACAGCTCAAGACTTCGGGATCAGGTCCCCGCGCTATGCAGCGAGAGCCGCATCGGCTGGGCGCGGGCCTGGCTTGCCACCCAACACGCGATAGGCATGCACGAAGGCGAGCGTGGAAACGGGGATCGAGACCAGCAGCCCCACGACAAGAGCGAGCACGCCGAGCACGTTGATCAGCAGGAGCAGAAGCACGAAGCCGAAGAGCCGCGATTTATGCCCGCGTGTGAGGCGATGACTCTCGCTCATCGCATCGATGGGACCGAGTTCGCGCTCGATCACGACGAAGGTCGTAAACATGAACATGAGTCCAAGGATAATCCCCGGCACGATGAGCAAGACGAATCCGATGGCGACGGCGAGCGCAAGCAGGATCGACGCTCCGAGATATTTCCAAAACGGCCGCGGGTGCCAAAGCAAGGCGAGATCGGCGGTGTCGGGATTGTCGTGCGCGGCGAGATAAAATGCCGTCGCACCCATGCTAAGGAGCGTGCCGAGCGCGAGGTTAATCACCGT
>DASQKJ010000114.1:0-20065 GCA_035630595.1 Methyloceanibacter sp.
CCCTTGCGCAGGCTGAGGAGTTCCAGCATCTGGTACTCCTTGCCGGTCAAATGCACGCGCTGCCCGTTCACCTCGACGGTCTTGGTGTCGAGATTGACGACGAGATCGCGGGTCTGGATGACGGATTGGGCATGACCCTTCGAGCGGCGCACAATGGCGTGGATGCGTGCGACCAGCTCGTCCTTATGTAAAGGCTTGGTCATATAGTCGTCGGCGCCGAAGCCGAGACCCCTGACCTTGTCCTCGATGCCGGCCAGTCCGGACAGGATCAAAATCGGAGTTTGAACCTTGCTCACCCGGAGCGTCTTGAGCACCTCGTAGCCGCTCATGTCGGGGAGGTTCAAGTCGAGCAGAATGATGTCGTAGTCGTAGATTTTGCCGAGGTCGACGCCCTCTTCACCGAGGTCGGTCTTGTAGACGTTGAAGCCCTCCGACTGCAGCATCAATTCGATGCTTTGGGCCGTAGCGCTGTCGTCCTCGATCAGAAGAACCCGCATGTTAAAATCCCCCGTCTCCTCGCAAGTCCCGGCTTATCCCCTGACCCCACAACACCATGCAGGATGGTTAATTAATTCGAATCAACAAATTAACGGCCAATAGTTAACAAAAGCTAAGCTTAAGGCGAGCGCTAACCATCCTTCACCGAAGGGTCTCCGGCATCAGTTAAATGCCACTCATATGGTTTACTGCCCCTTAAGCCCTGTCGGAGATGATCGACGGAGAGGGGCAGGGGGCTCCGTCGCGACGAGGCTTGGACCGCCGCAAGGCGCGAATTGCCGATTCATTCTAACGACATGGGTTTGCGACCATGCCCCCGACTGCGCTCTTCAAGGCACCTGCCGCGCCGTCCCACGGCAGGGCGCCCGTGGCCAGGGAGGGGACGGCAGACGACACCGCCAAAGGCCCGCTTGGGTGGGCGCTGGCATGACTATTGAAATTCGCCATACGGGGTCCGAGAGGCTTGAGGGTAACGAGTCATGAAGTCACGCGACGCACTAATCCGCCTGAAACGTTTCGACGTCGATGAGAAGCGCCGCAAGGTCGCCGACATCGAATCCATGATCGGCGACTTCAACCACATGGCTGTCGATCTCGACCGCCAGATCGCCATTGAGCAAGAGCGCGCCGGCATTTCCGATGTCAATCACTACGCCTATCCGACCTTCGCCAAGGCGGCGATGCAGAGGCGCAATAACCTGGCGGCCTCGGCCGCCGATCTCGCGGCCAAGCTTGCCGCTGCGCGCGGGGAGCTCGACGAGGCTTGCGAGGAGCTGAAGAAGATCGAGCTTCTCGAAGAGCGCGACGCCGAACGCCTGCGGCTCGATCAAGGCCGGGGGGCTCCCGCCGAGCTCGATCAGGTCGGGATCCATCGCGTCGCAAGCTGATCGGCGCGGGCTCCTTGCCCATGCTAGTATCGGCTTGGACTGCCATGGGCTCGGGCGGAGGGCCGGATGCCGTCTTTCGACATTGTCTCCAAGACCGATCTCGAAGAGGTCGACAACGCGCTCGCCAACATGATGCGCGAGATGAGCCAGCGTTACGACTTCAAGAACTCGCAAGCGCGCATCGAGCGCAACGGCGCAGAGATCACGATCCACGCCGACGACGACCTCAAGCTCAAGCAGATGCATGAGCTGTTACAGGGGCATTTTGCCCGCCGCAAAATCGACGTAGGGGTTATCGACTATAAGCCTGTGGAGAAGGCCGCCGGACAGGCGGTGCGGCAGAAGGCGCTGATCCGGCAGGGCATTGATCGGGAACTCGCCAAACGCCTCGTCAAGGAGGTGAAAGAGGGGAAGTTCAAGGTGCAGGTGAGCGTGCAGGGGGACGAGCTCAGGGTGACGGGCAAGAAGCGCGACGATTTGCAGGCGGTGATTCAACACCTCAAGGGGCTCTCGGTCGAGCAGCCTTTGCAATATGTGAATTTCCGCGACTAGAGCGCGGCGGAGGCTCGCGGGGGAAGGCGTGTCACGGGTTGCATTGCTTTTGATTGTCGGAACGGCCGCGCTCACGGTGGGCTGCGGCATGCGCGTCGGCGGCTTCGGCGCCAGCCGCGCCACCAGCGAAGCTTCTTACGAAAGCACGAGCGCGATCCCGGCCGCCAACAGGACTCGAATGTCGATCGCCGCTTCGAAACCGGTCGATGCCTATGTGCTGCTCGGCGGGCGCATCAAGAGCTGCTGGTTCAACGCCACGGATCCGCTCCTGCCTGATCACGTCTATCGCGCCAATGTCAGCCCAGACGGCAGCAAGGTGCAGATCACTATTCATCAGAAGCTGGCTTTGGGGCGCCCCGGCCTTTCCACCTACGCCATCGATTTCCGGCAGGAGGGGCCTTCCACCCTGGTCAGCACTCAGAACCGCAAGATGCCGCCCGAGCTTGCCGCCAAGCTGCAATACGACATCGATCGCTGGAAGCGAGGCGATACCGATTGCAGTAAGGCGATGCCGCCGGTCGCCGCCGCGGCGCCGCGCACAACGGCGCAATAAGGCGATCGGCGAAAGGCCGCTGGCCGACGGCGCCGACGCAATTGGGGATTTAGCCGCCGCGATAGTCCTGGATGCGGGTCGCCCGCAGGCCGGGAAGGCCGTGCTTGTCGATCGAGCGCTGCCAGCTCAGGAACTCATCGACCGTGAGCGTGTAGCGCTCGCAGGCCTCTTCGAGGCTGATCAAGCCGCCGCGCACGGCGGCCACGACCTCGGCCTTGCGGCGGATCACCCACCGTTTGGTATCGCGGGGAGGGAGATCGGCAACGGTCAGAGGACTGCCGTCCGGCCCGATCACATATCTGACGCGCGGCCTGTAATTCTCGGTCATTGTACTCACAACCACCATACGCTTGACGAGCCACATCTAATGGGGAACCTAGCAAGCCGCGTTTAAGATTTGCCTAAGCTGGCAGGTAAAGGAAGCGGCAAGGAAATAGCCAAAACTTGCTGAATTCAAAGCAGGAAGCTTGGCTTCCGAGGTCTCCTCAGGGCTCCGCTGGGGCAGCTTGCTTCGCTTGCTTAACTACAAGCGGATGCCTATCTTCGGTCCAGGTCAGGGAATAAGAAGGGCGGCGCGCCCGAAACGGGCCGTCTATACTGCCGCCGGGACAAGGCAATTGCCGCAAGGCGTCATCCGCAGTTCGAGCGGGGATTTATGTGATTTCGTTGCAGCCTCCAGTGCTTAACAATCTTCATCTGAAAAGCCCTCCGGCGGAAACGCGCGTGGTCGTGGCCATGTCGGGCGGCGTCGATTCTTCGGTCGTCGCCGGCTTGATGAAGCGAGAAGGATACGACGTCGTCGGCATCACGCTGCAGCTTTACGATCACGGCGAGGCCGTCGGCCGGAAGGGCGCCTGTTGTGCGGGGCAGGACATTCAGGATGCGCGCCGGGTGGCGGATCAGCTCAAGATCCCACATTACGTGCTCGACTACGAAGCCCGCTTCGCCAAGGCGGTGATGGGCGAGTTCGCCGACAGTTATCTTCAGGGCGAGACGCCGGTTCCATGCGTCGCCTGCAACCAGAAGATCAAGTTCCGCGATCTGCTGGAGACAGCAGCGGGCTTAGGCGCCTCGGCGCTCGCGACCGGCCACTATGTCCGGAGCAAGCCGGGCGCCGGCGGCTTCGAGCTTTACCGCGCCGCCGATAAGGAGCGCGACCAGAGCTATTTCCTGTTCGCCACCACGCGCGCCCAGCTCGACTTCTTGCGCTTCCCGCTCGGCGCACTCGACAAGGATGCGACGCGGAAGCTGGCGCGCGACTTCGGGCTCGCGGTCGCGGAGAAGTCCGACAGCCAGGACATTTGCTTCGTGCCGACCGGGCGCTACACCCAGGTGATCGAGCGGCTGCGCCCGGGCGCCGCCGAAGCCGGCGATATCGTCCATGTCGACGGCCGGGTGCTCGGCCGTCACAGCGGTATCATCAATTACACGATCGGTCAGCGGAAGGGGCTCGGCGTGGCGGCGCAGGAGCCGCTTTATGTGCTGAAGCTCGACGCTACGGCACGCGAAGTGGTGGTCGGCCCGCGCGAAGCGTTGCGCACGCGCAGCATCAGGCTGCGCGACGTGAATTGGCTGGGCGATGAGGCTTTGGCGGTGTTTGCCGCCTCGGGCGATGAGATTCTTGCCAGGATCCGGTCGAGCGGCCCGTTGCAGCCGGCAACGCTGAGTCTCGACGAGGACGGTATTGCGGTCGATCTCGCTTATGGCGAGGACGGCGTGTCGCCGGGTCAGGCTTGTGTGTTCTATCGAGCCGATGACGGGGGGGAGCGGCTGCTCGGCGGCGGCTGGATCAAGTCTGCTCGCGCGGAGGCAAGGCCGGCCAAGGACGGCTTTGCGCATCCCGCGGCAAAGGGCGGCGCCGAACGGACATTGGCGGCCGTATCGCGGTAAGCCGCCGGTTCCGGGCGGCATTAGAGGCGGAGAGGGATGTGGTAACCAAGGCACCCGTAATGGACGCGGCTTCCGTTCGTCATGCCTATCGCCGCTGGGCACCGGTCTATGACTTCACTTTCGGCCTCGTGGCCGAGGCGGGCCGCAAGCACGCGGTGCGCATCATCAACCGGCGCAAGGGCCGGGTACTGGAAGTCGGCGTCGGCACCGGCCTGTCGCTGCCCTGCTATGGCGAGCATCTCACCATCACCGGCATCGATCTTTCGCCCGAAATGCTGGCCAAGGCGAGAGACAAGGTGGAGCGCAAGTCTCTCTCCAATGTCGTTGCGCTGCACGAGATGGATGCCGGCGCGCTCGCCTTCCCCGATGAGAGCTTCGACACGGTGGTCGCAATGTACGTCATGACGGTGGTCCCGGAGCCGGAACGGGTCATGCGGGAGTTGGAGCGGGTCTGCGCTCCCGGCGGCGAGGTGATTCTGGTCAACCATTTCAGCCAGGAAGACGGCGTCCGCGGCCTGTTGGAGCGGAAGCTTGCGCCTTTCGCCGATCTTCTCGGCTGGCGCCCCGTGTTCGGGCTCGATCAGGTGCTGGTCTGCGAGGATTTGCGTGTCGCCGAGCGGCGTGCGCTGAGGCCGCTCGGTCTCTTCACCATGCTCCGCTTCGTCAAGGAGTCGGGCTTCGGGCTCGGGCCGCAACTGGCGCAGGCGACGCGGGTTCCGGCCAGGGCAGCCTTGTCAGAACCGATCAGGGTCAGGGTCAAGTGGCAGGTCGCGCGGACGCTGGTGCACTGCCGGCGTTTGCTTGACACCAATTATTGGCGGTCCCTATATCGCCGCTTGCAGAGCCAATTGGCGGAGTAAGATCCGCCCGGTCTGCCATGGCGGAGTAGCTCAGCTGGTTAGAGCAGCGGAATCATAATCCGCGTGTCGGGGGTTCGAGTCCCTCCTCCGCTACCATTCAAGTGCCTGATCAGCTTCATCTTTATCGACCTCCGCCAAGGAGTTCGGCGCCGATCACGTCATCAGCACCAAGGACAAGTCGGTCGCCGATATCCGCAAGGAGCTGACGGCGGCCACCGGCAAGGGCGAGATCGATGCCGTCATCGACTGTGCCGGCGCCACGGAGATGATTCAGACGGGATTCAGCCTCTCGTCCGTAGGCGGCCACCATTCGTCCGTGGGCCTTGTCGGGGACAGCATCAATATTCCGCTCTTCCCGCTGGTCGCGCGCGAATACATTTATCACGGCTCCTTCTGGGGCAATTACAACGATCTCAGCGAGGTTGTTGCTTTGGTCCAGCAGGGCAAGGTTCGGCACTCGATCAAGACGATCCGGTTTGAAGACGTCAACGAGAACATCGAGCTGCTGCGCAGCGGCGACGTGTCGGCCGCGCGGTGATCAGGTACTAAATAACAGTTCCGCCTACAACGACGCCGAGGGTCATCCGTACCTGACCGAGCAGCCGGCGATCCTGCCGAGCTTGGTGCTCTGCTTGCCGAAAGCGCAAGGCTTTCAGCTGGTCATGCCGGGGTCGCAGCGCGCCCTGGCGGCCCGCACAATTTCCGCCTTAAATACTGGTAGATTAGCGGCCTCCGCGCCCCACAGGGGTGGGGCGCGAGAGCTGGCGAGGGAAATCCGCGTTGGAGCGAATTGGACGCTTCCTTTCCCGCCTCGGTGAGGCGCTGTCGGCCGGCGTTTCCAGGCTCTCATGGGCGGGCAGCCTGCGCGTCCTGACCGTCGCGATCCTGGTGGCGGTCCTGATCCAGGCATCGATCCTGATATTGGTGGCCATAGTCGCCCAAAGCGATCGCTGGGACCTGCCGAACGGCCGGCTGCTCCAGACGATCCTGTCCTCCTGCCAGGTCGAGCGGTCGAGCCGCGGGAATGTCGACAACGAGCAGGTCCTTTGCCCGACCCTCCTGTCCGGTGAGGCCTTTCCCCGCGCGCTCCGCGACGCGGTAGTCGCGAGCGAGGACGAGCGCTTCTTTTGGCACGGTGCGCTCGATTTCCGCTCAACCTTGCGGGCCGCATGGCTGTCGCTGTGGGGCGATCGCCAGGGCGGCAGCACGATCACTCAGCAGCTTGCACGCTCGCTGCTGTTGAAGAAGGAGGACAGCTTCGACCGCAAATTACTGGAGGCGGTGCTCGCTGTCAGGATTTCCGCGATGCTCACGCGAGAGGAAATCCTCACCCGCTACCTAAATGCGGTCCCCCATGCGCGCAACCTGGCAGGGTTCGACGGTCCGGCGCGATATTATTTCGGGGTCGGCGTGCAGGACCTTACCCTCGCCGAGGCCGCCCTGCTGGTCGGCATGCTGCCCGAGCCGAATAACCGCGATCCCTTGAGGAATCCGGCCAGTGCGTTCGAGGCCGCCTCCGGCGTGCTACGGCGCATGCTGGATCAGGGCAAGCTGACCGCACAACAGGCGGCGGAAGCGAAAGGGGAGCTTGAGCGCCGCGTGTTTGCCCGCAGATTGCGCCGCGGCGACGAGGCCTATGCCCGACTCGAATATCGGCCTTATCGCGACCTGGCCATAAGAGAGGCGAAGGCAAACGGGATCGAGCTTCCGCGCGATTACCGGCTGATCCTGTTCATCGACCCCGAGTTCCAGCAGCGCCTAGTCGGCCAGATCTGCTCAGTCACCGGCCGGCACCAGGCCGCGGGCTTTTTCATGCGGCCCTCCGGCGAGGTGCTCGCGCTTGCGGGTTCGTGCACCTATACCGGGGAGTGGAACCGGGCCACGGACATCAAGCGATCGATCGGCTCCACGGGGAAGCTGTTCCCGCTCATCGGCCTGCATGAGCTTTCCGTCAGCCTGAAGCAGCGCGTATCGACGCGTCCGGTGCGGCCACCGAACTGGCCGGCCGAATCCAACTCCGTCTGCCTGAAGCGAAACGCGGTGCGGCTGGATTTTGCGCTCGACCATTCGTGCAACCGGCCCTGGACCGAGACCGCCATGCGGCTCGGTCCAAGAGTCGAAGAGATCGTCAAGCGCTTCGATCTCAGCCCGGCGGGATCACCTGCCCTGGTTCCGCTCGGAGGACTGCACAGCTCACCGATGAAGCTGACCCAGGCCTACGCGACGCTGCAGAACCGGGGAGCGATTCCGCAAATACGCTTCCTGGTTGCGGCTATCGGGTCGCGGGGAAACATCATCGTCGTCCCGGCAGCAAAGGAAGAGCGTAGAGCCATGTCGGCGAGGACGGCGCAGGCCGTGCTCCAGGACCTGCGGGGGCCGGTGAAGCGGGGAACGGCGCGCGCGGCGAACTCGGTCCACGCCCTCGTCTTCGGCAAGACGGGGACCTCGTCCCGCAACATGGACGCTTTGTTCGTCGGCTTGACCCAGGACTTCGTCGGCAGCGTGTGGCTTGGCCATGACCGGCCTGCGCCGATGCCCGGCGTCCATGGCGGGGGCGGCCCGGCAAAGGCCTTCGCCAAGTTGACCGATTTCTTCTATCTCAGGCACGCGCAGCAGCGTCTTGCCGCGAGCCGTCAGGCATCGCCGAACGATGGATGGGGCGAGTGGAAAAGAATCGCACCGGGCGAGCACGCGATCGCCAGGCTGACGGTCATCGGCCCGATGCTCATGTCGTGCCTGTTGTTGACGGCGTTGTGGCGGAGACGAAGACGCGCGGCTGCTGGCTCCACGCAAGGTGTCGCGGAGTATGCGGTCGGCGCCCCTCCTGCGCCTGGGTCGGTTATGCCTTTGTTTTCGTTGGTAGAAAATACTGCGGACGTGGCCAAGACGGGCGAGGGAGACGCCGGGCCGTGGCGCGCGCAAGCGGCGCCGAGCTAAGGGTTGCTTGCTTTGAGAGGGTGAAGCCCTGCCGGTAGGGCCGGCTTCATCGCAGACCCCCGGCCGCCATCTTCCGCGCGCGCATCGTCCAATAATTGTTTGGCGCCGAGCGATTCGAGGAAGCGGGTGCTCCACACCCTGCTGCCGTTGCGCGCGAGCGTCGCCAATATCGCGCTGTGGCGCTCGCGGCGCTCGGCCAGAGACATGTTGAGCGCGCGAGCGATCGCCGCGGCCACCGATTCAGGATCGTAGGGATTGACCAGCAGAGCCTGCTGGCATTCTGCCGCGGCACCGGCGAAGCGTGACAGAATGAGCACGCCCGGATCCTCCGCGTCCTGCGCGGCGACGTATTCCTTGGCCACGAGATTCATGCCGTCGCGAAGCGGCGTGACCAGCGCCGCGCGTGCCGAGCGGTAAAGACCAGCCAGCGCCGACCGGCTATAGGTGCGATTGAGATAGCGGATCGGCGTCCAGGCGACTTCGCCATGTTTGCCGTTGATGCGTCCCGCGGCCGCGCCGACCGCCTGCTCGAGCTCCGAATATTCCGGAATCTCCGACCGGCTCGGGGGCGCGATCTGGAGATAGGTCACCTTGGCGCGCCATTCGGCGTGTGTTTCGTAGAAGCGCTCGAAGGCGTCCATGCGCTGCACCAGCCCCTTCGAATAGTCGAGGCGATCGACGCCGATCACCAGCGCCCGGCCGCCCAGGCTCTCGACCACCTCCCTGACGAACGCGGACTGCACCGCACGCCGCGCGCGCTTTTGAAACTCCTCGACGTCGAGCCCGACGGGAAAGCTGCCGATCCGGGTCTGCCGTTTGCCGTCACTGAACACGAATTGGTTCTCGGTCGCCTCGAAGGCCTGACTGGTGCCGCGATGCTCGGACACGAGATAGCGGACGAAGTTGCCCATGTCGGTCTCGGTCTGGAAGCCGACGAGATCGTATTGCAGCAGGGATGGGAGCAACCTCTCGTGGTTCGGCAGCACCGTCATGATTTCGGGGGCAGGGAAGGGGACATGCAGAAAAAAGCCGATGCGGTTGGCGTGACCTCTTGCCCGCAACTCTTCGGCGATCGGAATCAAGTGATAGTCATGAATCCAAATGAAATCGTCTGGCGTCAGGATCTTCGACAGCTCGCGCGCGAAATACCGGTTGACCCGGAAATAGCCGGTCAGGTCGCGGCGGTTGAACTCGGTCAGGTCGATCCGATAATGCAGCACCGGCCACAGCACCCGGTTGGCGAACCCGTTGTAGTATTCCTGATAGTCTTCCTCGGACAGGTCGGTGACGACATAAGCGTGCCGTCCAAGCTGAATGCGCTCGGTGGTGACCTTGTCGGGGTCGACCACGTTTCCGCTCCAGCCGAACCAGACGCTCGGAATGTCCTTCAGCACCGGGCCCAAGGCCACTTCGAGGCCGCCTGCGCGCGGCGCGCCGCCGGCGCGCGGCGTGGACACCCGGTTGGAAACGACAATCAGCCGCGCCAATACCGATCCTCCCAGGTTCGCGACAGACGCATCGCCGTCAAGATCAGGCCTGCCATCGAGTAGGTCTGAGGGAAGTTCCCCCAGAGCTGCCCGGTCTGCGGATGGATGTCCTCCGCGAGCAGGCCATAGCGGTTGCGATAGCCGAGCGCGTCGACGAACAGATCGCGGGCCTGCTCGCGACGCCCCAGCCACCACCAGGCGTCGATCAGCCAGAAGCGGCAAGTGAGAAACGCCGCCTCCGGCATGCCGAAATCATCCTCGTTGGCATAGCGCATCACGTGGTTGCCTCGCAGCAATTCCCGCTCGATGGCGGCGACGGTCTGCACGAAACGCGGATCGTTCGGCTCGATCACGCCGGTTTCGGGCAGAAGCAGGACGCTGGCGTCGAGGTCTTCGAGACCGAAACCGGCGGTGAAGCAACCTCTCTTCTCGCTCCAGGCGCCAGCCAACAACGTGCTCTGGATGCCGTCGGCGATTTCCGTCCAATGCGCCGCACGGTCGAGCAGGCCAAGATGCGAGGCGATCGCGGCCAGTCGGCTGCAACCGGCCCAGCACATCGCCGCGGAATAGGTGTGCACATGTGTGCGGCCGCGGAACTCCCAGATGCCGGAATCCGGCTTGAAGGCGAGTTGTGCAGCCTTCTCGCCCAGCGATTCCAGCAGACGAAACAAGCCCTCATTGCCGGGCCGCGGTAGCCGCCGATCGAAAAACATCGGCATGGCCGCGAGAATGATGCTGCCGAACGTATCGTGCTGACTCTGAAACGCCGCCGCGTTGCCCACGCGCACGGGACCGTCATTGCGATAGCCGTCGAGATTTGGCGCAATCGTCTCGTCCATCGGGTCCGAGGGTACGACGCTATACACCGGACGTACTGGATCGTCGGCAGCGATGCCCAGGATGAACGAGATAAAGTCCTCCATGGTCTTGGTGGCGCCGAGCCGGTTGAGCGCCTTCACCACGAAATAGGCGTCGCGCATCCAGCAATAGCGGTAGTCCCAGGTGCGCCCCGATCCCGGGGATTCGGGGATCGACGTGGTCAGGGCCGCGACGATGGCGCCCGTCTCCTCGAAATTGGAAAGCTTGAGCGAGATTGCCGAGCGGATGATGGCGTCTTGCCAGTCATAGGAGATCGAGAGACGCCTAACCCACTCCATCCAATAGTCCCGGGTGCGGTCGGCGAACTCGCGGCAGGTCTTGGCGACATCGTCGGCCCAAGGCTCGTCCGGACCGAGCACCATGTGAATGGGCTTGGTGAGGACGAAGGACGATTCCGAATCGATATAGGCGAGCGGTCCGTCGGTGGTCAGCCTTACCGCGATGTTCTGGCCGCGGTAGGTGATGTGGTTGCTGCCGAGCGAGCGATCCTCGATCGGCTTGCCATAGCTGGCGGTCGGGCGAAGGCGGATGGAGATGCGGGGCAAGCCGGCCGCCGGCTCGATGATCCGGATCAGCTGGGCTGGGCGAAAGATGCGCCCATAATTCTGGAAGCGCGGGGCGAAATCGGTGATCCGCACCGACGCATTCTGGCTGTCGGTCAAGATCGTCGAGACGATGGCCGTATTTCGCTCATAGTCGGATCTATAGTCGGCCACGTCGTCGAGGACGACATCGCAGAAGCCCTTCTCCTCCTCGCCCGCGAGTAAGCGAGAGAACACCGGGTCGCCATCCAGGCGCGGGAAGCACCACCACACGAGCCGCGAGCTTGGCTCGAGCAGCGCGGCCGTGTGGCCATTGCCGATGACGGCGAGATCGAGTCCGAAATCGTTCATGGCGCGCCACCGGCGAAATTGACGATGTCCAGTAGCCACGACCTGACATATTCCGGTGAGGGAACGACGCCGTCCGCGCCATCGAGGGCCCTCCCGACCGAGAAGCCGAGCCCGGACCATTCCGGCAAGATGGCGAACACCGATTCGTCGGTGGTGTCGTCGCCGATGAAGAGCGGGATGCGTCCCGAGAACGGCGGATAGGTCATCAGCTCGATGACGGCCGAGCCCTTGGTGAAGGCCTTGGGCTTCACCTCGATCACGTCCTTGCCGGAGAGAATCTCCACCTGATCGGTGCCGGCGGCAACGATGCGGGCAATCTCCCGCTTGAGGAAGTCCTGGCGCGCGCGCGCGAGCCGGTAATGCACGGCGATTGAGTGCAGTTTGTCCTCGATGTGCAGGCGGGGATCGATCGTGGCGAGCGCGTGTAGCCGCTCTCGAAGCGCATCGGTCAGATCGGGGCGGTGGCACTTCACGATTGGATCCGCAGTTGAGACGCGCATCTCGGCGCCATGTCCGCCAATCGCGGGGACTTTGAGCGGTGCGAACAACCGGTCGAGCGTATCGACGGTCCGCCCGCTGACCAGGGCCAGGGCGCCGCCACTGAGCGCGAGCAGATTGCGCAAGGTCTGTCGCAGAGGCTCGGGGACCACGACGCTCGTGGGTGTCGTTGCGATGTCGAGCAGCGTTCCATCGACATCAAGCAGCAGCGCCATACGCCTCACATCGACCGAATCGGGCGAGGGAAGCGCCCGCGACTTGCGGCGAGGCTCCATGCCTCTCTGCATGATCTCGTCCATAGTTGTTGTATCGCCAGGGCGTTGCGCTTGGTCTTCTGGAGTGCTGCCAGAGGAGGGAGGGTCATCTCCCTTGGCAACGACGAGACCGAGGCAAGCGTTCCCGATCTAGCGCGCTTTGCGCCTAATTGCCGCAAAATTCGTACCCGAGGGGACGCCGCTAAGGCTTGGGACTGGGTGGGGGACAGCTGTTCGTGACTTGCAGTGCTTTAGGTACCGCTAACCATCGCTGCGGAGACTCCGCTTGCGCGCCCCGCAGTTCGGCTCCGGAATTTTCAGCGCTCAATGCGGCTGATCTTGCTGCCCTCGAGCGTCAGATTGTACATCAGACCCTTCGGATCGAGGACAAAGCCGATCACCGGACTCACGACCTTTTCGCTGTCGATCGAGCCGCCGACACCGACCGTGATAACGGTCACCGATCCATCGACGCCGACCTTCCATCCCGCCCGGTTCTGGAAACCGGCAAGGGCATCCTGGGTCATGAACATGATGATGATCGACCGTTGCTGGACGCCAAGCTGGAAACCGAAGGATGCCGAGATCAGATTGTAATAGCCTGCGACCCTTTGCTGATTCAGCAGGACTCCTTCGCCGTATTCCCCGCCAAGACCGATCCCGGCCTTGACCACCGAGGGGAATACGAGAATCCCCGCGGCTTTCTGAGCCAGCTCGCGAGCGCCGGGAATCTGGCGGACGAAGCTGTGCAGAGTTTCATTGGCCGCGGCGTCGATCGCGGCGGCGCCGGCTCCGGCGCGTGGCGGTGCGGCAGTTGTTGCAAGGCCGGCAACGAGGATAAGGCAGAGCGTTTTGAGCAGCTTGGTCATGGCCGAACCCTCTCAATGAATCGCCTTTCTCCAGCCTAACACGCACACTGTGGCAGCCTGCGGGCGGCCGGCAGGCCTTATGCGACATGGGTTGCGACGTCGGTCTTAACCCGATGCGGATGGGTGAAAATCTCGAACCCGTCCTTGCGGGCGATGGCGATCAAGGTCATGCCGCAAGCCTCGGCCATGCGCACGGCCAAGGCGGTCGGCGCCGAGACCGCTGCAAGGATCGGCGCGCCGATAGCGGCGGCCTTCTGCACCATCTCGATGGACACGCGGCTGGTCAGCACCACGAGGCCCGAGCGTGCGGTTGCGCCCTCGCGCGCCAGGGCGCCCGCGAGCTTATCGAGCGCATTGTGGCGTCCGACGTCTTCCCTTACCGCCACCAGGCCCCGCTCGGGTTCCCAGAACCCCGCCGCATGGACGGCGCGTGTCGCTTGATTGAGCGCCTGGAGCGGAAACAGCGATTCCACGGCGCTCATGATCTCGGCCGGGGTGAAGGCGCGGCCTTCGCCTACTTCAGGCGGCGGCCGCATCGCCTCGACGAGGCTCTCCACCCCGCACAGCCCGCAGCCGGTGGGCCCGGCCATCTTCCTACGCCGGCCGAGGAACTCAGTGGCATCCGGCGCTTTCAGCCAGATGCGCAGCTCGATGCCCATGTCTTCCTCGACGATGTCGATGCTGTCGATCGCGTCGATCGACGGAATCACGCCTTCGGTCAGGCTGAAGCCGACGGCGAAATCTTCGAGGTCCTGGGGGGTCGCCATCATCACCGCGTAGGAGGCGGTGTTGTAGGTGAAAGCGATCGCGGTTTCCTCTGGGATTGCGCGCACATCCTCCATGCTGCCGGCGGCGCGCCAGACGGTGCGGGAAACGCGAATGACAGGCCTTGGCAATGGCTGCTCCGGCGACCTTAGATCGGGTCGGAGGCTAGTCCGAGAGGCTTGGCGTGACAAGCGACCGTACGAAGGCTGCCTCTGACGCATTGTCCGGCATTTTCGTTTACAGTCATAGAACTGGCACCTTCCGAGAAGACCGGCACATGACTTGGCTTGTTCGCAAAATGCTGGCCGCGGCGCTTCCTCTGGCATGGCTGGTTGCCGGCAACGCCTGGGCCGGGACCGTGGAGGAACAGCAGCGCAGCCCTTGCACCGAGGACGCCATGCTGGTGTTCGACGCCTCGGGCTCGATGGCCGGCAACCTCAACCAAGGCATCGCCACCACGCTGCCGCGGATCAACGAAGTGCGGTCGGCGCTCGCCAAGGTGCTGCCGAGCATCACGCGCCATCGCAAGGTCGGGCTCATCACCTACGGGCCTGGCCCCTATCAGCAATGCAACGTCGAACTCGCGCTCAAGCCGACTCCGGATGCGGCGAGTCTCATCATGCAGGAAGTCAACACCCTCAATCCGGCCGGCAAGACCCCGCTAAGCGCGGCTGTGGAGCAGGCAGCGGACGTGCTTGACTACCGGAACAAGCCGGGGCTGATCGTTGTCTTGACCGACGGGGAAGAGACCTGCGGCGGCTCGCCCTGCGCCCTCGGCCAGCAGCTTCGGGCCAATGCCGCGCAGCTTACGGTGCATATTATCGGCTTCCGCATGAAGGATTTTTCCTGGACCGGCGAGTCCAGCATTCTTGATGCCAAATGCCTCGCCGACAAGAATGGCGGCATCTATATCAAAGCCGATGCCGAGCAGGACCTGATCGAGGCGCTGGAAAAGACGCTCGGTTGTCCGATGTTGTCGCAGCGCTTCGAGCCCCCTGACGCGCTTCAGCCCCAGGGCTGCCGCCCGCGCTCGATCTCGAACGGGCGCGAGTGCGGTGGCTGAAACAACTTCACGCCACTCTTCTTGAACAGCGGTACGAGGGCCATGCCGGCGACGAAGCCGCCGACATGCGCCCAGAACGCGACGCCGGGACCGTCGCTCTGCGCAAAGGCCGCGCTGGCGATCTGGGTCAGGAACCAAATTCCGAGCACGATCATGGCCGGAACGTGGGCGACCGTGACGAAGAGGCCGAGCACGAACAGCACGCGCACGGTTGCGTGGGGGTGCAACAGGACATAGGCGCCGAGCACGCCGGAGATGGCGCCACTGGCGCCGACCATGGGGATGGTCGAGTCGAGATTGGTCAGCGCCTGCGCCATGGCGGCGGCTACCCCGCAGGCAACATAGAAGACGAGATAGCGGACATGCCCCATGGAATCTTCGACATTGTCGCCGAAGATCCACAGGAACAGCATGTTGAGCGCGAGATGCATCCAGCCGCCATGCATGAACATCGAGGTGATGACGGTCAGCCAAGCCGGCGCGGCGGTGAATTCGGGGGAAAGCTCCGTGCCGAATACCCGCGCCGGGATCATGCCGAACTCCAAGACGGCGGCTTGGCCGCGCTCGGCGCCTAGCGAGGCTTGCCATAGATAGACGAGGACGCAGATGCCAATGATGGTCCAGGTGACGATCGGCGTCTGTCTGCGCGGATTGTCGTCGGAGATGGGAAACATCGCTGCCGGCCCCCGGCTCCGATCAGTACAACAGATAAGGCGCGATCGCCGCCCTAAACGTCGCCTCGCCGGTCCGCCAGCTGCCGACGATGTTTTCCAACGGAGCTCGCGCCTCGATCTGCTCGCGCAACTCCGCCGATCCCGCCAGAATATCGATCGGCATCTTGTCGTGCTCATATTCGTAAGGCGGCGGGCGCCATTGATAGCGGTCGGGCGCAAGCCCGTAGCATTCGCGCATTAGCGACACCCCGGTCTTGACCGGCTCGAAGCGCCGCCGGTCGGTGACATGGATCTGGCAGCCGCCGCAGGTGGCGCGGGCGTGTTTCTGAAAAGTCGGCTCGAAGATCGCCGGCCGGAAATGCACGCCGTCGAGGCCGACCGTGTTCATGCGGGCGGCGAGCTGCTCGCCGTCGAGCCAAGGAGCGCCGATCAACTCGAAGGGCCGCGTGGTGCCGCGCCCTTCCGATAGCATGGTGCCTTCGAACAGCACGGTTCCCGGATAGACGATGGCCGTATCGAGCGTGGGCATATTGGGCGAAGGCATGACCCAGGGGAGGCCGGTCTCGTCCCAATACATGTCGCGCGACCAGCCTTCCATGGGAACGATCTCGAGTGCGGCACCGATCCCTTGCTGCTCGTTGAACAGGCGGGCGATCTCGCCGACCGTCATGCCGTGGCGCATCGGTATGGGAAACAGACCGACGAAGGATTCGAAGCCCGGCTTCAGCATCGGACCCTCGATTGCGCCGCCGATCGGATTGGGGCGGTCGCAAACGATGACGGGCAGGTCCTTGCGCGCGGCGGCGCGCAGGCAATTCGCCATGGTGTAGATGAAGGTGTAGATGCGCGCGCCCACATCTTGGATGTCGATCACCAGAGCGTCGATCAGATCGAGCATTTCCGGGGTCGGCTCGCGCGTCTCGCTATAGAGCGAGAAGATCGGCACGTTGCGGCGGGGGTCGGTTTCGTGCGGCGTCTCGATCATGTTGTCTTGGAGGTCCGACCGGAAGCCGTGCTGCGGACCGAAGATCGCCGCGAGCGTCCAGCCGGACGATGCCGCAAGCCGGTCGACGACATGGCGGAAGTCGCGGTCGATCGAGGCCGGATTGGCGAGCACGCCGACCCGCAATCCATTGAGCCGCGGCGAGGCAAGAAGCCGTTCGGAACCGAGCCGCATGGGGTCAGGAGCGGCCAGGCCCGGCAGGCAGGGGGCAGGCGAAACCAGGCTGCGTCATAAATCTCCCCCTAGCGACAGTTTGCTGCATTCCCCGCCGGACCCAGGCGGTTTGAAACTTGGCCCGGGCTATGGTAGTCGGCGGCGGGGCCGACAGGAAGCCCGAGGGGACCCCGGTAAAACCGATAAATCCGAAGCCCGGCGCGGCCGGCCTTCTTGCCCGATTTCCCCCGCATCTTCAGGTAGAATGCGGCAAACGGGCTCGGAGTGGAGATCGCATGAGCAAAGAGGGTAAGCAAGCCATTCCGGCATTCATCGACCTTGCCGCGCAGCGCGAGCATCTCGGCGACAGCGTCGAGCGGGCGATTGCGGCGGTGCTGAGTCACGGCCAGTTCGTCCTGGGACCTGAGGTGACCGAGCTCGAGCGGCAGCTCGAGGCTTTCTGCGGCGCGCGCCATTGCATCAGCTGCGCCAACGGCACCGATGCGCTGTTGCTGGCGCTGATGGCCGAAGGCATCGGCAAGGGCGACGCCGTCTTCGTGCCGGCCTTCACTTTCGTCGCCACGGTCGAAGTGGCGATCCTGGCCGGTGCCACCCCGGTCTTCGTCGATATCCGGCGTGACACATTCAATATGGACGTGGAAAGCCTTGAAGCGGCGATCGGCGAGGCCAAGCGCCGCGGGCTTAAGCCAAGCTGCGTGATCCCGGTCGATCTCTACGGCCAGCCGGCGGATTACGTTGCCATCGCCGAACTCGCCGAGCAGCACGGCCTGCTGGTGATTGCCGATGCCGCGCAGAGCTTCGGCGCCGGCCTGAACGGCAAGAAGGTCGGCACGCTCGCTGCCTATACGGCGACCAGCTTCTATCCGTCGAAACCACTCGGCGGCTATGGCGACGGCGGCGCGGTCTTCACCGACGATGACGACAAGGCGACGCGGCTGCGCGCATTGCGCAATCACGGCAAGGGGCCGGGCCGGCTGGACACCGAGTATCTCGGCGTCAACAGCAGGCTCGACTCGATTCAGGCCGCGATCCTGCTGGAGAAGCTGCGGCTGTTCCCGGCGGAGATCCCGGCGCGGCAGGAGCGGGCCGACCGCTACAACGCAGGTCTTGCCGGGGCGACCGAGACGCCAAGGCTGATGGCGGGGGCTACCTCGGTCTGGGCGCAATATACGATCGTCACCGAGGACCGCGACGGCCTCGCGACAGCCTGCCGCGCGGCAGGAGTGCCGACCGCGATCCATTATGCGAGCGCGCTCAATTGCCTGCCGCCCTATCGCGAGGTGACGACGCCGCCGGCCGGCGTGCCGCAAGCGGAGTGGCTGGCGCGGCGGGTGATCAGCCTGCCGATGCATCCTTATCTCGACGAGGCGGCGCAAGACCTGATCGTCGGCACCGTGCGCGAGGCGCTCGCCTCGTCGAAGGCGGGCGTTGCGCAGGCGGCCGAGTAGGAGCCTGGTAAAGGGCATGGCAGACCCAGTTCGCGTCGCCGTGGTCGGTTCGGGCTATTTCGGACGCTTTCATGCCAATCACTACGCGCGAAACGAGCGCGCTGAGCTGGTGGCGGTGGTGGATGCGGACGCGGAGCGGGCCAACGCCGTCGCCGCCGAGTTCGGCGCGGAAGCCGTTTCCGACTATCGCAGCATCATCGGCCGGGTGGATGCAGCCAGCGTGGCGGTGCCGACGCCGCTGCATTACGACATCGCGCGCGAGCTGATCGAGGCCGGCATTCACCTGCTGGTGGAGAAGCCGCTGACCGACAGCGAGCAGACCGGGCGTACGCTGGCGCAACTTGCCGAGTCCCGCAAGACGGTCTTGCAGGTGGGACATATCGAGCGCTTCTCGAGCGGCTATCGCACGCTTGCCAAGCTCATTGCCGAGCCGCTCTATTTCGAGAGCTACCGCATCGCGCCATGGAAGAGTCGCGGGGTCGAAGTCGATGTAATCCTCGATCTCATGATCCACGACATCGACATGATTATCGGTCTGGTGGGGTCGCCGGTCGCCCAGGTAGACGCCGTCGGGACGCCGGTGCTCGGCAAGCGGGTCGACCTCGCTAATGCGCGCATCACGTTCGAGTCTGGCTGTGTCGCCAATGTCACGGCAAGCCGGGTCAGCTACAAGACCGAACGACGCATGCGCGTGTTTGCGCGCAATCGCTATCTCAATTGCGATCTCGGCGAGGGGCGCATCTATGGCTATCGCCTGCGCGGCGATCCGACCACCGAAGGGGTTGCGGCGATCGCGTCTGAGACCTACGAGATCGAGAAGCAGGACAGTCTCGCCAACGAGATCGACGCCTTTCTCGACTGCGTCACCACGGGCAGCAAGCCCTTGGTCGATGGATGGGCCGGTTGCGAGGCGCTCCGTGTCGCCAGCATGATCAATGACAGCATCGAGGAACATCTTCGCAAGGTGCAACGCGACCCGGTCCCTGCGGCCGCGGCGGCCTCGCAACGCTAATCCACGCTTGAAGGCTGAATTTCCAGGGCGCGGGCGCGCACGATGTCGAGCACGAGTTTGGCGGCGCGCTCGCTGGGCGAGGGAATGGGCTCGCCCAGGGCCTTCACCACATCCTTGAAGTCCTTCTGCTGCGCCTCGCGCACCGCCTCGGAGGTTAGAATCTCGGCCACACCGTCGGCGATCTTCGGGCCGGTGCAGTCTTCCTGGAGGAACTCCGGCACGACCTGGCGTCCGAGCAGCAAATTTACCAGCGAGGCATGCTCGACGCTGACCCCCAGCCGGCGCACGATGAAGGCGGTTGTCGGGCTGACCCGGTAGGCGACCGCCATAGGCACGCCGGCAAGCGCAAGCTCGAGCGTCACGGTCCCTGATTTCGCCATCGCGGCGTCGGACGCGGCGAAAGCGTCGAAACGCTCCGCCATGCCGACGTGGATAACCGGAGAGGGCCAGTTCTGCGTGAGATCCCTCACCGCCTCTCCAACTGAATCGACCACCGGGATGACGATCTGAAGGTTTGGGAATCTCTCTTTGAGTAGAGCCAACGCGTCGCCGAAGACGGGAAGCATGCGCCGC
Source organism: Methyloceanibacter sp. (assembly GCA_035630595.1). Classification (GTDB taxonomy): domain Bacteria; phylum Pseudomonadota; class Alphaproteobacteria; order Rhizobiales; family Methyloligellaceae; genus Methyloceanibacter. The sequence continues at coordinate 19,770 of DASQKJ010000114.1, forward strand.
ACTTCGCCCGGCCGGCTGCCGGGGAGCACGCAAAGCACCGGCGCGTCGGGGGCAAACCCATGGCGCGCCCGGAAGGCCTTGCCGTCGCCGCGCTCGGCGCCCGCGTCAATCGCGGGATGGCCGACATAGGTGGCCGGGATGCCGTATTGGGCGAAGAACGGAACCTCGAACGGCAGCAATGCCATGACATGATCGAGACGTTTCTTCAGCTTGCGCGCGCGGAACGGCGCCCAGGCCCAGAGCTGCGGCGCGACGTAGTGAATGACGGGTATGCCGGAGCCGCGCAGATGATGCGC
>DASQKJ010000115.1:0-10133 GCA_035630595.1 Methyloceanibacter sp.
ATATATCGGCCTTGATCAGAGCAAGGGCCTCAAGCTCGTCGACAATGGGGAGTGCGTCGTGGCAGCGCGCTTCGAGCATGCGCGTGACCGCGTGGTGCGGCTCGGATCGACTAACCCGATGCGCATCGAGTTGCCCTTTAATTCAATGATTCAGGCAACTAGACGAAGCGTCTTGAGTTCGACTAAACCAATACTTGGGCGCAGGGTGCGAAGAAGATGAGCCGGGCGGCAGTGCCCGCCATTTGCCGGAAGTCCTTTCCCGTGTCGACATCGCTCAGGGTCGCGGCGAACACAACGCGTAGCCCGTCGAGATTGGCGAGCGTATCGGCGAGTGCGTGCGGGCTCGACCAGCGCACGCCTGCGAAGGGCGCAAGGAGTCTCGGCACGCGCTTGAGCCCGACCAGCCAATAGCCGCCGTCGGGCGCAGGCCCGAACACCGCATCCGCGTTGCCGAGGCGTCTGAATGCGTCGGCGACGTGGTGTGGGTGGATCGCCGGTATGTCGCTGCCGACGATAATCACGGGGCCTGGCGACAGGCGCCCGAAGAGGCGCTGCATGCGGCGCCCCAGATCGCCACCGCCTTGCGGCAGCCGGGCGAGCTTCGCCGTCGCGGGCGAGAGGCGCGCTGTAATATCGCGATCGGCGGTGATCGCCACCAAGCAGCGCCAGCGCGGGTCGCGCGCCAGCCGCAACAGCGCGTGAGCCAGGCAGCTGCGATAGAAACGCAGCGCCGCGACGCCGCCGATTTCGCGGGCGAGGCGCTGTTTGACGCGACCCAGGACCGGCGATCTGGCCATGACGACGAGGTGTCGGGAAAAAGTGCTGCTGCGTTTTGGCTCCGCCTGCCGCCTAGCCATAGAGGCGCGTAAGCACCCGGGCCGGCACACGGAGATAATAGAGCAGGACGCAGCCGAGATTGCGCAAGCTCCGCGCGAGATAGCCTTCGCGGCGGTACCGCTCGCCGCTGGTCACCGCGCGCGACTGCAGGATGACCAGTTCGCGCCGCCTCAACCGCCGCACCAGATCGACGTCCTCCATGAGCGGCAGCGGCCGGAAACCGCCGAGCCGATTGTAGAGATTGCGCGAGATGAGCAGGCCCTGATCGCCGTAAGGCAGCGCGAGGAGCCGGCAGCGCAGCGCCACCAGCTGTTCGACGAAGCGCGGCATGAAGCCCTCATCGTCGAGCGCGAAGCGGAAAGCCGCAGCGGCTTGTGCGCGCCTGCCGCTCTCGACCCGCTCCATGAAGCTTTGCGCTTCCTCCGCCCAGCCCGGCTCGAGCACGGTGTCGGCGTGGAGGAAGAGCAGCCAATCTCCCTTGGCTTGACTCGCGCCCGCCTCGAGCTGCGACCCCCTGCCGGCCGGGGCGAAGACCAGATGCGTGCCGGCGGCCTCGGCGATGGCCCTGGTGTCGTCGGTCGAGCCGCCGTCCACCAGGATCGCCTCCTGCACGATGCCGTCGACGACCGCCGGGACAAGCGCCGTGAGCGTATGCGCCAGCGTCCGCTCGGCATTTAGGGTCGGGATGATGACCGAGATCATGGCGCGGAAGCTATAGGCGCGAGGGGCTGACCCGGCAATCGTCTCATGCCGATCCATTTGTTCTTGATTTGTTCCACGAGGCGCCCTATATAGCTGGTATGTCCGTCGCGTTGAGAAAATCGGCTGATTTCGAGAGCTTTCCGCTTGAAGCCGGGGGCATTGCGGCTGAACGCCGGCATGGAAGGGGCGCGCAGACCAACCGGGGCGGCCGCTACGAGCCGATCGCCTACGAGCCTGTCGATGACGGTTGGGAGTCGCTTGCGGAGCTCGACGCGCTTTCCACAGAAGTTCAGGAGGTGCCGGCGCGGCGGATCATCACGCGCAACGAATCGCCCGATATCGGCTTCGATCGCTCCATCAATCCCTATCGCGGCTGCGAGCATGGCTGCATCTATTGCTTCGCGCGTCCGACCCACGCCTTTCTCGGGCTCTCGCCCGGGCTCGATTTCGAGACCAAGCTGTTCGCCAAGACCAACGCCGCGCAGGCGCTAGAGCGCGAACTCGGCGAGCCGGGCTACCAGGTCCGCACCATCGCCATCGGCACCAATACCGACCCGTATCAGCCGATTGAGCGGCGCTACCGCATCATGCGCCGCATTCTCGAAGTGCTGAGCGCGGCCAATCATCCGGTCGGGATCGTGACCAAGTCGGCACTGGTGTTGCGCGACCTCGACATTCTCAAATCGATGGCCGAGCGCGGCTTAGTGAAGGTCGCGCTCTCGGTGACGACGCTCGACCGCCGGCTCGCTCGCGCCATGGAGCCGCGCGCAAGCACGCCGGACAAGCGGATCGAAACGCTGAAGCGGCTGGTGGACGCCGGCGTGCCGGCCTCCGTGATGGTGGCCCCTGTCATTCCCGGCCTGACCGACATGGAGATGGAGCGCATTTTGGAGCGCGCGGCGGCTGCCGGCGTGCGCCAAGCCGGCTATGTGCTGCTGCGATTGCCGCTCGAGATCGGCGACCTCTTCACCGAGTGGCTTCATGCGAATTGCCCAGACCGCGCCAAGCGCGTGCTGTCGCTGATGCGCTCGACGCGCGGCGGCAAGCTCTACGAAGCGAAATGGGGCGAGCGGATGACCGGCGACGGTCCCTATGCCTGGATGATTGGGCGGCGTTTCGAGATGGCCGCCGGGCGGCTGGGACTCAACGAGGACTCGGTCTCGCTCCGCAAAGATTTGTTCACGCCCCCTGCCCTCCCCGGCCAGCAACTCGCGCTGTTCTAGCCGGTTTTCCACAGCGAGCGGCCCGCAAGCCCTGAACGAGTTGCAAATCGCGCGTGCTTTGCGCGAAAGTTCCGTTCCATGGGACTTCCCGCGCGCGCCATAACCGTAAGACCCACGCCGAGCTTCGATTTCGAAGCGTCGCTGATGGACGAGTTCGAGGGACCGGTGGCCGGCATCGACGAGGCGGGGCGCGGTCCTTGGGCCGGGCCGGTGGTGGTCGCCGCGGTGATCCTCGATCCCGGCCGCATCCCCGAAGGCCTCAACGATTCGAAGCTGCTCACGCCGGAGGCGCGCGCGGACCGCTACGAGGCGATCATCGCCACATCGATCGTGTCGATCGCCATCGGCCCGGTGCGGCGGATCGACCGCATCAACATTCTGCAAGCGAGCCTATGGGGCATGCGCGCGGCCTATCGCGGACTCGGCGTGCCGGTCGGCGCCGCGCTGATCGACGGCAACATCATTCCCCGCCGCTTTCCCTGCAAGGCCCGCGCCGTGGTCGGCGGCGACGGCTTGTCCCTTTCGGTGGCGGCGGCGTCGATCGTGGCCAAAGTCACGCGCGACCGCATCATGGTGAAGCTGGCGCGCCGCTATCGCCGCTACCGCTGGGAGAGCAACAAAGGCTACGGCACGCGGGAACATGCTGAGGCCATCAAGAAGCATGGCGTCTGCACGCATCACCGCCGTTCCTTCTCGCCGATCGAGCGCGCGCTCAGGTTGATCGAGACGGGTACAGATTCGCCGTTGCCGGTCGATAGGGGGTGAGCCGGCTTCCAGGTACAGGCTAGCGTGCTACAATTGTCCATGACGAAAATTCTGGAAAAGGCGATCGCCAAGGCACGGGCACTTCCAGCCGAAGAGCAGGATGTGGTCGGAGCCGTACTGCTTGCTTTGACCGACGAGGAGTTGGCCCGAATCGGCGAGCTTGACGATGCGACTAGGGACGCCATCCGCGAGGGTCTTGAGCAAGCGAGGCGCGGCGAGTTCGTCCCGGACGAAGAGATCGAGGCTCTCTGGCAACGCCTCGGCCTATGAGGGTTCGCTTTACGCAGCGGGATCGAGACGACCTCAGAACAATCATCGAATATCGCAGTGATCAAAATTTACAGGGTGCGCGTAGCGTCAAGCGTGCTCTGGACGCCACGATCAATGTAATTGAGCATTTTCCCAATAGCGGCCGATCAATTGGTGGACAGGGCATTCGGGCGTTGCCAGTCGGCCGATATCCCTATCTTGTCTATTGGACTGTCCAAGCCGACGAAGTTTGGATCGTGCACATTCGCGACGGTCGACGCAGGCCTTGGGGCGAAGCGCCATAGACTCTAGCTCGGGATCCAACCGGCGATGCGTCGGGCGATGTCCTCGGCGCCCGGCTCCAGCACGAGCATATGGCCGTGGCCGGCGAGCTCCCAGAAGGCCGCGCCGGGATAGGCGCCGGCGGTCTCGCGCGCTGTGGCAAGCGATATCAGCGCGTCGTCGGCACCGGCGACGCATAGCACCGGGCAGATGACGGCTTCCGTGTCGACGACGGTCGCGCCGGTCCGGTCGAACATCCAGAAGAACATCTGAAAGAAGGCGAGGCCGGACTCCGGCCCGAATCTGTCGAACACCGCGCGCTGCTCGGCTTCCGGAACCCGGTTCAAGGTGTAGATGCAAGCGAGGTTGAAATCGGCATTGATCACCGTCTTCCAGAACGGACCGAGCGACATCAGATCCTGGCCGAGCTGCTTCTCGGCGTCCGTCTGCGGCAGGATGCCCGAGCGCGGCGCGGGTGCGACCATAATGAGCGCACGGGCAAGACCTTCCGCGGCAAGCTGCTGGGCGAGGATCGCTCCCATCGAATGGCCGAGCAGCACCGGCTTCGGCGGAATCGTCTTGAGGAAGGCTTCGATCTCGGCGCGGTAGTCGGCCATGCCGATTCCGGCTAGCGTCTTTGCGGCGTCCCCCGCCTTGGCCCCGTGGCCGGTCAGATCGGGGGCATGGCAGGTCCAGCCGAAATCTTGGAGCACCGCCTTGAACTTGTCGAAGCACCAGGCGCCTTCATTGGCGCCGTGCAGCATCACGATGTCCTTGCTCATGCGCCCCGCCCCCTCCCTCTCATCACTTCGTGCAGAGGCCCCGCGACCGATCAACGGCATAAGCGCTGCGGCGAGCGTGGCCTGGAGAACATCCCGCCGACCCGGTCGCACCTTCATCCAACGCTCCTCAAGCGCGGCATCCGGGTTCGTGGCATGGCGCGCCGGGCAAGCCAACTATCGGCGGATTAAGCCCGCCTTTACCCTGCTCCCTCAGCATGAGGCTGCCCTGTCTAGCGGGGCGCGTTCAGTTGCGTAGAGAGAGTGGGACATGGGCGTGGGGGATAAGAGGGGGACTGCGCTCCCGCTCGACCGGATCATTGTCGGCGACTGCGTCGAGGAGCTTGCGCGCCTCCCGGAAGAAACCGTCGACCTCGTCTTCGCCGACCCGCCCTATAATCTCCAGCTCGCCAACGAGTTGTTCCGACCCGACAACAGCCGGGTCGACGCGGTCGACGACGATTGGGACAAGTTCGGCAGCTTCGCGGCTTATGACAGCTTCACGCGCGATTGGCTTTCGGCATGCCGCCGGGTGCTGAAGCCGAACGGCAGCCTGTGGGTGATCGGCAGCTACCACAACATCTTCCGGGTCGGCACGATCCTGCAGGATCTCGGCTTCTGGGTGCTGAACGACGTGATCTGGCGCAAGACCAACCCGATGCCGAATTTCCGTGGGCGCCGCTTCACCAATGCGCATGAGACCATGATCTGGGCCTCGATGGGGCCGAAGGCGCGCTACACCTTCAACTACGAAGCGATGAAGGCGCTGAACGAGGATTTGCAGATGCGCTCGGACTGGCTGTTTCCGATCTGCTCCGGCGGCGAGCGCCTCAAGCAGGATTGCGGGCGCAAGACCCATCCCACGCAGAAGCCCGAGGCGCTGCTGCATCGCGTGATCCTGGCTGCCAGTCAGGAAGGCGACGTGGTGCTCGATCCGTTTCTCGGCTCCGGCACGACGGCGGTGGCGGCCAAGCGACTGGGGCGCCGCTTCATCGGCATCGAACGCCAACAGGCTTATGCCGACGCGGCAAAGGCGAGGCTCAAGGCGCTTACGCCATTGGACGCGGCGTCGCTGCAAGTCGCCAAAGGCAAGCGCGGCGAGCCGCGCATCCCGTTCGGCGCGTTGGTCGAGCTCGGGCTGCTCTCTCCGGGCACCCTGCTCTACGATCAAGCGGCGCGGCACGAGGCGAAAGTGCGGGCCGACGGCTCGATCGCGTGCGGAAGCGCGCAAGGCTCGATCCACAAGATCGGTGCGCATGTGCAAGGTGCGATGGCCTGCAACGGCTGGACCTTCTGGCACTACGAAGCCGAAGGCAGCCTCAAGCCGATCGACGACTTGCGCGAGGCGGCACGGGCGAAACTTGCGCCGCAAGGCTGACTCGATTCGCATCGAGCGCGTGCAGCAGGACTTTCCGCATCACCGACGGCAGCGCAGCGCCTGACAGCTCGCGGGGCTTGAGCCAGCGGCAGTGCTCGGGCTGCGCGCTGGGCCGCGGCTTCGCCGCCGCATCCACCTCGGCGCAATAGACCGCAAGCTCCAGTTGGAAATGGGTGAAGGTGTGGGCGACGAGGCCGGGCAGTTTCCTCCAATCTGCCTCGAGCGGCGCGTGGATCGCGGCTGATTTCCCGCTCGGCATCGCCGCTTGCCAAGGTGAAGACGGGACTTCCAGCATGCCGCCGAGCAGGCCCTTCGGCGGCCGCTCGCGCAGCAACACCGCGCCGTCGGCACGAAGCGCGACGAAAGCCGCGCCTTGCCGCAGCGGACGCTCCGTCCTCGCCGCACGGTAGGGCAAGATTTCCGCAAGACCTTCGGCATGGCCGCGGCACTCCGGCCTGACCGGACAGAGTCCGCAAACCGGGCGGCGCGGTGTGCAAATCGTGGCGCCGAGATCCATCATGGCCTGGGCGAAATCCCCTGCGCGCCGCGCCGGCGCAAGCTGACGGGCAAGCGCCTTGATCTCATCCTTCGCCGCCGGCAGCGGCGTGGTCACGGCGAAGAGGCGCGCCACGACCCGTTCGATATTGCCATCGACCGGAGTGGCGCGCTTGCCGAACGCGATCGCGGCGATCGCCGCCGCGGTATAGTCGCCGATCCCAGGCAGCTTGCGAAGCCCGGTTTCCGTCGCGGGGAAGCGGCCGCCGTGCCGCTCGACCACGGCGCGGGCGCAAGCATGCAGGTTGCGCGCGCGGGCGTAATAGCCGAGGCCCGCCCAAGCACCGAGCACGTCTCTCAGCGGGGCTCCCGCGAGGGTCTGCACGTCAGGCCAGCGGCGCAGGAAGAGTCCGTAGCGCGGCAGCACGGCCTTGACGGTGGTCTGCTGGAGCATGATCTCGCTGAGCCAGACCTTGTAGGGATCGGGCGCCTCGCCCGGCGCCGTGCGCCAGGGCAGATCGCGCTGCTCGCGGTCGTACCAGGCGAGGAGCGTGGAGCCGAGGAGTCTGGCGTTCGCCGGCAGCACGATTTCTCTCTGCATAGAAGGAACTCCGCCCGCGCTTCCGCTCGAGCCATGGTGTAAGCTTGGGCCAGGCGAAGCAAGCGGAGGGTGCCGTCCCTCCACCGTTAGCGCAAATGGACCACAGCGAACGAAAAGCACTTGCGCGCGCGGCGACCACGGCGCGGCCGATCGGCGCCTATGCCGGTCGCGCGCTCGACCCCGCGGCCCGTGCGCGCGGCTTCGCCTCGACTTCGATCCTGAGCGAATGGGCGGCGATCGTGGGTGAGGAGCTTGCCAATTTCACCATGCCCGACCGGGTGGTTTGGCCGAGACGTCGCGAGGAGCGGCAGACCGCCCCGCAAAACGGCCGCCGCGGCCAAGGCGCCGTGCTGGTGCTCAGGGTGGAGGGCCCGCGCGCCATCGAGGTGCAGCACCGTTCCGGCCAGATTCTCGAGCGCGTGAATGCCTATTTCGGTTATCGAGCCGTGGTGGAAATGCGCATCTTACAGGCCCCGGTGGCGCGCAAGCCGATGCGCTCGCCGCTCCCGGCCCCGCCGTTCGACCCCGGCGCTCTCCCCCCATCCGCGGCAATCGAGGACGAAGGCTTGCGCGCCGCCCTGCTGCGCCTCGGTTCGGCGGCTAGGGCAAGGCTCACAAGAGCTTGAAGACCAGGGTCCGATCTCGCTCTTGCCAAAACAATGGTCTATCAACGAATGTGGGCCCGGCTCATGGCTCACGGGTCCGATCCCCGCATAGATTGGAGTGAAAAGAGTGGCGAAAAGCGAAAAAAAGGCGGCTGCAAAGTCTTCAGGCGCGAAGGCGTCGAGCGCTCCCGAAGCGCCCGCCTCGAATAACCTCAGGACCATCACCATCGGCGCGGCGGCAGTGGCCGTGCTTGCGGCCGGCATCATCTATTGGCGCTCGGGTTCCGATGCGACCACGGTGCAGTCGGGAGAGAAAAAGGACATCCCCGTCTCCGAGTTGATGGCTCCCGGCCCACTGGAGGACATCACCCTGGGGCAGGCCGACGCGCCGAACACCATCGTGGAATACGCCTCGATGACGTGCGGCCACTGCGCCCGATTCCATACGACGGTGCTGCCGGAGCTTGAGAAGAAATATATCGAGACAGGTCAGGCGCGGCTGATCTTGCGTGAATTTCCCTTGGACGGGCTCGCCACCGCCGCCTTCATGCTGGCGCGCTGCGCCGGCAACGACCGTTACTACCCGATGGTCGGCGCCCTGTTCGAGACACAGCAAACCTGGGCGGTGCAGGGCGGCGACGGGAAGGAAAAGCTGCTCGCCATTGCCAGGCAGGCCGGATTCTCCAAGGAGAAGTTCGATCAGTGCCTCGCCGACAAGGAACTATTCGAGAAAATCGTCGAGACACGGAAACGCGCGGATGAGCAGTTCGGCGTCAACTCAACGCCGACCTTCTTCATCAACGGCAAGCGGCTAAGAGGCGGTCAGGACATCAAGGAATTCGAAATCATCCTTGCGGGTGGGGAGCTGCCAGCCGAAGACGAGGCGCCGCAGGACCACCCTGACCACTAGGTTCAACGCGAATGAGACCGCGATTGGCGATAGCATCGCTGCTGGTCGCAGTCGCCGCCGCCTTGCTCGGCTGCGGCGGGGGGGCGGCCGGCCCGACTCCGCCGATCGACAAGGCCACTTACGTCCCGCCCGCGGGGGAACTGATGGCCCCTGGTCCGCTTGGCGAGCGCGTGCTCGGCAAGCCGACCGCCCCGGTGACCGTCATCGAATATGTGTCGCTCACCTGTCCGCATTGCGCGAATTTCCACAAGGATCTGTTCCCGCGCATGAAGAAGGAATTCATCGACACCGGCAAAGTCCGTTACATCGTCCGTGAATTCCCCATCGGCCGTACCGCCGGAACGGCGGCCATCGCCAATCGCTGCGCGCCGGAGGAGAAATACTTCTTCCTTCTGAGTCAGTTCCTCACTCGGCAGCCGGAATGGGTCAGCCAAGAGGTCCGCCCCGACGCGATCTTCGCGGTGGCCAAATCGAGCGGAATGAGCCGCGAGACGTTTGACAAATGCCTATCGAATCAAACCATTATCGACGGCCTGACGGAGGTGAAGCAGCGGGGGCGGCAATTTGGCGTGATCGGCACGCCGACCTTCTTCATCAATGGCCGTAAGGCGCAAGGGGTGGTCACTTACGACGAGATCAAGACCATGATCGAGCAGGCTCCGCCGCAGTCGTCGTGACTTTCGCGGCGGCGCCGCGACGCCTAAATCCTGCGCGTAGAGGTTCACCAAAGAGGCATTTCCAGCTTGAAGATCACCCGTCTCCGCCTTCTCGGCTTCAAGTCCTTCGTCGAGCCCACCGAACTGCTGGTCGAGCCGGGCTTGACCGGGGTGGTCGGCCCCAATGGCTGCGGCAAGTCGAACCTGCTCGAGGCACTGCGCTGGGCCATGGGCGAGACCTCGTATAAGAGCATGCGCGGCACTGTCATGGAGGACGTGATCTTCGCGGGCTCCCAGGCACGTCCGCCACGCAACAGCGCCGAGGTCACGCTGTTCATCGATAACGGCGCGCGTACGGCGCCTGCCGAATTCAACGACAGCGATGCGCTGGAAGTAACGCGGCGGATCGAGCGCGAAGCCGGCTCGGCCTACAAGGTCAACGGCAAAGACGCGCGCGCCCGTGACGTGCGTCTGCTGTTCGAGGATGCGGCGACCGGCGCTCGCTCTCCCGCGCTGGTGCGCCAGGGGCGGATCGGCGAGATCGTCAACGCCGCGCCGCAGGACCGGCGTCGCGTGCTGGAGGATGCGGCCGGCATTGCCGGGCTGCACAGCCGCCGCCACGAGGCCGAGCTCAGGCTCAGCGCGACGGAA
>DASQKJ010000116.1:0-16093 GCA_035630595.1 Methyloceanibacter sp.
CAGCGCAACATGCTCGGCCGGATCGACCGTAGTTGCATAGACCTTGAGATCGAACGCGCCGCCATAGGCGCTGTTGACCTGGGTTTCCGCCACCACCTTGACCAGATGATCGTAGCGCAGGCGATGGGCGATCAGGTCGGCGATGGCCGCGATCTTCAGCCCGTGGCGCTGGGCGAAGGCGATCAAATCGGGAAGCCGCGCCATGGTGCCGTCGTCGTTCATGATCTCGCAGATCACGCCGGCCGGATTGAGCCCGGCGAGCCGAGCGAGATCCACGGCCGCCTCGGTATGGCCGGCGCGGACCAAGACGCCACCCTCCTTGGCGACCAGCGGAAACACATGGCCAGGGGTCATCACGTCGCGATAGTCCTTGGTCGGATCGATGGCGACGGCGATGGTGTGGGCGCGGTCATGCGCCGAGATGCCGGTGGAGATGCCCTCCTTGGCCTCGATCGATACGGTGAAGGCGGTGGAATGCCGGCTGCGGTTCGACCGCGACATCAATTCGAGGTGCAACTGCTTGGCGCGGTCGGGCGTGAGCGCAAGGCAGATCAGCCCGCGGCCATGCTTGGCCATGAAGTTGATGGCGTCGGGGGTGGCCATCTGCGCCGGGATCACGAGGTCGCCTTCGTTCTCGCGCTCCTCGGCGTCCACCAGAATGAACATGCGGCCGTTGCGGGCGTCCTCGACCACCTCCTCGATGGGCGAGAGAAACTGATGGGCACGCGGCTTGGCGGCAAGGGTCACGCGGTACGGCCTTCCTGCTCTCTCAAGCGCGCCACGTAGCGCGCCAGAAGATCGACTTCAAGGTTTACCAGATCGGCGGGGCGCCGGTCCTGCCATGTCGTATGCGCAAGCGTGTAAGGAATGATGTTCACGTCGAAGCGCGCGCCCTCGACCGCGTTAACGGTAAGCGAGACGCCGTCGAGGGCGACCGAGCCCTTGACGGCGATGAAGGAGGCAACGGCCTTCGGGCTTTCCAGCACGAAGCGCATGCTGTCGCCGTCCGGTTCGCGGGAGACGATCCTGGCGTGGCCGTCGATATGGCCGGTCACCAGATGGCCACCCAACTCGTCGCCGAGCGCCAGCGGCCGTTCCAAATTGATGCGGCGTCCGGCCTGCCAGGTCCCGAGAGTGGTACGCTCGAGCGTCTCGTTCGACGCCTCGACCGCGAATAGCGCGCCCTTCCCCTTGGCCTTGCCGATCGCGACGATGGTCAGGCAACAGCCGTCGCAAGCCATCGAGGCGCTCTCTTCGAGGCTCGACCGCTTGTAGGGGCACGCTATCACGAGGCGCGCGCCATCGCGCTCCTGAAGGGTGCCTATGCCGCTGACAATGCCTGTGAACATCGCCTGTCCCGCCGCCACCACGTCATCCGGTCGGGCCCGAAAGAGCGTGCTTCGCGTTGCGTGAAATGCCCGCTCGCCGTGAGCCGATCAAGCCCTTCGCTGACGAAGGGCATGAGTCCATCCGGGCCAGCCGGCTTGAGACCTTGGTAGATCACCGCCTCGTCGACCAGATCGGCATCGAGAAAGGCGCGCGCCACGGAGGGACCGCCTTCGACCAGCACGCGGGTGATGCCGCGCATGGCCAGCGTCTCAAGCACGTCGGGCAGCCCCAGCATGCCGTGATCGTCGACCGGAACGGGCACGATTTCGGCGCCGCGGTCCTGCAGCGCGTCGGTGTTGGGGTTCTCCTCGTCCGCTGCGCAGACAAGCCAGACCGGAACCATGAGATCGTTGAACAACCGTGCCGCGGGTGGCGTGCGCAGGCGGCGGTCGAGCACGACGCGCACCGGCGAGCGACAGGACATACCCGGCAACCGGCAGGTTAGGCTCGGATCGTCGGCGGAGATGGTGCCGCGGCCGACCAGGATCGCGTCGTTCCTGGCGCGCAGCAGATGTCCATGCGCGCGGGCGTCAGGGCCGGTTATCCATACGGGTGCGCCTTCGCCCCTCGGTATCAGGCCGTCGCTGCCGGCGGCGAGCTTCAAGGTCACGGCGGGACGGTTCTCGGTGACCCGCAGAATATGTCCGCGGGCGACCTCTTCCGCCTCATGCGCCAGCACGCCTTCGCTCACCGCGATGCCCGCGGCGGCCAGCCGGGCGATGCCACAGCCTCCGGTGCGCGGGTCGGGGTCGGCGAGGGCGACGACCGCGCGGGCCGGCGCCGCGGCGGCGATGAGATCGGCGCAAGCCGGCCCCCTGCCCCCGTCATGCGTGCAAGGTTCGAGCGTGACATAGATCGTCGCGCCGCGGGCCTGCGCTCCCGCCCGCTCGAGCGCGATCGCTTCGGCATGCGGCCTGCCGCCTGGCGCGGTCCAGCCCCGCGCGACGATCTCGCCGGAGGGCGCGACGACGATCGCGCCGACCGAGGGGTTCGGCCAGGTCAGGCCGAGCCCGCGCCGGGCGAGCTGAAGCGCTTGCGCCATATGATCTTCGTCGCTTGCGCTCATCGGCTTGATGTAGGGATTGGGGCTAGTCTTCGGCAGAGGCGGATGCCTTCTTGCCAGGCTCCATTTCCTCATCGCCGTCGGCGGCGAGCTCGCCCAGCAACGCCTCGAAATCCTTGGCTTCGCGGAAATTCTTGTACACGGAGGCGAAGCGCACATAGGCGACGTCGTCGAGCGCCTTCAAGGCTTCCATCACCAGGCGCCCGATGGTCTCCGACCTGATATCGTTCTCGCCCATATTCTCGAGCCGGCGCACGATGCCGCTGACCATGCGCTCGATCCGCTCCGGATCCACCGGGCGCTTCCTGAGAGCGATCTGCACCGAACGCATCAGCTTGTCGCGGTCGAAGGGCGTCCTGCGGCCCGACCGCTTGATGACGGTCAGCTCGCGCAGCTGCACGCGCTCGAAGGTGGTGAAGCGGCCGCCGCAATCCGCGCAGACGCGGCGGCGCCTGATCGTGGTGTGGTCCTCGCTAGGCCGCGAGTCCTTCACTTGCGTGTTGGTGCTGCCGCAATAGGGGCATCGCATGAGCGATCACCCTCCTTCCTCGCCGTCACGCAAGTTACCGGTAGATCGGATGACGCTCGCAAAGCTCGATGGCGCGCCGCTTAACGTCTTCCTCGACGGGGCCGTTGCCCTCGTCGCCCTTGGCGGCGAGGCCGTCAAGCACTTCGAGGATCATGCCGCCGATCGACTGGAATTCGGTGATGCCGAAGCCGCGCGTGGTGCCCGCGGGCGACCCGAGGCGAATGCCCGAGGTGACCGCCGGCTTCTCGGGGTCGAACGGCACGCCGTTCTTGTTGCAGGTGATATGCGCGCGGCCGAGAGCGATTTCGGCTGCCTTGCCGGTCAGCTTCTTGGGCCGGAGATCGACCAGCATCAGATGCGTGTCGGTGCCGCCCGAGACCAGCGCCAAGCCGCCTTTGACCAGGGTCTCGCCGAGCGCCTTGGCATTGTCGATGACGTTCCTGGCGTAGAGCTTGAAGTCCGGGCGAAGCGCCTCGCCGAAGGCGACCGCCTTGGCGGCGATGATGTGCATCAAGGGGCCGCCCTGGAGGCCGGGGAACACGGCCGAGTTGATCTTCTTGCCGATCTCCTCGTCGTTGGAGAGCACCATGCCGGCACGCGGACCACGCAACGTCTTATGCGTGGTTGTGGTGACCACATGCGCATGCGGCAACGGGCTCGGATGCAGGCCGGCGGCAACCAGGCCAGCAAAATGCGCCATGTCGACCATGAGATAGGCGCCGACGGAATCGGCAATGGCGCGGAAGCGCGCGAAATCGATGATGCGCGGATAGGCCGAACCGCCGGCGATGATCAGCGCCGGCTTGTGCTCCTTGGCGAGCCGCTCGACCTCGTCATAGTCGATCCGGTTGTCGTCCTTGCGCACGCCATATTGCACGGCGTTGAACCATTTGCCGGAGAGATTGGGCGGCGCGCCGTGGGTGAGATGACCGCCGGATGCGAGCGACATGCCGAGCACGGTGTCGCCAGGCTTCACCAGCGCGAGCAGCACCGACTGATTGGCCTGCGAGCCGGAATGTGGCTGCACATTGGCGAAGGCGCAATTGAACAGCCGCTTGGCGCGGTCGATCGCGAGCTGCTCGACAACATCGACATATTGGCAGCCACCGTAATAGCGGCGCCCGGGATAGCCTTCGGCATATTTGTTGGTCAGCAGCGTGCCGGCGGCTTCAAGCACGGCCTGGGAGACGATGTTCTCGGAGGCGATCAGCTCAATCTCGTTCTGCTGCCGCTCGTACTCGTCCTCGATCGCATCCCAAACCTCGCGGTCGACTTCCTCCAGATGCTTGGTGAAAAACGCTGTCCCGCGCGCCTCGGCGCGTCTTGCATCACTTGCCGTCATGGCCAACTGCTCCTCAGGCTCGAATCCGCCCCGACAAAGCCCAACTTTCTGGCGTTGGGTCTCGCTCTACCATATGTCGTCCGGGGGCACCAGCAACACCCAAATCGTGGGTTCTTGCGCCGATATCAAGATAAAGTAGAAGGGCCAGCCAGCGTTGAGCTGACCGGCCCATCTGACGTCATGTTTCGGAAATCAATAGGCCGAGGCGGTGGTCGAGGCGCCGTCGAGGCCGTAGATGTCGCGCCCGAAATGCACCTGACCATCGGGCGTTCCCCAGCCGGTGATATAGGCGAGATAGATCGGAACCGGCTTGGAAACCTTCACGTCCAGCTGCTCGCCGGTACGCTCCATCGAGACGATGCGCTCATAGTTCCAGCCCGGCGTGTCGCGCAAGATCCAAGCGACCAGGTGCTCGACGTTATGCACGCGCACGCAGCCCGAGCTCTCGAAGCGGACTGCCTTGCCGAACAGGCTCTTGAGCGGCGTGTCGTGGAGATAAACCGCATCCTTGTTGGGGAAGTTGATCTTGACGAAGCCGAGCGAGTTCTCCCCCTGGGGCAGCTGGCGGAAATTATAGTTGTAGACTTCCTGCCCGTTCCAATTGATCTGACGCGGATCGAGTGGATTGCCGGCCGCATCGAAAGCCTGCATGCGATAAGCCTGCAGCATGTCCTGGCCCCTCGCGGCGAAAGCGCGACCCTTCGGAATCAGGTCCTTATGAATAATGGTACGCGGCACGTACCAATAAGGATTGAAGTTGATCTCGTGAATCTTGCTGGAGATCTCGGGCGTCGGCCGTTCGGGCTTGCCGACCACGGCGGCGTGGCGGGAGGCCACCTGGCCGCCCTCGACAGCCTCGACCTGTGCCGAGGGGACATTGACCACGACATAGCGGCCGCTACCAGTCTTCGGTGCCAAGCTCTGAAGCCGCGTCAGACTCGACTGAAGCTGCGCAAGTCTGATCGACGCAGGCACGTTCAACGCCTCGACCATCGCCTTGCTATCGATGACGCCTGTCGCCGGAAGCCCATGCCGGGTCTGGAAGTTCTTCACCGCCTGCACGACGGCGCCGTCATACTCGCCAGGCACACTCATACCGACGAGATCGCCACTAACCTCGAGACGCCGCTGCAGAGCCGCGACTTCCTGGCCACGCTGGCCGGGATGCATAGCCTTGGCCGGCACCATGGGCCAGCCGCCCTGCGCCACGATGGACTGATAGCGCTGGATCGCCGTCTTGGTCGCCTCGACATTGCGCGACGAGAGTGTCGGCGTGCCAAGCGGCGGGTTGGTGATCATGTAGGCTTCGGGATCGTTGCGCGGCAACTCGTCGGAGCGCGCCGCGGTCGTCGGGTCGGGGCCGCGATTGGCCCTGTTGCCGCCGCCGAAGAACGGGAACAGCCCCTGGCCGCCCTGCTGCTGCGGCGGCTGATATTGCTGCTGCGGCTGCGGATATTGCTGCTGCTGTTGCTGCTGCTGATTCTTACCGGTGAGCCATTGGAACGGGCCGGCCTCGGCCGGCGCGCCGCTCGTCACGAGAAGCACCCCAGCGAACCCCGCCGCGGCGAGAATCGCGCTGCTGTTGCCAGCCTGCCGTGAAAGCATATGCCGCTCCCCGTCCCTTTGCGGCTTCTGTCCCAAATCAACTATAGGCGCTTTGCCCCAACCACTCTAGTGCCAATGATCCCGCGCCCAATCCTCGTAATTCGGCACAATGCCCAAGGGTTCCAAGCAAAGGATTCGGGTCGAGGGAGATGCCACGCCGCTATCGATACAGAAAAACGCCCCTCGCAACGCCGTCTAAGCTGACCGCAATACATGTTGCGGCCATCGCGACGCTTCAATCCTTAGCGGGCGAATAGGGCGATTTTAGGCTGCCGGGGCTGAAGCGGCTTGGCCTGAACGACCAGCGCCCCGGTGGAACCGCTCCTCCACCGGGGCGCCGAAAACTTGCCGTTTGCTTCAGCGAGCGATCAGAGCTGGTAGCGAATTTGATCGGTCCAGAACCGCTCCAGCCGGATAAGGGCCTTATTCAGCGTCTCGAGCTCGTCCGAGCCAACGCCGCCAACCTGCTGCAACGACTTGAGTTGACGCTGATAGAGGCCGTTCACGACCTTGCACACTTCCAGGCCTTTGTCGGTGAGCCTCACGCGCACCGACCGGCGGTCGGTGGTCGAGCGCTGATGGTTGATGTAGCCGGCATCGACCAGCTTCTTCAGGTTGTAAGAGACGTTCGAGCCGAGATAATAGCCGCGGCTGGTGAGCTCGCCGGCCGTCAATTCGGCGTCGCCGATATTGTAGAGCAGCAGCGCCTGCACGCTGTTGACGTCGGCGCGGCCCAGACGCTCGAACTCGTCCTTGATGACGTCGAGCAGCAACCGATGAAGCCGTTCGACGAGCTTCAAGGAAACCAGATAGCGGCCCTTGAGGTCTTCGGCCTCGTCGCCGCTCGCGCGGGCGCCCATGTCCAGTGCTACACTCATTGCCTACCCTCGTTAGTTGTTGTTGATCCCCAACTTGGCGATGACCATAGGCAAACCGGCCTAAAATCCGCTTAAGCAAGACGCTTAAGATTGCATGAAATTCTAGGATTAAGTTTTGATGATGTTGGCTCGCGTTTGAGCCCAGTTCAAAGACTTGGCTTAGCCTCCTCGAGTTCCAGCTCGTCCTGTGCCGGCGTGGTGAACAGGCGTTCGATCGCCGCGTCGTCGACGGCTTCGAGCGTAGCAGGTTGCCATTCGGGCGTGCGGCCCTTGCCGGCGATGCGGGCGGCGACGCCTTCGTGATAGTCGTGGCTGCCGACGATGTGAGAGGCGAGACGGAATTCGAGTTTCAGCGCGGAAGCCAGATCGAGCGATTTGCCCCGTTGCGTCTGAGCGAAGGCGATCTTGAGCGAGGTCGGCGACTTCTTGCGGATCTCGGCAGCGGTGTCACGCGCGAAGGCCGCGTCTTCGCCCTGCTCGGCATCGAGCGCTTCGAGGATCGCCTCGACCGAAGGCGCGGCGAAGGCGCGGTCGATCAGCGGCGTGTGCCGAACCAGTTCGCCCTCGCCGGGATCGCGGTGCAGCCCGTCCAACAGCCGGTCGATCGGGTGGTTGTCGGCCAGCGCATCCTTAATCACGCCGAAATGCGCAGAAGGGATGAAATGACTGACGAGACGCTGGCGATAGGCTTCGGCCGGTCCGATCAGCCGCCCGGTGAGCGCCAGATAGAGACCGGTCTTGCCCAGCAGGCGCGGCAGGAAATAGGTGCCGCCGATATCGGGCAGGAAGCCGATGCCGACCTGAGGCATGCCGAAGCGATAGCCCTCCCCCGCGACGCAATGGGTGCCATAAAGGCTGATGCCGATCCCCCCACCTAGACAGAGTCCGTTGATCAACGGGACGTTCGGCCGGATGAATTTCTCGAGCGCCCAGACCTGGCTATAGGCGGCGCGATAGAACTCGCGGATCGCGCCCAGTGCCCCCTGTTCGCCCCATTCATGCAGCACTTTCAGGTCGCCACCGCTGCAAAATACGGAAGGGTGAGTCGACTGCATCAACACGCCATAAATGTGCGGCGCGGGCGCCCAACCCCGGTAATGCGCGGTCAAGGCCTCGAACATTTCGCGGTTCAAAGCGTTGAGTCTGGCAGGACGGTCGAGCGTCACCAGCCCGGCGCGGTCGATCTCCTCGAAGGTGATGCCAAGCGCCTCTGACAAATCGTGAAACTCCCGAGGAAAAGCTATGCCACGACGCCGGGACCGCGCGCTTTGACGGCGCCGGCCGGACAGGCCCGCGGCAGCTAGCACTCAATCCCTGAAACCACAAGCTCTGCAACCATGGCAATCGGTCGCCCGCATGACGCCTAAACCTTTCGCTCGGCTCGGTCTTGCTTTGCTGTTGGTGCTGCCGGTCGCGGCGCAGGCGCAAGACAGCGATCGGCCGCCGCTGCCGGAGCGCAATCCACTCAGGGCTAAGGTCAAGAAGGCCGACACGCCCGTGCTCCCGCGCGAGGCGCCAACAGTGGATTGGACCGAGGGCGAGGTAAGGGCTGGCAAGGCCGAGTGCGCCAAGATCCTCGCTGGCCTCGAACTCGACTACGAGCCGTTGCCGCCGATCAAGGAAGGCAAATGCGGCGCGCCGGCGCCGATCCTGCTGAAGGCGATCGGCAGCGAGCCGCGAGTCGAGGTCGATCCGCCGGCCACCGTCACTTGCCGCATGGCGCGCGCGCTCAGCGCCTGGCTCGACAAGACGGTCCAGCCGGAGGCCAGGACGCGGGTCGGCACGCCGGTGGTCAAGCTTGCCAATGCAAGCTCCTATGTCTGCCGCAACCGATACAACGGAACCGACACGCTGCTCAGCGAGCATGCGTTGGCCAATGCGCTCGACGTCTCGGAATTCGTGTTCCAGTCGGGCGAGAAGGTGACGGTGCTTGCGAGCTGGCCGCGTCTCGTGACCGCCGCGGAGACGCCTGCCCCACGGCCCCAACCGGTTGCGAACAAGCTGGCCAAAATGCCCGAACCTAGCGAGGTGACCGGAACGACGTCCATTTCCAAGACCAATCCTTTCGTAACCCCGTCGGCTGATCGCAAGTCCAATCCTTTCGTGGTCCCGACCGTCGCAGCGAAGACGCCGCTGCCCAGGCCGCCCGCTGAAACCACGCCGCCGCGGACGCCGCCTTCCGCCGGTGGAAAGGGGCAGTTCGTCACCAAAGTGCATCGGGAGGCCTGCGGCACTTTCGGCACGGTGCTCGGGCCGGAAGCCAACGAGGCGCATCGCGACCATTTCCACTTCGACATGAAGGCGCGGTCGCGCAAGGCCTATTGCGAGTAGCGCTCGAATTGGCAAACCATGCCGGGCGAACGGCGTTGGCAGGGGGGAAGCGCAAATGCTAGCCTGCCCCAATCGAGCAAGCGGGCATCGCAAGTGGCTGTTTCCAAGCATAAGGCAATCTCGTTGCGCCGGGAGCGCGCCAAGCGCAGCGGCGTCAAAGCGCAAGGCCCCACTGCGTCCGGTTTTCCGGCGACGCGGATGCGGCGCAACCGGCGCAGTTCCTGGTCGCGCCGGCTGGTGCGCGAGACGAGCCTCACCACCGACGATTTGATTTGGCCGATCTTTCTGATCGAAGGGACACGCGCCCGCAAGCCGGTCGAGCCGATGCCGGGCGTGGAACGGCTGTCGGTCGATCTTGCGGTCAAGGCGGCCGAGGAAGCTGCTGCGCTCGGCCTTCCGGCGATCGCGCTGTTTCCCAACACCGATCCTACGCTGCGCGACGAAGCGGCGAGCGAGGCGCTCAATCCGGGCAATCTCGTCTGCCGCGCGGTGCGCGCAATCAAGCAGGCCGTGCCGGATATCGGCATCATTTGTGACGTGGCGCTCGACCCCTACACCAGCCACGGCCATGACGGGCTGCTGCTCGACGGCGAGATCGACAACGATCGCACGCTCGAAGTGCTGGTCGAACAGGCGCTGGTGCAGGCGGAGGCCGGCTGCGACATCCTCGCGCCGTCGGACATGATGGATGGCCGCATCGGCGCGATCAGGACGGCGCTCGAGTTGAACGGCTTCGCCAATACGCAATTGCTGGCTTATGCGGCGAAATATGCTTCGGCGTTTTACGGCCCGTTCCGTGACGCGGTGGGCTCGTCGGCGACGCTCAAGGGCGACAAGCACGCCTATCAGATGGACCCGGCCAATCGCGACGAGGCGCTGCGTGAGGTCGCGCTCGACATTGCCGAAGGCGCCGACATGGTGATGGTCAAGCCCGGGCTGGCTTATCTGGATATCGTCTGGCGCGTGAAGGAAGCCTTCAAGGTGCCAACCTTCGTTTATCAGGTGTCGGGAGAATACGCGATGCTGATCGCCGCGTCGGAGCGCGGCTGGCTCGACAAGGATCGGGTGATGATGGAGAGCCTGCTCGCCTGCAAGCGCGCCGGCGCCGATGCGATCTTCACCTATTTCGCGCGCGACGCCGCCAAGCTGATCCGGGGATCAGCCTAGTTCGTGACCTTGACGGTCTTGAACACGATCCGTGCGTCGTTCTCCTTGTCGAAATTGTCGCCCGACAGGCCGAAGCGCCAATCGCCTTTCGGCGCCTGGCCGCGCAATTCGCGCACCTTGGTGCCGTTGATATAGAAGGTCAGGTTATTGCCATCCGCCTTGACGCGCAGCATGTTGGCCTCGCCCGGCGCCTTATTGATGGCGGGCGAGTCGACATTGGCGGCGATGGTGCCGAGCCATTTGCCGTCCTGCTTACGGGCGATCCAGAACTTGCCGTTGTTGAGAATGCCGAACTGGAAATAGGTACGGTTGTCCTCGCCCCAGAACAGCAATCCAGCGCCCAGCATCGGCTGGTCGCCGTTCGGCCAGACCGTCTCCGAGCAGATATCGGCATCCTTCACGGTGAAGGTCACGTTCAAGTTGGATTGCATGTCGTCGGGCGGAAGCTTGAAGATGAACAACCCGTCTTTGACTTCAATCGTGTCCTTCAGCGGCCAGCCGCCAGCGTCGTCGGTGAATTTGTCTTCGAAGACGACTTCGGTACCTTCGCACGCCGCGGCCTTCGTCTGCCACGCCGGATTGGCCGCCAGGAAGACGGCGAACCCGAGCCACACCAATGATTTCCGCATGGGAGGTCCCCGTTAGCCCGGCCACACAGCCTTCGCGGCAAAATTGTTAACGTGTCGGCTCCGCCTCGGCAACCCGCGCCACATAGCGGAACGAACATTTTCGGTCGACATTGCTCGATCCAGGGGCGGGAATGCTTGTCAGGCCGGGATGCCGACACCATGTAGCGCGCGAGAGTTGATCGCCAAGGCTGGGGGTCGGGAGATTGAGATGAACGAGCAGCGTACACTTCCATCGCGCACGACCGGCGGTTTCGCCGATCAGCCGCACGCGTTCAATCCGGTGACCGAACCGCGTCTGTTCGACGGCGTGATCGGCAGACGCTTCATCGCCTTCATCATCGACGCCGCCATCATTTTTACCCTGACAGTGCTCGCCTATGTGGCCGTGGCGGTGCTCGGCATCATCACGCTGGGGCTCGCCTGGCTCCTGTTCGGCCTGGTCTTCCCCGCGGTCGGTCTTGGCTATAACGCCATGACGATCGGCGGCCCCAATTTCGCGACCGTGGGACAGCGGATGATGGGGCTGCAAGTGCGGATGTGGTATGGCGGCAAGGTCACACCCTTGATCGCGGCCTTCCACGCGCTCCTGTTCTGGTTCTCCTTGGTGGTGTTCTGCCCGATCCTGCTGTGGGCCTTTTTCGACCCGCGCAAGCGCTGCCTGCACGACATTCTGGCAGGCGTGGTGGTGGTCAACCGGCCCCGGTCCTGAATCATTCTAAAGTGCCGGCAGCGAGCGTTGCGGCGCGCGTGGCGGATTGCGTTCGCCGCCCGCATTCCACTAAGCTTGCGTGAACGCCCAGCTTGGATTCGTCTTTTGGCCGGTGTGACGTGACAGAGCATAAAAGCAACTTTCCGGAATTCTACATCACCGCGCCGCAGCCTTGTCCTTATCTGCCCGGCAGGCTGGAGCGGAAGCTGTTCACGCATCTGACCCGCGACAAGCCGCGCTTCCTGATCGACAATCTGCTGAAGGGCGGCTTCCGGCGCAGCCAGAACATCGCCTATATGCCCTATTGCGACGCTTGCTCGGCCTGCGTGCCGGTGCGCATCCTGGTCGATCAGTTCGTACCCAGGCGCTCACTGAAGCGCATCGCCCGCGTCAACGCCGATCTGGTTGCTACCCGCATGCAGCCAGCGCCGAGCTCGGAGCAATATTCACTGTTCCGCTCCTATATCGACGCGCGCCACGCCGATGGCGGTATGGCGGAGATGTCGGTGCTCGATTACTCGCTGATGGTCGAGGACAGCGTAGTCGAGACCTTCGTCACCGAGTACCGGCTGAAGCCCGACCCTTACGGCGACGGCAAGTCGCCGCTGATCGCCGTGTCGCTGTGCGACCGTCTCTCAGACGGCGTGTCGATGGTGTACAGCTTCTACGATCCGGGCCAGCCCCACCGCAGCCTCGGCACTTACATGATCCTCGACCATGTCGACTATGCGCGCGCGCAAGGGCAGCCCTTCGTCTATCTCGGCTATTGGATCGAGGGATCGCGCAAGATGCGCTACAAGAACCGCTTCGAGCCGCAAGAGCGCCTCACCTCGAAGGGCTGGGTGCGCAGCTAACGCGCGATTAGCGGATCAACCGTGTCGGCGTTCAGCGGAACCTCACCATTTACTCGTCATGGCCGGGCTTGTCCCAGCCATCCACGCTTTTCATTCGAGACGAAATTCGTGGATGCCTTCGGCCGGGCATAACGACCTCGGGGAACACATTCTCTTACAATGACCGTTTGATCACTGATCGCTGAAGCGCGGGCCGAACTTGCCTGATTTGGGGAAGCCCCTCGGCGGCAAGCGACCTGCTTGAGCGCGGATGCCCCACCACTCGCGCAGCTCGGCCGAAGAGAGAGTGAAGCTCCGATTGGCCGAGTCGATATAAGTGAGCCCGACCTTCTTGCTGAAGGTCTTGGCGTCGGCCAGTCCGCCATCCTTGTAGCGCTGGAGACGCACGCCCTTGCCGCGCGGCATCTCCGGCAGCTCTTTCAGCGGGAACAGCAGAAGCTTCCGGTTGTCGCCGATCACCGCGATGCTGTCGCCATCGACCGGCGCGCAGACCGCGGCCTCGCTGCCAGCCGGCATGTTCAGCACCTGCTTGCCCTTGCGGGTCTGGGCGAGCACCTCGTCCTCGGCGACGATGAAACCGTGGCCGCTGGTTCCGGCGACCAGCAATTTGCGGCCGGGCTGGTGCACGAACAGCTCGACCGCGTCACCCGCCTCCTCGATGTCGATCATCAGCCGGAACGGCTCGCCGTGGCCCCTGCCCCCCGGCAGCTTATCGGCGCCCAGCGAATAGAAGCGGCCGTTGGTGGCAAACAGCAGGATCGTGTCGGTAGTCTGCGCCTTGACGAAGCTCTTGAGCCGGTCACCCTCCTTGAAGGCGAGGCTTTCCGGCTCGGTATGATGACCCTTGATGGCGCGGATCCAGCCCTTCTCGGAGAGGACGATCGTCACCGGCTCCTTCTCGATCATCGCCTCGGCCAGCTCGATCTCGACGCCTTCGGGTGCGTCGGCGAAGCTGGTGCGGCGCTTGCCGAGCACCGTCTTCTGGCCGAACTGGTCCTTCAGCGCCTTGATCTCGTCGGCGATGGTCTTCCACTGTCTGTCCTTCGAACCGAGCAGAGCTTTCAGTTCTTTCCGCTCTTTGGTCAGGCTCTCATGCTCGCGCTTGATCTCCATCTCTTCGAGCTTGCGCAGAGAACGGAGCCGCATATTCAGGATTGCTTCGGCCTGCACCTCGGTGAGCTTGAATGCCTTCATCAGCGCCGGCTTCGGCTCATCCTTCTCGCGGATGATTTTGATGACCTTGTCGATATTGAGATAGACAATGAGATAGCCTTCGAGCACCTCCAGCCGGTGATCGATCTTGGCCAGGCGAAAGTTCGAGCGCCGGACCAGCACCACCTGGCGATGGTCGAGCCACTCGCGCAATACCTGGCGCAGGCTCAGTACATTCGGCACCTGGCCGTGGCTCAGCACGTTCATGTTGAGCGGAATGCGCGTCTCGAGCTCGGTCAGCTTGAACAGCGACTCCATCAAGAGAACCGGATCCACCGAGCGGCTCTTCGGCTCAAGCACGAGCCGCACCTCCTCGGCCGACTCGTCGCGCACATCGGCAAGCAGCGGCAGTTTCTTCTGCAGCAGCAGCTCCGCGATGCGGGCCACCAGCCGCGCCTTCGGGATCTGATAGGGAATCTCGGTGACGACGATCTGATAGGTGCCGCGGCCGGTATCTTCTTGCTCCCAGCGCGCGCGCAAGCGGAAGCTGCCGCGGCCGGTCTTGTAGGCCTGCACGATCTCGGCGCGCGGCTCGACGATGATGCCGCCAGTCGGAAGATCGGGACCGGGCACGAACTCGACCAGCTTGTCGGCGGTGGCATTGGGGAACTTGATGAGATGCAGCGCCGCGTCGCACAACTCGCCGGCATTGTGCGGCGGAATGTTGGTCGCCATGCCGACGGCGATGCCAGAAGCGCCGTTGGCAAGCAGGTTTGGGAAATTGGCCGGCAGCACCGACGGCTCCTGCTCGCGCCCGTCGTAATTGGGACGGAAGTCGACCGTGTCCTCGTCGATGCCGTCCAGAAGCCGCACGGCGATCTCGGTCAGACGTGCTTCGGTGTAGCGGTCGGCGGCCGGGTTGTCGCCGTCGATATTGCCGAAATTGCCCTGGCCGTCGATCAGCGGATAGCGGACGGAGAAATCCTGCGCGAGCCGGGCCAGCGCGTCGTAGATCGCCTGATTCCCGTGCGGATGGAAATTACCCATGGTGTCGCCGACGATCTTGGCGCATTTCCGGAACTCGCCTTGCGGGGCGAGCCTGAGCTGCTGCATGGCGTAGAGCAGCCGCCGATGCACGGGCTTCAGCCCGTCGCGCACGTCGGGCAGCGCCCGGTGCATGATGGTGGACAGCGCGTAGGTAAGGTAACGCTCCTCAAGCGCCTCCTTCAGGCTTACCGGCTCGATTAGCCCTTGCGAATCAGGCGGCGGAATCCGCTTTCCCATGACTCGCGCTTAGCGCATCGGTTGGGTCAGCTCAAGGCGGCGTTGCGGCGTCCCCCACATGGGCTATAAGCAGGGCTCGCAGCGCAACGCCCTCCATCCTCCGCGAGAGAGATCCGTGCCCAAGAGTCACAGCTATATTCTCGGCATCAACGCCTACGACCACGATGTCAGCGCATGCTTGCTGCGCGACGGCGAGATCGCCTACGCCATCGCCAAGGAGCGGGTCACGCGCAGAAAGCACGACGCCGGCTTCTTCCAGGAAGTGGTCGATTATTGCCTCAAGGCAGAAGGCATCACCCTCGACGATATCGATCTCGTGGTGCGCAACTGCTATGTGCTGCCGATCGAGGATTTGGAAGTGCGGCTATTGTCTCAGGGAGACTTGGCTCCCAAAGAGCGCATTCAGGCCTCGAAGAACCCGCTGTTCCTGTCGAAGTCGAACAAGGTCGTGACGGTGTCACACCATCTTGCGCACGCGTACAGCGCCTTTGCCGCTTGCCCCTTCGACGAAGGCGCCGTGATGATTGTGGACGGCGTGGGCAACTACGCTGCCGACGTCACCGAGAAGGATCAACTGACGGTCGGTGTCAATCCGCTGGCGCGCGAATCCGAGAGTTACTACAGGTTCGAAGGCTCGAACCTCGAGGCAGTGAAGAAAGTCTGGCTGAACCCGGTTCGTGGTCTGTTGAGCGATGAGTTCTTCTATATGAAGGGTCTCGGCGCCGCGTATAGCCGCGTGTCGAGCTATATCTTCGCCGATTGGAACAAATGCGGCGAGGTCATGGGCCTGGCGCCTTATGGACGCTCCGCTGGGATGAAGCCCCTGGCCACGCTCGAGAACGGGGAGTTGGACGTCCGCGATTGGACGGAGGAGTTCAGTCAGCCGTATCAACCCGACGATGCCAAAAAGTGGGAGGACTCCTCCTCCATGCAGCATTGGAGCAATGTTGCCTGGCAGATGCAAGACGACACCGAGAAGATCCTGATCGAACGCGCCATCTGGCTGCGGGAGACGACTGGCGCCAAGAATCTCTGCATCGCCGGCGGCGTGGGGCTGAACTGCGTGGCCAACGGAAAGATCGTGCGCGAGGCCGGCTACGACAATGTCTGGATTCAGCCGGCGGCCGGCGACGACGGCATCGCGATCGGCTGCGCCTATTA
>DASQKJ010000117.1:0-9511 GCA_035630595.1 Methyloceanibacter sp.
CCGAGGGCTGACTTGGGGGATGCCGATACAAGGCCATGAGCAGACCAAGGCATCGCTTCGTAGTCGAGAGCGACGCCGTCTGCGCGTTGATTGCCGGTCCGGTTTGACGTGGGACGGCGATGGGTGCGTCTCGGGCCTGACCATGACGGGGCCACCGACGGATGAATGAGCCGATGCCCGGCGCGCTCGTCAGGCTGACCACTGAGGGTGGCAGGGCGATCGAGGCATTGCGCGCACAGACGCAGGCATTCGGCGCTCAGATAAAGGCTTTGGCGCTGCGCGCCTCCGTACAGGCGCGCCGATGGTTGCGGGCCAAGACCGACCCGAACGACGGCGCTGGGGGCCAACCGGCCGAGCCGCTCTCGCGGGCCCTCGTCAAGCTGACCGCCGACAGTAGCCGGGTGATCCTGGCCTTGCCCGGCCGAGGTCGCGCGCTGGTCAAGCGCGTCCCCGAGCCGGTCCAAATCGAGATCAAGAAACTCTCTTCGCACGGCGCGCATTTTTGCCGCGAGATTTTTGCCGGGGTCCTGGTGCTCGGACTGGTCGCCATCGTTCTGGGCTACGGACGGCTTGCCCGCGGCCCGGTCTCGCTCCAAGGCCTGGTTCCGACCATCGAGGCGGCCATCAACGGCGAACTTGCCGACCTCCAAGTGAAGATCGACGACGCGATCCTCCAGCGCGCGCCTGACGGGCCGGGCCTCATGTTCCGGTTGCGCAACATCCGGCTGCTCGACAAGGACGGTGCCGTCATGGCCCAGGCCCCGCTCGCCGCCATCGGCATGAGCGGCAGCGCGCTTCTGGGAGGGCGCCTCGCGCCCGGCAGCGTCGACTTCATCGGTCCGCGGCTGCTCCTGTTCTACGATTCCCGCGACGGCCTCGCGCTCAGCTTTTCGCGTTCCGCCGTCGGCGAGGGCGAAACGCCGATCCGTGGCTCGCTGCCGACGGGTGAAGGCAGCGAACCTGCAGCCAGCCCGCCACCGGAAACGGTCATCGCCAAGGGGGCGGAAGAGCGTGCCCCGCGCGGCCGGGTGCTCGACGTGACCCGAACCGTTGCCGAGGTGTTTGAACGCGCGCGCAGCGGCAACACCTCCTACCTGACCCGGTTCGGCGTCAAGGACGCTCTGGTGGTGCTCAATCAGAACGGCACCCAGACCTCATGGCAGGTGCCGGACTTCTCCATCGATCTGGAGCACCGCAACCGGCGCAGCATACTTGTGGGCCAAGCCAACTTCGCCTCGACCAAAGGCGACTGGCAGCTCGAGTTCCGCACCGCGCAGCAGCCGAGCCGGCAAAGCCTGTCCGTCACGGCCCTGATCGAAAATCTGGTTCCTTCCGGGCTTGCGGGCAACTTCCCCTCGCTCGGAGTGCTCAAGACCCTCGACATGGTGGTGAACGGCGAGACCACGTTGGAGCTTTCGAACTCGGGCGAGTTTGTCGCGGGCGAGGGAAAGTTCGATCTGGAAGCGGGTCAGATCACGCCGCCCTGGGATCCCGACAGTCCGCTTCGCATCGACAAAGGCAACATCGTCGTCCGCTATCAGAAGGACAAGGATCTTTTCGAGATCAAGCCGTCGATGCTGCAATGGGGGCAAAGCAAAGCGGTCATCAGCGGCGAATTTCGGCCTCAGCGCGACGCCGCCGGCGCGCCGACTGCCTGGAACTTCGTCGTCAAGGCCGACGCGGCGGTGCTGGCGGTCGAGGAGTTCGGACTTGCGCCGATGCAGGTCGACGAGTGGCAGGCCACCGGCAGCTACGTGCCACAAGAGGGACGCGTGACGCTCTCGCGCCTTGCCATTCGGTCGGGTGATGCCTCGATTGCGCTGTCTGGAGACTTCGTCGATGCGCCCGACGCCGATGCGGTCCACCTGGCCGGCGAGGTAAGCCCGATGCCGGTCGACACCTTGAAACGCTTCTGGCCAAAATTCCTTGCCGGCAAGGCGCGCGACTGGGTGCTGCAGCGGGTCGCCGGCGGTCAGGTGCTTGGTGGAACGTTCAGCGTGAATCTGGGCCCGGGCGATCTCGCCAAGCTCAAGGCCGGGGAGGACATCCCACCCGACGCGGTAAAGGTCGAGCTCAATCTGTCCGGCATGAGCATCGTCTATATTGAGAAAATGCCGCCGGTCCTCACGGGGCCGGTTAAGATGACCATAGCGGGCGTGGAATTCGCGGTCGACATTCCCCAAGGCAAGATCGCCTTGCCGTCGCGGCAGGAGATCGCCTTGGGACAAGGCCGCTTCTTCATTCCGGATCTCCGATCGGACCCGCAGCAGGGCGAGATCACCTACCACGCGGCCAGCAGCACGCCCACGGTGCTCGAACTGCTCGACCACCAGCCTCTTGGCTATATCGAAAGCGTCGGCTTAAAGCCTGATTTCCTGGGTGGTACGGCGGAGGGCGCCTTCACGCTCTCGATGCCGCTCCTGGCCAACCTGGAACTCGATCAGATCAAGATCAGGGGCGCGGCGCGACTCAACGATGCCATTGCCACGAACCTGGTTGGGAGCATGGACATTTCGGGCGGCGCGCTCGACCTGAACGTCACCGAGCAGTCGGTCGAAGCCAAGGGCCAGATCAGCATCAAGGGCGTTCCGGCGGAACTCGCCTGGCAGCGCATCTTCCGCGTACCCGACGAACGCCAGCCGCCGATCCGCGTGACCGCAAATCTCGATGCGTCAGCGCGCGAACGGCTCGGCATGAAGATCAACCATCTGGTGCGGGGGCCGACGCCGGTGACGCTGGAGGTCGCGCGGCTTGGCGGCGGGGCGCCACCCGCGATGAACCTGCAAGCCGATCTCACCGGGGCGCAACTGCTTTTCGGCGCCGTCGGCTGGACCAAGCCGGCCGGCCACGCTGCAACCGTGCGGCTCGACATCGTAACCAAGCCAGACGGTTCGACCAATCTCGAGAATCTCAGGATCCACGGCGACGACATCGATATTCAGGGCGGCATCGCGCTCGACCCTGAGCAGAGCCTGAAGGAGTTCTACTTCTCCGACTTCTCGGTCAATAGCCAGACCCATGTCGAGATCAGTGCCACCGTTCGCAACGACCAGGTCCTCGACATCAAGGCGGACGGACCGAGCTTCGACGGCCGGCAGTTCTTCCAATCTTTGTTCTCAGCCGGGCAGTTCGACGGTTCGGTGGAGCCGGCTGATCCCTTCGGCGTCGATCTGACCGCCCGGGTCGGCACGGTCACGGGCTTTTACGATACGACGGTCAAGAACGTCGAAGTCACCATGCAGAAGCGCAACGGCCAACTGGTTGCACTCGACGCCAAGGGCGAACTGGCCGGCAACGCGCCCGTAGCGGTCACGCTGGAGGCGGGCAGGGGAGCGCGGCTGATCAAGGCTGAAGCGCGCAACGCGGGCGCGGCATTTCGCCTGGTCGGGTTCTACCCCAGCATCGAAGGCGGTGAGGCGTCGCTCCAGGTCAATCTCGATGCCGGGGAGCCTGGCGCCAAGTCGGGCACGCTCTGGGCGCGCGATTTCGTCGTGCTCGGCGATTCGGTGGTAAACGACGTGCTCACCGATCCGAATTCGGCCGCGATCCTGGGCGACCGCAAGCAGCAGGTGGTCCGGCAACGTATCGCCTTCAATCAATTGCGCGCGCCTTTCTCGGTGGGCGCCGGCAAGTTCCGGCTCAAGGACGCCTATATGAACGGACCGATGCTCGGCGCCACCATGCGTGGCTCGGTGGACTTCAAGGCGCAAACCGTCGATCTCGGCGGCACTTATGTGCCGCTTTACGGCTTGAACTCCGCGCTGGGAGCGATCCCCATTCTCGGCCGGGTGCTGGTCGGCCGGCAGGGAGAGGGGGTCGTCGGCATCACCTTCGCCATCAAGGGCAAGCTCGACGGACCCCAGGTTCTGGTCAATCCCATGTCGGTGATGACGCCCGGCATCTTCCGGCAGATCTTCGAGTTCACGGGGTCGGTTCCGGAGCCGGGCGCCGCGAACGCGCCTTCGTCCTACACACTGCCTGGCCAATAAGGCGAGCGTCGCCGAGGGCGGCGAACTCACGCCGGCCGGATCAAGACGTGCCGCTTCTTGCCGAGCGAGAGCTTGATCACTCCGTCCTCGGTCAGATCCGAGAGCGTCAGCAGCCGGCGGTCGTCGGCAACGGCCTCGTCATTCACCTTCAACCCGCCGCCCTTGATCTGACGTCGCGCTTCGCCGGTGGACTGGACGAACCCCGCCAGCAGGCTCGCATTGAGCACGCCGACGCCCTTTTCGAGGTCGGCGCGGCTGATTTCGACGGTCGGTAGGCTGGCCGCAGTCACGCCCTGCTCGAAGGTTGCCCGCGCCGTCTCGGCCGCGCGATCGGCTGCATCGCGGCCATGGACCAAAGCGGTGGCCTCGGTGGCGAGAATCTTCTTCGCCTCGTTCAACTCCGCGCCCGCGAGCCGGGCAAGCTTGGCGATCTCCTTGAGGGGAAGCTCGGTAAACAGCTTGAGGAAGCGCTCGACGTCGGCGTCCTCGCTGTTCCGCCAATATTGCCAATAATCGTAGGAGGAGAGCATGGCCGGGTTGAGCCAGATGGCCCCTTGGGCGGTCTTGCCCATCTTCGCGCCGGCGCCCGTGGTAAGCAGCGGCGACGTGACCCCGAACAGCTCGATCCCGTCGCTGCGCCGGCCAAGTTCGATGCCGCTCACGATATTGCCCCACTGGTCCGATCCGCCCAGCTGCAAGCGGCAGCTATGGCGCCGGTAGAGTTCGACGAAGTCGTAAGCCTGCAACACCATATAGTTAAACTCGATGAAGCTTAAGGGCTGTTCGCGCTCCAGCCGGAGCTTCACCGAATCGTAGGTCAGCATGCGGTTGACGCTAAAGTGCCGGCCATAGTCGCGCAGGAAATCGATATAGTTGAGCCGATCGAGCCAGTCGGCATTGTTGACCATTAGCGCATCGGTCGCGCCCTGGCCGAAGCTCAGAAATTTCGTAAACACGCGCTCGATGCCGGCAATGTTCGAAGCGATCTCCGCGTCGCTCAAGAGCTTGCGTGCCTCGTCCTTGCCGGAGGGGTCGCCGACCTTGGTGGTGCCGCCGCCGATCAGCACGATTGGCCGGTGGCCGGCCTGCTGCAGCTTGCGCAGCATCATGATGCTGACGAGGTTGCCGACATGCAGGGAGGGTGCGGTGCAGTCGAAGCCGATATAACCGGTCAGGCCTTCGCTGCGCGCGAGCCGGTTCAGCCCCGCCGGGTCCGTCGCCTGGTGGACGTAGCCGCGGGATTCAAGTTCGTGCAGGAAATCGGATTTCACCGTGCCGCTCATGGGTCGTACCCGACCGAAGTTTCACGTTTCGCAGAGCCTGTATCAGGAATTCAACGAATACCAAAGATTCGTCATGCCCGGCCGAAGTGCCGGGCATCCACGACTTTCGCCCACGCTGCAAATTTAAATCGTGGATAGCCGGGACGCGCCCGGCCATGACGGGCCGGGGAGCCTAGGCGGCGCTCTCTCTGCGCTTCTTGCCCTTGCCGAGGCGCTTGTCGAGATAGCCGTCGACCACCTCCATCAAGCCGTCCATGCGGCTCTCGAAGAAATGGTTGGCGTCCGGCACGGTGGAATGGTCGATCACGATGCCCTTTTGCGTCTTGAGACGGTCGACGAGCCCGCGCACGGATTCCGTTGGCACGACTCGATCTTTGGCGCCGTTGACCATCAGGCCTGAGGACGGGCAGGGGGCGAGGAACGTAAAGTCATAGAGATTGGCGGGGGGAGCCACGGAGATGAAGCCCTCGAGCTCGGGACGCCGCATCAGGAGCTGCATGGCGATCCACGCCCCGAACGAGACGCCGGCAATCCAGCAGGTCTGCGCGTCGGCATTATAGGCTTGGAGCCAGTCGAGCGCGGTGGCGGCGTCCGCGAGTTCGCCGGGACCGTTGTCGAACAGCCCCTCGCTTCGGCCCACGCCCCGAAAATTGAAGCGCAACACCGAGAAGCCGCGTTTCTGGAACGCGTAATACAGGTGGTAGACCACCTGATTATTCATGGTGCCGCCGAATTGCGGGTGGGGGTGGAGGATGAGGGCTACCGGGGCGTTCGGGCCGCGCTCGTGATGATAGCGGGCCTCAATCCGACCGGCGGGACCGCTGATATTCACTTCAGGCATGAATGACTGGCCTCGACACGCGTTACGTTACGGGAGACTGGCTATGGGTGGCTTTCGCACAACCAAGATGGGGTGCGCGGGCCGCCGCAGCAAAACTTGACTCTGCCGCCCTGGAAACCTATACAATTGAAGATTAGAATTGTTCCAAACAAGGCCGCTCCGGGACAGCTGGGCACTTGGGGCGGCGCGGGCCGCGCTTCATAGCACGCGCTACGGGGGCTCGTGCAAGCGTTAACCGGCGGCAATGGGCCGCGAGCTTTGTTAGAACATGAACCAGCGCTCCTATCTCGACTATAACGCCGCCGCGCCGCTCCGGCCCGAAGTGCGCGAGGCGATGGGCGAGGCGCTCTCGCTTTGTGGCAATCCCTTCTCGGTCCATGCCGAGGGACGCGCGGCGCGCGCGGCGATCGAAGCGGCGCGAACTGACGTGGCGGCTCTGGTCGGCGCGCGACCGGAGGACGTGATCTTCACCAGTGGCGGCACCGAGGCGAACGCGCTGGCACTCGCCTCGCCGACTGGCAGTGCGTGGCATTGCTATGTGTCGGCGGTAGAGCATCCTTCGGTGCTCGCGGGCGGAAGGTTCTATCCCGAGACCACGACGCGGATTGCCGTGACCTCCGACGGAGTGATCGACCTCGAAATGCTTGCGAGGGAGCTTGCGAAACACCATTTAGGAGGTTGGCGGCCGCTGGTTTCGGTGATGGCCGCCAACAACGAGACCGGTGCCATTCAGCCGGTTGCGGAAACTGCAAAGATCGTCCACAGCGCCGGCGGGCTGCTTCACACCGATGCGGTTCAGGCAGCGGGGCGAATCAAGCTCGAAATCGCCGCGCTCGGCGCCGACATGCTGAGCCTCTCCGCGCACAAGATCGGCGGACCGAAGGGCGCCGGCGCCCTGTTGCTCGGCAACGGCGCATCGGTCGAGCCTCTCATCAAAGGCGGCGGCCAGGAGCGGCGCAGACGCGCAGGCACGGAGAATGTCGCTGGGATCGTCGGCTTCGGCGTTGCGGCCAAGCTTGCCGCCGCCGAGCTTAAGAACATTGGCGAGGTCGCCCGGTTGAGAGACGAGCTGGAAAGCGGCGCTTTGGCGATTGCGCCAGGTGCTACGGTGCTTTCGGCGAATGTCGAGCGGCTGCCCAACACGAGCTGCATCGCGGTGCTGGGGGTCAAGGCCGAGACCTTGGTGATCGGGCTCGATCTGGCGGGGATCGCCGTGAGCTCCGGCAGCGCCTGCTCGTCCGGCAAGGTCGAGGCCTCGCATGTGCTGAGCGCTATGGGCGTGGCGGACGAGTTGGCGCAGGGCGCGATCCGGGTGAGCCTTGGATTTGCGACCAGGCGTGACGATATCGACAATTTCCTGAAGGCTTTCGCCGAGCTGATCGCGCGGCTAAGGCCGAGGGTGGCGGCTTAAGGTCGTCAGTGCATGATCCGCGAAGGTCATGCTCAAGCAAGGATGAGGATTTGGAGTAGACCATGCCAGCCGTGCAAGAGACCGTCGCTCGCGTCAAAGAGATCGACGTCGACAAATACAAATACGGCTTCACCACCGACATCGAGTCGGTGCGGGCTCCCAAGGGCCTGAACGAGGAGACCGTCCGCTTCATCTCGGCCAAGAAGGGTGAGCCCGACTGGCTGCTCGAGTGGCGGCTGGAAGCCTATCGCCGTTGGCTTACCATGCAGGAGCCGACCTGGGCGAACGTCGTTCACCCCAAGATCGATTTCCAGGACCTTTATTATTACTCGGCGCCGAAGAGCACTGAGGGGCCGAAGAGCCTCGCAGAGGTCGACCCCGAACTGCTGCGCACCTATGAGCGCCTCGGCATTCCGCTTTCCGAGCAGAAGCTGCTCGCGGGCGTCGAGGGCGCACGCCAGGAAGGCCGGGTCGCGGTCGATGCCGTGTTCGATTCTGTGTCGGTGGTCACCACCTTCAAGGAGGAGTTGGCCAAGGCCGGCGTGATCTTCTCCTCGGTGTCCGAAGCGGTGAAAACCCATCCGGAGCTCGTGCGCAAATATCTGGGCTCCGTGGTGCCGATCACCGACAATTTCTACGCAACCCTCAACTCGGCGGTGTTCTCCGACGGCTCATTCGTCTATGTGCCGCCAGGCGTGCGCTGCCCGATGGAGCTCTCCACCTATTTCCGCATCAATGCGGAGCAAACTGGCCAGTTCGAGCGCACTCTCATTATCGCCGACAAGGGCTCCTATGTGAGCTATCTCGAAGGCTGTACCGCGCCGATGCGCGACGAGAACCAGCTTCACGCCGCCGTGGTCGAGTTGGTCGCGCTCGATGACGCCGAGATCAAATATTCCACGGTGCAGAACTGGTATCCCGGCGACAAGCAGGGCAAGGGCGGCATCTACAATTTCGTCACCAAGCGCGGCGATTGCCGCGGGCACCACTCCAAAATCTCCTGGACCCAGGTCGAGACCGGCTCGGCCATCACCTGGAAGTACCCGTCCTGCATCCTGCGCGGCGACGGCAGCAGAGGCGAGTTCTACTCGATCGCCATCTCCAACGGCTATCAGCAGGTCGATTCCGGCACCAAGATGATCCATCTGGGCAAGGACACGTCGAGCCGGATCATCTCCAAGGGCATTGCTGCCGGACGCTCCAACAACACCTATCGCGGGCTGGTCTCGGCGCATCGCCGGGCGACCAATGCCCGCAACTTCACCAATTGCGACTCGCTGCTGATCGGCGACAAATGCGGCGCGCATACCGTGCCCTATATCGAGGCGAAGAACGCGTCGGCCACCTTCGAGCACGAGGCGACGACCTCCAAGATTTCCGACGATCAGCTGTTCTATTGCCTCTCCCGCGGACTTTCGGCCGAGGAGGCGGTGGCGCTGATCGTCAACGGCTTCGTGCGCGACGTGCTGCAGCAGCTTCCCATGGAGTTCATGGCCGAGACGCAGAAGCTGATCGGCATCTCGCTGGAAGGAAGCGTGGGGTGATGGGCAAAGAGGGCAGCACGAACTTTTGGTTCAGGCCGCGGCGCCGGAAACAGAGTCAGCATCAGACAGTTGGGAAGAAGTCGTAATGCTTGAGATCAAGAATTTGCACGTCAATGTCGATGGCCGCGAGATCCTCAAAGGTCTGGACCTGACGCTGGCCGCCGGCGAGGTGCACGCCATCATGGGGCCGAACGGCTCCGGCAAGTCCACGCTCGCATATGTGCTTGCGGGCAAGGAGGACTACGAGGTCACCGAAGGCACGGTCACCTGGAAGGGCGAGGACCTGCTCGAAATGCACCCGTCCGAGCGCGCCGCCGCCGGCGTGTTCCTGGCCTTCCAGTACCCGATGGAAATTCCCGGCGTGGCCACGATGACCTTCCTGCGCACGGCGGTGAACGCGGTGCGCAAGGCGCGCGGCGAGGCCGAGCTGTCCACCCCGGATT
>DASQKJ010000118.1:0-15801 GCA_035630595.1 Methyloceanibacter sp.
TCATTGCCTTTCTGTTTGCCGTCTCGGCCAATTGAGCCTGGCCGAGGCTTGACGCGGACGGTTCGGCGGGGGCATTAATGTGCCACGTGGTGATTTGGCCGGCCGGCTTGCAGCCACGTTAAACAAGTCGCTAAAAGGCCGTGCGAGGCGATTGAAGCCGATCCCGGTCATTTGGCGGCAGCCAAAGTCCGGGTTTTTTGTTGCGGCCGGCTGTAAGTGGATTGAAGGAGCGTTCCATGGCCGGAAGCAAGGATACCAAGAAGACGAGGGCCGCCTGGCGTCCCGCCACCAAGCTCGTGCATGAAGGCACGCTCCGCAGCCAGTTCGGCGAGACCTCCGAGGCCATTTTCCTCAACTCGGGTTATGTCTATGCAAGCGCCGAGCAGGCCGAAGCCCGCTTCAAAGGCGACGAGGAAGGCTTCGTCTATAGCCGCTATGCCAATCCGACCGTCGCCATGTTCGAGGCGCGCATGTGCGCGCTGGAGGGTGCGCCCGCCGCGCGCGGCACGTCGAGCGGCATGGCCGCCGTCGCCGCTTCGCTGCTGTGCCATTTGAAGACCGGCGATCACGTTGTCTCGGCGCGCGCTCTATTCGGAAGCTGCCGCTACATCATTGAGGATCTGCTGCCGCGCTACGGCATCGAGGCGACGCTCGTCGACGGGCGCGATCTCCAGGCCTGGGAGGCCGCGGTCCGGCCGAACACGCGCGCCTTCTTCTTCGAGACGCCGACCAATCCGGTGCTGGAGTTGGTCGATATCCAAGCCGTCGCGAAGATCGCGCACAAGGCCGACGCGCTGGTGGTGGTCGACAACGTATTCGCCACGCCGCTGCTCCAGCGGCCGATGAAGCTCGGCGCCGACATCGTGGTCTATTCGGCGACCAAGCATATTGACGGACAGGGGCGTTGCCTTGGCGGCGTCGTGCTCGGGCCGAAGGAGTTCATCGAGGAGAAGCTGCACAACTACCTGAAGCATACCGGCCCGTCGCTTAGCCCGTTCAATGGCTGGGTCCTGCTCAAGGGGCTCGAAACCCTGCCGGTGCGGGTCGAGCGGCAATGCGCCTCAGCCGCCGCCATCGCCGATTTCCTCGCCGACCGCAAGCAAGTGGCGCGCGTCTTCTATCCCGGCCGCGCCGACCATCCTCAGGCCGCGCTTGCCAAGCGGCAGATGGCGGGGGGCGGACCGCTGGTTGCGCTGGAAGTGAAAGGCGGCAAGGACGCGGCGTTCCGCTTCATGAACGCGCTGGAGATCTTCCAGATCAGCAACAATCTCGGCGACGCCAAGAGCCTAGTGACTCATCCGGCGACGACCACCCACCAGCGGCTCTCACCGGAAACGCGCGCCGAGCTCGGCATTTTCGACAATAGCGTAAGGCTTTCGGTTGGGCTCGAAGATGTGGACGACCTCGTGGCCGACCTCGACCAGGCGCTTTCCGCCGCCAAGTAGCCGCCTTGCTCGTGCCGAACCCCTATGTCACCTTGCCGTGAACTCCAGGCATTCGAGTGAGGACGATCATGTGCCGGAACATCAAGACCCTCTCTAATTTCGACCCGCCCGCCACCGACGAGGAAATCTATCTGTCC
This sequence comes from Methyloceanibacter sp., assembly GCA_035630595.1. Taxonomy (GTDB): domain Bacteria; phylum Pseudomonadota; class Alphaproteobacteria; order Rhizobiales; family Methyloligellaceae; genus Methyloceanibacter. The sequence goes on from DASQKJ010000118.1 coordinate 1,583, forward strand.
TCGCTGCAATTCGTGCGCAAGCTGAGCGGCTTCACGCGACCGTCCCAAGCAAATCAAGCCGCGTTCGACCGGGCGGTGCACAAGGTCTCCCTCGCGGCGCGCGAGTTGATCGACTCATTGGTTACAGCCGCCGCCCCTCGCGACCGCGAGGTCGAGGCGATCAAGGCCCGTGCCCGCTCCGCTGCGCGTTTCCCCACGGCATGACGGCCGGACTGCAGACCAAGCCTGCTCTCTCCTCGCGCGCGAGCAGCGTGAGAGAGCTGCTGGCCACGCTGGTTGGCTTCGACACGACTAGCGCCAAGTCGAATCTGCCGCTGATCGCCTTCGTCGAGGACTACCTCAACGCCCACGGTATCCCGTCGACGCGCGTGCTCTCCTCTGACGGCGACAAGGCCGATCTGTTCGCCACTATCGGCCCTGCGGGCCAAGGCGGCGTCGGGCTCTCCGGCCATAGTGACTGCGTGCCGGTCGAGGGGCAGCGCTGGATCTCGGACCCTTTCACCCTGACGCTGCGCGATGGCAGGCTCTATGGCCGCGGCGCTTGCGACATGAAGGGCTTCCTCGCCTGCGTGCTCGGCGCCGTGCCGCTGTTCAAGTCGCGCCAGCTCAACGAGCCGATCCACATCATCATTTCCTATGACGAGGAAGTGGGCTGCACCGGGGTGCGACCGCTGCTCGCGCGGCTCGGCCGCGAACTGCCGCGGCCGCGCGCCGTCATTGTCGGCGAGCCCACCTTCATGCGGGTGATCGACGCGCATAAGCGCATCGACTCCTATCGCACGCGCGTCACCGGCCGCGAGGCGCATTCGAGCATGCCCGAGCTCGGGGCCAATGCCATCGCCGCGGCGGCGGAACTGATCCTCGAGCTCGAACGGCTCGGCGCCGATATCGCCGCGCGACAGAACGACCCTCGCTTCGAGCCGCCCTACTCCACGGTTTCGGTCGGCACCGTCAAGGGTGGCACGGCGCCGAACATCGTGCCGAAGCATTGCGAGTTTCAGTGGCATGTGCGCAGCCTGCCGTCCGCCCCGCCCGCGGAGGTGCCGTGCGATCTCGCCGCCTATGCCGCGACGACAGTGCTGCCGCGGCTGAGGCGGGCGACCGAGGAGGCCGCGATCGACACCGCGACCCAAGGCTCGGTGCCGGCCTTCGTGGCAGCGCCAGGATCGGCGGCCGTCGCGCTTGCGCTTCAGCTCACCGGCGAGGACGAGACCCATGCCGTGCCCTACACCACCGAGGCCGGGCTGTTCGAGCTGGCGGGCTGTCCTGCAGTGATTTGCGGTCCGGGCAATATCGCGCAAGCGCATGCGGCGGACGAATATGTGAGCCTCGACCAGCTCGAAGCCTGCACGGCCTTCCTCGAAGGCCTGGCCGACAGACTCAGCACCTAACCGACATACCCGCGGAGCATAGAAGCAAGGCTCCAACAAGAAAAAGCCCCCACCAAAATGAAGGGGGCTTCTTACCCAGAACGCTCAGCGGAGGGCGGGTGCCAGAGTACCGCTAGGGAGAGGTATCTGGCTGTGCCGGTCTCCGGGAGCAACCTAGCATTGATCGCCCGCTCAATTGAGGCGGTTCGTCGCGGCTTAAAGCAGAGTGTCCCAATCGTCCTCACTCGACGGCTCGGCGTCCCGCGTGGCTAAGCGTCCGCGAACGAGGCGGGGTCGAAGCGATAGCGGCTGTTGCAGAACTCACACGTTACCCACACTTCGCCGTCCATCACCATCTCGGCCAAATCCTCCGCCGAGAAGCGCCGCAGCAGTTCCTCCACCCGCGCCTGTGAGCAGCTGCAATGGCTTTCCAGCGGGATAGCCTGAAAAGCGCGCACCTGCTCTTCATGGAACAGCCGGTAAAGCAGCCGGTCCGGTGGCAGCATGGGATCGAGCAGCTCGTGATCCTCGACCGTCTCGGCGAGCGCCTTGGCGCGCGTCCAGTCCTCCTCGGCAAAAGCCGCCGCCCGCGCGCCGCCGCGCCCGCCCTCGCGGGTGAGTTTCTGCACGAGCAGCCCACCGGCCCGCCAAGTCCAGGGGCGCGCGCCGCCGCTGCCTGCCCGATAGTGCCGCGCCACGGCAAGCCGGATGAATGTGGGGAGCTGCTCCGACTGACGGAAATAAGTGTCTGCCGCCTCGGTGAGGCTTTCGCCTTCGAGCGGGACGACGCCCTGATAGCGCTCGGTGTCGGAGCCCCGGTCGATCGTCATGGCGAGGTGGCCCTCGCCCAAGAGCCGTCCATCGGGCGGCAGCGCGTCGAGCCGTTCCTGCGAGAAGCGCGCATAGCCGCGCAAGCCGCCCGGCACCTGATAGTCGGCGACCAGGAGATCGACCGGCCCATCGGTCGAGGCCTGAAGTATGAACTTGCCTTCGAATTTGAGCGCCGCCCCGAGCAGCGCCGTCAGCGCCACAGCCTCGCCGAGAAGTTGCGACACGGCTTCCGGATAGTCGTGGCGCGACAGGATCGTGTCGACCACCGGTCCGAGCTTGACCAGCCGGCCCGAGACATCGGCCTGCTCCGCGTGGAACGGCAGGATGAGATCATCCTCCGGGATGTTGAGCTTGATGCGCGCTTCCGGCGCATAGTCCGTCATCATGTCGCTCCGCGCGATTTCGTGCGTGCTGCGCGGCTTTTACTTGCCTGGCGCCCCTTGGCGGCCGGGCTCGCGCCGAGGCACCAGGACAGGATCGCCTTCTGCACATGCAGACGGTTCTCGGCCTCGTCCCACACGGCGGATTGCGGGCCGTCGATCACCTCGGCCGTCACCTCGTCGCCGCGATGCGCCGGCAGGCAATGCATGAAGATTGCGTCCTTCGCCGCCTGCGACATCACGTTGCTGTCGACCTGGAACGGGCGCAGCGCGTCCTCTCGCTTCTTCTTGTCATTGTCGCCCATCGACACCCAGACATCGGTGATCACGCAATCGGCCCCGCGCGCCGCCGCGAGCGGATCGTCGCCGAGATCGATCTCGGCGCCCTGCTCTCTTGCCCAATCGAGCAGCGCCGGCGAAGGACCGAACGCCCTCGGCGCGGCAATCCTGAGCTTGCAGCCGAAGCGCGCGGCGGCATGCACCCAGGACGTGGCCACGTTATTGGCGTCGCCAATCCAGGCGATTATGCGGCCCTTGATCGGCCCTTTCAGCTCCTCGAAGGTCATCACGTCGGCCATCACCTGGCAGGGATGCGATCGGCAGGTCAGCCCGTTGATCACCGGCACGGTGGCGTTGGCGGCGAGCTCAGTCAGTGTCTCATGCGGCCCGGTACGCAGCATGATGGCGTCGACATAGCGGGAGAGAGCGCGCGCGGTGTCTGCCAAGGTCTCGCCGCGCCCGAGCTGCATATCCTGCGGGTCGAGCACCACCGAGTCGCCGCCGAGCTGATGCATCGCAACCTCGAAGGAGACGCGCGTGCGCGTCGAGGGCTTCTCGAAGATCATGGCGAGCACCGCGCCGCGGCTGAGCCGCAGGCTCTTCGGCACCCGCCCTTTGCGCTTCATCGCCACGGCCGTGTCGATGATGGCGCGAAGCTCCTTGCGGTCCAGTGCGGCGATATCGAGGAAGTGCTTAGGGGACATGGCTGCTGGCCAGTAATGTGCTAAGCGCGCGCGGCTGCGCCGGTCTTCAGCGCGACGCAAGCGGCATCGAGCTTCGTGCCGGCCAGGTCGATCTCCGCCTCGCCCACGATCAGCGGCGGCAGAAGCCGCACGACATTATCGCCGGCCTGCACCGTCAGCATTTTCTCGGCCCGCAGCGCCTCGAGCAGCTTCTGGTTCGGCAGCTTGCATTTCAATCCGAGCATGAGCCCCTGCCCGCGCAAATCCTCGATGACGTCGCCGTGCTCGTCCTTGAGCGCGGCGAGCCGCTGCTTCAACCTTAGCCCCATCTTTGCGACATGATCGAGAAAGCCCTCCTCAAGCACCACGTCGAGCACGGCGTTGCCGACCGCCATGGCGAGCGGGTTGCCGCCGAAGGTCGAGCCGTGGCTGCCCGCGGTCATGGCCGAGCCGACCGCCTCGGAGGTGAGGCAGGCGCCGACCGGGAAGCCGCCGCCGAGGCCTTTGGCCGTCGCCATGATGTCGGGGGCGATGCCGGCCCAATGATGCGCGAACAGCTTGCCGGTGCGGCCCATGCCGGTCTGCACCTCATCGAGCAGAAGAAGAATCTCTTTATCGTCCGCCAACGCCCTCAAATCCTGCAGGAAGCGCCAGGGGACCTCGCGCATGCCGCCCTCGCCCATGATCGGTTCGATCAGGATGCCGGCGGTCTCTCCCCCGATCGCGGCCTCGACCGCGTCGATGTCGAAGCCCGCGACCTGGTCGAAGCCCACGACCGGCGGCCCGAAGCCCTCCAAATGCTTCGCCTGACCGCCCGCAGCGATGGTCGCCAGCGTCCTGCCATGAAAGGCGCCTTCGAAGGTGATCAACCGGTAGCGCTCCGGCGCGCCGTTCTTGAAATGATAGCGCCGCGCGGCCTTGATTGAGCACTCGACGGCTTCCGCGCCCGAATTGGCGAAGAACGCCATGTCGGCAAAGCTCGCGGCGCAAAGTCTTGCCGCCAGCCGTTCCTGCTCCGGGATGCGATGCAGGTTCGAGACGTGCCAAAGCTGCTTCGCCTGCTCGGTCAGCGCGGCGACGAGATGCGGATGCGCGTGCCCGAGTGCGGTCACGGCGACACCGCTGGCAAAGTCCAGATAGCGCTCGCCTTCGGCGGTGAAAAGATAGGCGCCTTCCCCGCGCGCGAAGGAAAGCTCGCTGCGGGCATAGGTCGGAAGAAGGGCCGGCATCGAAGTTTCGCTGTCCCTGAAACAAAAACTGCCGCCGATCGGCGGCAGCGAGCAATCTCAGAGCATTAGGTCCCCACTTGCGGCGTGTCAATCAGGGCACATCAAGCGCTTATCCAACGCTCGTCCACGTTTCCGTCCACGCAGCGATTTGTGTTCTTGCCGAAGAAGTGGCAGACTCCTCCCGGTTCCGGTGGAAAACGGACTCAACAAGCGTGGCGGACGCTTGCCGGGTTCTAGCGGATATAGTAGCGTATTACCGCTCGGCTACAAGATGTCGTGGGTGCTGCGTGCGCCCGGGCGGTCACTCCCAGCAGTAATTTCTGAGTTTTCAAAGCCGTCTCTAGGCAGACGGGGGGATTCTGAGTCCAATTCGAGGAGGCCAAACCATGGCTTGGACTGACGAGAGGGTTGAACTGCTGAAGAAACTCTGGGCCGAGGGCTTAAGTGCGAGTCAAATCGCCGCTCGTCTGGGCGGTGTGACGCGCAACGCGGTGATCGGCAAGGTGCACCGGCTTGGGCTGTCGGGCCGGGCGACGAGCTCGCGCTCGTCGAGCCCGCGGCCGCGGCGTACAAATGTGGTGCCGCGCGCCAACCGCACGCCGTCGCTGATATTCGGGACGCGCGGCGCGACGGCGCTCAAGCCTCAATTCGAAATGGAGGCTGATCTGGCGCCCCAGCCGCTCCAGGAGCTGGTTATCCCGCTCCATGAGCGGGCGAGCATCATGACGTTGAAGGAACCGATGTGCCGCTGGCCGATCGGCGATCCCGGCGATCCCGAGTTTCATTTCTGCGGCCGGAAGAAATGCGGCAGCTTGCCCTACTGCGAGCATCATGCACGCATGGCCTATCAGCCGGTGCAGGCAAGGCGCCGCGAGAAGCGCTTCGCCACCGGCTAGGTTCAGCCGGCGCTCAAATGCGGCAGAACGACAAAGAGGCGCCCGCTCGGCGCCTCTTAAGTTTTGACTGCGATCAGGCGGTCTCTTCGAGCTTGTCGGAGAAGGCGTAGCCCGCGCCGCGCACGGTGCGCACGGGATCGGTCTCCGGCCCGCGCATCATCGCCTTGCGCAGCCGCCCGATATGCACATCGACCGTGCGCTCGTCGACATAGACATTGCGGCCCCACACGCCGTCGAGCAGCTGCGCGCGGCTGAACACCCGGCCGGGGCTTTGCATTAGGAACTCAAGTAGTCGAAACTCGGTGGGTCCGAGATGCACCAGCCTGCCGTTGCGCGTCACCCGATGCGACTCGCGGTCCAGCTCGACGTCGCCGACGCTCAACACCGAGGCGATGCGCTCCGGATGCGTCCGCCGCAGGATCGCGCGCACCCGCGCCATCAGCTCGGGCAGCGAGAACGGCTTCACCACATAATCGTCGGCGCCGGTGGTAAGCCCCCTGACGCGGTCGCTCTCCTCGCTGCGAGCCGTCAGCAGAATGATGGGGATGGTGCGGCTATCCTTGCCGACCCGCAGGCGCCGGCAGAGTTCAAGCCCGGAAATCCCCGGCAGCATCCAGTCCAGCACGATCAGGTCGGGCGAGCTCTCGGCGATGGCCATCTCGGCCTCGTCGCCGCGGTGCACGACATCGACGGAATAGCCTTCCGCCTCGAGATTGTAGCGAAGGAGAAGGGCCAGCGGCTCCTCGTCCTCCACCACCAAGACTTTGGCTCCAGGGCTCATGGCGTTCATCTCAAGCATGAGGTCAGCCCGCCGACCGCTTCAGCGCGACCGGTGTCGAGCTCGTGGTGTCGCCCTTTGGGCGCTGATCGGTGATCGCCGAGCCGTGCACCAGGTAGTACACGGTCTCGGCGATATTGGTGGCGTGGTCGCCGATACGCTCGATGTTCTTGGCGCCGAACAGAAGATGGGTGCAGAGCCCGATATTGCGCGGATCCTCCATCATGTAGGTGAGCAACTCGCGGAAGATCGAGTTGTACATGGCGTCGATCTCTTCGTCCTTGTACCAAACCTTGAGCGCCCGGTCGGCGTCGCGCTCGATGAAGGCATCGAGCACTTCTTTCAGCTGGCCCAGCGACAGCTCGCCCATATGCTTCAGGCCAAGCATCAGCTGCTTCGGCTGCTGCTCGCTCACCACCGCGACAGCGCGCTTGGCGATGTTCTTGCCGAGATCGCCGATGCGCTCCAGATCGTTGGAGATGCGCAGCGCGGCCATGATCTGGCGCAAATCGTAGGCCATCGGCTGACGCCGTGCGATCATCAGCACCGCCTGCTCCTCGATCTCACGCTCCAGCGCATCGATCTCCTCGTCCTTCTTGATGGTGGCTGCGGCAAGCTCCGGATCGCGCCGGTCGAGCGCCTCGAAGGACTGCCCGAGCACCTGCTCGGCAAGGCCGCCCATCTTGGCAATCTTGTTGTTCAGGAGGGAAAGCTCCTCCTCGTAGGACCTGACGATGTGTTCGTGTTGCTCCATCGCGCTTTAGTCTCCTGGTGCGGTCCGCTTAGCCGAAGCGGCCGGTGACGTAATCTTGCGTGCGGACGTCGGTCGGGTTGGTGAACATCTTGGTGGTGTCGCCCACCTCGACCAGCTTGCCGAGATGGAAGAAGGCCGTTCGCTGCGAAACGCGCGCCGCCTGCTGCATCGAATGGGTAACGATGACGATGCAAAGACTCTTCCTTAGCTCGTCCATCAAGGTCTCGATACGCGCCGTGGCGATCGGGTCGAGCGCCGAGCAGGGCTCGTCCATAAGCAGCACCTCGGGGTTGACGGAGATGGCACGGGCGATACACAGCCGCTGCTGCTGGCCGCCGGAGAGGCCGGTGCCCGACTCCTGCAAGCGGTCCTTCACCTCCTCGAACAGGCCGGCCCTGGTCAAGCTCTTCACCACGATCTCCTCGAGATCGGCCTTGGACCTTGCGAGGCCGTGAATGCGCGGGCCGTAGGCGACGTTCTCAAAGATGGATTTGGGGAAGGGATTAGGCTTCTGAAACACCATGCCGACACGGGCGCGCAGCTGCACCGGGTCGACCTGTGGCGCATAGATATTCTCCCCGTCGAGAGTGATGTCGCCCGTCATACGGACGCCTTCGATGACGTCGTTCATGCGGTCGAGGCAGCGCAAGAAGGTGGACTTGCCGCAGCCCGAGGGGCCGATCAGGGCGGTGACCGAGCTATCGAAGATGTCGAGCGAGACATCGAATAGCGCCTGTTTCTCGCCGTACCACAAATTGACGTCACGGGCCGTCATCTTCAGCTCATGCGACGGCAGGACCTCTTCGCTAAGCTGTGCCGCCGCAGGCGCTTGCACGCGGATGATTGGCCGAGCCACATTAGCCTCCATGACGTCGTCCCTCTCTACCATTTACGCTCGAACATCTGCCTAAGAGTAATGGCCACAATGTTCATGACCACGAGGAAACCGAGCAGCACCAGAATGGCCGCCGAAGTGCGGGAAACGAAGCCGCGCTCGGGGCTGTCGGCCCAGCTGTAGATCTGCGTGGGCAGCGAAGTCGCCGGCTCGAGGATTCCCATGCTCTCGACGCTCGGAATGAAGGCGTTCATGCCGATCAAAAGCAGCGGCGCCGTCTCGCCGAGCGCCTGTGCCATGCCGATGATGGTCCCGGTCAGGATACCAGGCATGGCGAGCGGCAGGACATGGTGCAGAATGACTTGGTGCTTGGAGGCGCCGATTCCGAGCGCCGCCTCGCGGATGGAGGGCGGCACTGCCTTTAGGGCGGCGCGGGTGGCGATGATGATGGTCGGAAGCGTCATCAGGGACAGCACCATGCCGCCCACGAGCGGCGCCGAGCGGGGCAGTCCGAAATAACCGAGGAACACGGCGAGGCCAAGAAGACCGAACACCACCGAGGGAACGGCCGCGAGATTGTTGATATTAACTTCGATCAGGTCCGTGAGCCGGTTCTTGGGTGCGAACTCCTCGAGATAAATGGCGGCGGCGATGCCGATCGGGAAGCTCAACAGGAAGCAAACTAGTAGCGCGTAGAACGACCCGGTGACCGCGCCGGCCAGACCCGCGCGCTCGGGGAAGCGGCTGTCGGCATTGAAGAACAGCTCCCAATTGAAGGGCATGTGAACGACGCCCTTGGCCACCATGGTGTCGAAGGCCTCGATCTGGGTCGAAGTAAAGCGGGGATTGAGGACCTTGGGGCTTTCGCCATTGGCAAGCTGCGCGAAGGGTTTCGCGACCGGGAAGATTACCTGTGCCGTCTTGCCGATGAGGCTCGGATCTTCTGCCACCCGATTGGCGAGAGCGTCGGGGGCGTCGTCGGCGAGCATGGCGAACAGCGCGGTGTCATGCACATCGGGTAGGTAGGCCTGGAGGCTGTCTCGCGCCACCGCGGCGAAATCACCGCTCGGTGGAGGACCAGCCGCGATCCTGGCGGGATCGACATAGACCTCTAGCTTGAGGCTCGTCCTCCCGCCCTCCTCGGCCACCACGCCGCGGGTCTGCAGGCGCTCGAAATAGCGGACCTGGCTCCAGCTCAGCGCGTCCACCTCTTTCGGGATCACGCCTTTTTGGAGCTGGTCGTAGGGATCGGAGACGGCAATGGGCAGGGTGACGGTCTTGCCGACCGTATCGGGATGATCGACCACATAGTCGCGCACGATATAGGGCGCGTCGGAGGTCAGAATTTTTGTGACATCGATCTTCTGCTTGTCTGTCGCGCCCTCGGGCACGAAGGGCGCCAGCGCCTCGCGCACCAGAGCACGGAAATTGCCGTTGGCAGGATCTTTAGGGTCGACCTTGCTTGGATCCACATAGATCGCAAGGTCGACCTTGGTCTGCACGAAGGCAGGAAAGCCAGTCGAAACCAGTGAGGTCACAAGGATGCCGAGGAGACCCACGGCAAGCGCAATGGCGATAATGCCATAGGCTTGCAGTCGCCGGTCGGCGGCGTAGCGCCTGCGAACGCGGCGGCGCGCCGCGTCGGACGCCCAATTGGCGGCACGCGGCTGCCGATTTATTGTCTGCGCGTCACTCATATTGCTCTCGATATTTGCGCACGATATGTAAGGCGAGCACGTTTAGCGCCAGCGTGACCACGAAGAGCACGAGGCCGAGCGCAAACGCGGCGAGCGTCTTCGGATTGTCGAACTCGACATCGCCGATGAGCAGCGTCACGATCTGCACGGTCACGGTCGTCACAGGCTCGAGCGGGTTGGCGGTCAGGCTTGCGATGATGCCGGCGGCCATGACCACGATCATGGTCTCGCCGATGGCCCGGCTGACCGCGAGCAAGATACCGCCCATGATGCCGGGCAGAGCGGCCGGGAGCAGCACCTTGGTGATGGTCTCGCCCCTGGTTGCGCCCATGGCGTAGGAGCCGTCGCGCATGGCACGCGGCACCGCCGCTATGGCATCGTCGGATAGCGACGAGATGAAGGGGATGATCATGACGCCCATGACCGCCCCCGCGGCAAGAGCGCTGTTCGGGGCAATAGGCACGCCGATCGTCTCGCCGAATTCGCGCAAAGCGGGCGCCACGGTCAGAACGGCGAAGAAGCCGTAGACCACCGTGGGAATGCCCGCCAAAAGCTCGAGCACCGGCTTGATCGTCGCACGCACCTTCGCATGTGCGTATTCGGTGAGATAGATCGCGGCGAAAAGTCCGATAGGAATGGCCACCAGCATGGCAATCAGCGAAATCAGCAGCGTGCCGGCGAACACCGGAATGGCGCCGAACGAGCCCCCACCCGTGACCTGACCTTCGCGGATCGGAATCTGCGGTTCCCAGTTGAGGCCAAAGAAGAACTCAAGCGGCGACACGCGGTCGAAAAACCGCAAGGCCTCGAACAGAAGCGAGAGAACGATGCCGAGCGTGGTGAGAATGGCGATCAACGAACAGGCGATCATCAGGCCCGTGAGGATGCGCTCGGCGCCATGACGCGCCCGAAACTGCGGGTTAATACGGCGGGAAGCAAATAACAGGCCCAACAATGCGACACTGAAAGCGGTGGCAACCATGGCGTAGCGGGCGATCGTCTGCCAGGCTTGGTAACGCTCGGCGGCGGCCTGGACCACCAAGCTCGGTTCGCCGAAAACGTTGCCGGCGGCGACTGACCTTATCTCGCTCAGCAATAGATCGACCTGGCCTTCGTCGAGCCCGTCGGTGGTCCCGGGGGGCAAGCTCCACAGCAGCAGCGTGTCAATGACTGTGCCTTGGAACACGAGCCAAACGAGCACCAGCAGGATAGAGGGAATGCCGACCCAGGCGGCAACAAAGGCGCCGTGATAGGTCGGGCGCGAATGAAGCTCCGGTTCGCGGCCCTGCACCGCGGCGATGGCCCGCCGACGGCCGAGCACATAACTTAGTGCGCTCAGCGCTATGAGCCCTAGCAGGACGTAGCCAATCATTGTCGCCCGCTGTTCCTCTGAAACGCGTCTCGATTGGAGGCGCGCCAACGATCTGCTTCCCAAGAGCACAGACGTGGCCGTGACGTCATCACGACCACGTCTAACCGGTTCGTACTCGGCTGCCCCCCCTACGAGGTAGGCGCACCCATTTTCTCGCCGTTCTTGGCGCGGTCCTGCATCTCCTTCAGAAGGTCTGGCGAGAGTACGACGAGACCCCGCTCGTGCAGATAGCCGTCCTCACCCATGGCTTCGTTGCTCGTAAACTCGGCAAGAAGTTCATTCATGCCGGGAATCACTTTGCGGTGGGCGTTCTTGATGTAGAGGAACAGCGGGCGGGAAAGGCCGTAGCTGCCGTCGGCGATGGTATCGAAGCCCGGCTCGACGCCGGCGATCTTCACGCCCTGAAGCTTGTCCGCGTTTTCATAAAGGAACGAATACCCGAAAATGCCCAGCGCGTTGGGATCGGCCTCGATACGCTGCACGATGAGATTGTCGTTCTCGCCGGCCTCGATGAAGGGGCCGTCCTGCCGCATCGGGGTGCACTTCTCGGTGATCAGCTTGTCGTAGTCAGCCTTCTCCAACTCGCCCTTCTTCTTCTTGAAGTAGTCGAGTGCCTTGCAGCCCTCATGCATGGCGAGTTCGACGAACGCATCGCGCGTGCCGGAGGTGGGCGGAGGCCCGTAGACCGTGATCACCACGTCGGGGAGCGCCTTATCGACCTCGCTCCACTTCTTGTAGGGATTAGGTACCAGCTTGTCGCCGTCGGGCACTTCCGAAGCCAGCGCCAGGAAAAGTTGCGGCTTTGTCAGATCGAGGGGCTTTCCCTTCTTCGACTGAGCAACCGAGAGACCGTCAAAACCGATTTGGATCTCGGTGATGTCGGTAACACCGTTCTTGGTGCAGAGCTCGAACTCCGACTTCTTCATGGCACGGGACGCTCCCGTGAGGTCTGGGTTGGCCTCGCCAACGCCTTGGCAGAAGATCTTCATACCACCGCCGGTGCCGGTCGATTCGACCACAGGCGATTTCATGCCCGTCTTCTTGCCGAACTCCTCAGCGACGGCCTGGGTGTAGGGAAAAACCGTCGAGGAACCAACGATCTTTATCTGATCACGGGCCAGCGCCGGGCCGGCCGTGCAAAGCGCTGCGGCGGCGAGCGCCGACGCGATTACGGAAATTCTGTTCACTTCGCTCTCCCTTCATCTTGAAACTGAGCCTCTGCCAGCGCGAGCACCGCCGCTAGCTCGCCGGCACGCTAGAGCGCGGCAATTATCCTTTTATGACGCCTATGATTCGGCTTTATGACAATCTAACTGTTTGAACATGAATGATTTTGTTGTGGGCCGGCTGTGGATAATTGGCCCGCGCCACCGGCGCCGAGGGCGCGCCATTAACCAAGGCCGACGCACGGCTAGCCTAATGGGCGCCCTTTTCACCGTGGCTGGCGCGCGCCTCGCTGAGCATCACCGTGAAGGTAGAGCCTTTGCCCGGCTTAGATGCGATGGCGAGCTCGCCCCGATGCCGGTTCAAGATATGCTTGACGATGGCGAGCCCCAAGCCGGTGCCACCCTTCTCCCGGCTCGACGCCACGTCGACCCGGTAGAAGCGCTCGGTGAGCCGCGGCAGATGCTCCGGCGCGATGCCCGGCCCGTTGTCCATCACCGCGATCGCCCACCGCCCGGCCTGTCGGCCCAGTGACGGAATATGCTTGGCATCGATCCGCACCTGCCCGCCCCGGTCTCCATATTTGAAGGCGTTCTGCACCAGGTTCTGCAGCACCTGAACCAGCTCGTCGCGATCGCCGCGCACGATCGCCGGACGTGGAAAGCGTCCCGCCTCGAAACGGAAGCCCATCTCGCGTGCCAGCGGATCGAGCGTATCCTTGGCATGATTGATGACGTCATTGAGGTCGACCAGGTCCGACGGCGGCACGTGCGCGTTCATCTCCACCCGGCTCAACGACAGCAGCGCATCGATCAGGCGCGTCATGCGCGACGCCTGCTCGGCCATGATCGGCAGGAAGCGCTCGCGCGCGCCAGGGTCGCCCTTGGCGCTGCTTTGTAAGGTCTCGATGAAACCGCGCAGCGAGGCAAGTGGCGTCCGCAATTCGTGACTGGCATTGGCGATGAAATCCGCGCGCATCTGGTTGATGCGCTCACCCTCGGTCAAGTCGCGGAGCAGGATAAGAATGTTGCCACCCCGCTCGCTGCCGCGCGTCAGCGGAGCCACCGTCGCCGCCATCCGGCGCCCGACCGGAACCCGCTCGGCATAGGTGACGGTGACGGCGCGTCCGCGCTCCGGTGCGGCCGAGACCGCATCGAGAAATTCCGGCGTCCTGATCACCGAGGAGATATGGCTGCCCTCGCGCAAGGACGTGAACAGCCCGCGCGCCGGCGCATTGCAGAACAGCACGTGACCCGCCGGGTTGAGGACGATCACCGGATCCGGGAGCGCGTCCGCCATGAGGTGCATGGCCGATGCCGTACGCGCCGCAGCCGAGCCGCGCTGCAAGGTCCCCGCCGGCACGGGCTCGGCATCTTGGCGCGGCAGGAGAACAACGGATACGACGAAACTGAGCAGCGCGATCAGGGCGAACGCCTTGGACAGACCGGCGATAAAGACCAGCGACAGCATGATCACGGCGACCGCGACGATCAGCCACTGCGCCGCCTTGAGCCTGGCGGCGACCTCCCGGAAGGGCCGCAGGATCGCCTGGCCAATGCGCCCCGCGAGACCCGGATCGAGCGCCCGGGCGCTGGGTTCTGCCTGATCGCTCAATGGCTTCTCCCCGCTTTTCGCGACGAATCGACCAGCGGATTCTGTCTCATGATTGCCCTTGGATTATCACGTTTTTGCGACAGGCTTGAGGTCCTTGCACATGGCAAGATGACAAAATTCCGCTCCCAGCACGCTAGTCATCACGCCATTGATATAGTCGGGCACGGCGCTTTTGCGAGGGATTGAGTGACTTGGGAGCGACTTGCAGCCCAATCGAGCGAACAACAGAGACCTACGGGGACACTTATGCGAAATATCCAAAGTTGCGTCATTTTCGCCGTGCTGTTTACGATCCTTGCGACCAACCTCGTCGCACCGCTGCCCGGTCTGGCCGCGT
>DASQKJ010000119.1:0-2832 GCA_035630595.1 Methyloceanibacter sp.
AGCACCGGGACGCAACCGAGCATAAGGCCCGACCACCGCGCCCTTGCCGACATGCGCGTGGTCGAGATGGGAAAAGGATCGGATCAGCGCGTTGTCCTCAACGGTGACGCCGCCTCCGAACACCACGAACGGCTCCACCACGACGTCGCGGCCGAACGTGGTGTCCGCCGACAAAAAAACCGTTTCGGGCGCGACCAGGGTGACGCCGGCCTCCATCGCCGCTCGGCGCAGCCGCTGCTGCAGCGCGGCTTCGGTCTCCGCGAGCTGTGCGTTGGTGTTGATTCCGCGCACGTCGTCCTCCTCGGTTTCGATGACGACCGCCTTGCGGCCCATGGAATGGGCGATGGCGATGGCATCGGTGAGATAATATTCGCCTTTGCGGTTGTCGTTACCGATCCGCTCGAGGATGGGCAGGGCGCATGGACCGGCAAACGCCATCAGACCGCCATTGCAAAGCTCGATGGCGCGCTCAGCCGGTGACGCATCGAGTTCCTCGCGAATGGCGACAAGTTCGTCGCCGTCGACCACGAGGCGGCCATAACCGGTGGCGTTCCTCGGTCGAAAGCCCAGCACCACGACGGCTGCGCCTTTGGCGAGGGCTTCCCGAATTCGAAGCAAGGTTTGCGGCCGGATGAGCGGCGTGTCCCCGAAAATCACGAGAACGTCGTCAGGAGTACGCGCGATCGCGTCCCTTGCCGCCAGTACGGCGTGGGCGGTCCCGCGGCGTTCTGCCTGCACGAAGATCTTGACGCCCCGCAGCACCCGCTTGGCTTCAGTCGCGACCGTATCGCTGTTCGGGCCGACCACAACCGCCGTCGCGTTGCCGCCGGCTTTGGAGACGGCGTCGAGCACATGGGCAAGCAACGATTGGCCGGCGATCCTGTGCAGCACCTTCGGACGCGCCGAACGCATGCGGGTGCCCTCGCCGGCCGCGAGCACGATGGCAAGGCAGGTGCGTTCAATTACCAAGGGCTGCCTCCGGGGCGCATCGGGGCGCCCGGCGCCCTCATATCCGAGTGCGCCGCAACGGAAAAGGCGGAATGCGCAAGCAAGCCTTGGGAAAAATCCTCCCGATCCCTTCCCGGGGCAGCAGCGTCGTGGATTGTCGGCCTCGCGCCCGAGCGGTGGACCCCCTCGGCCCTACCGGCGGCTACTGTTGTCCCGATCGAAAGCGCGCGGCATAGTGCCGCCAGCCATGCAATTCCGGCTCTTCCTGCCCACCGCCCGCCAGACCAACTGGCTCCTATTGGTCGGTCTGCTCTCCCTCGGCGAGGCGCTTTATCTGCGTTATCTCGCGATCGAGTATGCGCAAGTCTCGTTGGCCTGCCAAGGCGGCCTCGGCACCTGGCTATGCGCGACGTTCAGGCTCGCCATTGGGCTGTACAACTACTCAGTGTTCGGCTGGGTCGCGCTCGGTGTGGCCGCGCTCAATCTGGTCCGGCCATCGGTTGTCCTGGTATTGGTCGCGCTACCGGCCACCGCATTCGGACTGGTCCTGCACAATGCCGATCTTGCTGGCTTGGCGGCCGCGCTGTTGATCCTCAGCCTGGCACGTCCCGCGCCTGCACCAGAGTAAGAGCCAGGGCGAGCAAAGCGGCGGCAAACCACAGCGCCTGCCAATTCGCGAAACTCTCGTTGCCCACAATGTAGACGGCAGACACGGCCAAGGTGACCGCCATTGCCTTCTCGGCCGCCGGTACATTCGAACGCCGTTTCCACGTCGCCAGCGCGAGCAGCGGAACCGCAGCAGCGGTGAGCGGCGCAAACGGAAAGTCCCGGTAGCGACCATCGAACACCAAGCCGAGCGCCGCCTGCGCCGAAAGCACCACAGTCACCAGCAGAATGAGGCCAAGGGAAAGCGGTACCGCGCGGCGCGGGCGTTGTTCGGCGCGACCCAGGATCTGGGCGAAAATCGGCGGTCTTGCGCCCGACGCCAGCGCGGCAGCGCTCACCAGCGGCGCCATCAACGCGACGGCGGTCCAGGCGAGGGAGCGGAGCCAGTCGCCAAGGGTTAGGCTTTCGAGCGGTACGTTCTCGATCGTCCAACCAATCGTGGCACCGGAGGCAATGGCCATTGCCGCGATACGCAGCCAGCCGGTGGCGCTTGCCACCCCCCCGATGCCACGGCGCTTCGCGAGCGCGACACCAAAAACGAGGGCGGCGAGCCCCACGCCGCCCGCAGCCTGCCAGCGCCAGTGCGGATGGTTGGAAACCGCGCCACCCCAGACGAATTTGGGCTGCCGGCGGTAGGCGTCATAGATGCCCCAATGGCCGCCGACGGTGCCTTCGAGCTGGCGCTTCCAGGGCTGATCATAGGCCTCGATCAGGTTCACCTGATAATTCTCGCGCCGGGCGTGCGCCAGCACCTCATGCATCACGCGCGCCTGGTTGACCGGCGATGGCAAGGCGCCCTCGCGCATGCGGCCGGCGCTCGGCCAGCCGAATTCGCCCACCAGGATGTCCTTGCCGGGAAAGGCCGCGACCATCTGCTTCCGGATGGAATCGACGTGACCCGGCGCGTCGCGCGCCGGGATGGGGAAGTCCTCCCAGTAGGGCAGGATATGGATGCTGATGAAATCGACGGCCGCGGCGACCTCGCGGTGGCGCAACCAGAATTCCCACACGTCGGCATAGGTCACCGGCATCGAGACCTGCGCCTTGACCTCACGGATGATACGAACCCATTCAGGCCCGGATATCTCGCCCCGCAGCAAGACTTCGTTTCCCACGATGACGGCGACGATCACGTCTGGAAAACGCTTCGCCAGCCCGATCGCAGTCTCGACCTGGTAACGGCTGCGATCCGGCCGATTCGACAGCCACAGACCCTGC
>DASQKJ010000120.1:0-4949 GCA_035630595.1 Methyloceanibacter sp.
CGCCTGCTCATCGAGGCCGTCACCGATTACGCCATTTACATGCTGGACCCGGCCGGCATCGTGACGAGCTGGAATCCCGGCGCGCAGCGGTTCAAGGGCTACGCGCCGGACGAAATCATCGGCCAGCACTTCTCAAAATTCTACAGCGAGGAAGACCGCAAGGCCGGGCTGCCGGCCCGCGCGCTCGAAACCGCCAGGCGTGAGGGCAAGTTCGAGAACGAAGGCTGGCGCATCCGCAAGGACGGCACCCGCTTCTGGGCCTACGTCGTCATCGATCCGATCCGCACCCCGTCGAGCGAAGTCATCGGCTTTGCCAAGATCACGCGCGACCTGACCGAACGCCGGGAGGCCGAACTGGCCCTCAGGCAGAGCGAGGAGCAGTTCAGGCTGCTGGTGCAGGGCGTCACCGACTACGCCATCTACCTGCTCGACGCCAACGGCAACGTGACCAACTGGAATCTCGGAGCGCAGAGGATCAAAGGCTACCTACCCCACGAAATCATCGGCCGCCATTTCTCGCAGTTCTACACGGAGGAGGATCGGAAGACCGGCCAGCCGCAAAACGCGCTGGCGACGGCCGCGCGGGAGGGACGGTTTGAAAAGGAAAGCTGGCGCGTCCGCAAGGACGGCACCCGCTTCTGGGCGCACGTCGTCATCGATCCCATCCGCGACGGCAACGGGACCATTCTGGGCTACGCCAAGATCACCCGCGACATCACCGAGCGCAAGGAAGCGCAGCAGAAACTCGAAAAGACCCGCGAGGCATTGTTCCAATCCCAGAAGATGGATGCGATCGGACAGCTGACCGGAGGCATCGCCCACGACTTCAACAATCTGCTCATGGCGGTGCTCGGCAGTCTCGAATTGATGCGCAAGCGCCTGCCCGACGACCCCAAGCTCATGGCGCTGCTCGATAACGCTGTGCAGGGCGCGCAGCGCGGCTCGGCCCTGACCAAGCGCATGCTGGCCTTCGCCCGGCACCAGGAGCTCAAGCAGGAGCCCATCGACATCCCGGATCTGGTGCGCGGCATGACCGAGCTGTTGCAGCGCTCGCTGGGCTCTTCGGTCGGCATCGAGACCCACTTTCCATTGGTTCTCAAGCCCGTCAACGCGGACGCCAACCAACTGGAAATGGCACTGCTCAATCTGACCGTGAATGCTCGCGACGCCATGCCGGACGGCGGCCAGATCGTCATGGCGGCGCGAGAAGAGCGAGTTGCTGCGGGCCACGTCACCGGACTGGCGCCGGGGGCCTATGTGTGCCTCACCGTGACCGACACGGGCGTCGGGATGGATGAGGCAACGCTGAGCCGCGCCAGGGAGCCCTTTTTCACCACCAAGGAACCCGGCAAGGGGACCGGACTCGGCCTGTCCATGGTGCACGGCTTGACCGAACAATTCGGGGGGCGCCTTACCTTGCAAAGCGGCCAGGGCGAAGGCACGACCGCCGCGCTTTGGCTGCCGGTTGCGAACGCGCGGCCGCAGGCGATCGATCAAATCCAGCGCTCAGCCGGCGATGCGGCCAAGGACCAGGGTTCGCTCGTTGTCCTGGCGGTGGACGACGATGGGCTTGTCCTGACGAACACGATCGCCATGCTGGACGATCTCGGTCACACCGGCCTGGCCGCATCGTCCGGCCGGGAAGCCCTCGATATTCTCCGGCGCGGAGATTCGGTCGATCTGGTCATTACCGATCAGATCATGGCGCAAATGACCGGCCTGCAGCTCGCCGAAGTGATCAAACGCGAATGGCCGGACCTCCCGGTCATCCTGGCCACCGGCTACGCTGAAATAGCTCCGGGCACCGAAGTGAATTTGCCGAAGCTTTCGAAGCCGTTCACCCAGGCCGAGCTTGTGGCGGAGCTTGCGCGCGCCGCTCCGAGTGGCCGCAAGGCCGGACGAGTGCTGAAATTTCGAACCGGCGCGGGATCCACGACCTGAAATCGCGGCCGCGCTCAAATCGAAACCTTCTCGTCCTCCCACACCTTCTGCACGCCCGGCCGCTTCGCCATGCGGTCCTTGAACGCCGTGAAGTTCTTGAGCTCCGGCATCGGCAGGCCGCGCCGCACGCCCCAGACGTAGAACACGAGGCCGTACGGATCGAGCGCCGAATACGTGTCGGAAAAATACTCGCGGCCGGCGAGCTTGCCGTCGAGGTCCTTCAGGTAGCCGTGGAAGCTCTTCAGCCCCTGCTCCTTGATGGTCGGGAACGCCGCCTGGTCGGTGGCGTAGCGCTCCGGCCGGTTGAAGTGGGCGTGCGCGGGATGCACGCTGGCGGCAAGAAAGCCGATCAGCGAATGCGCCCGCGCCTCCGCCACCGGATCGGCTGGCCAGACGTTAAACCGCTTGCCCAGATACGGCAGGATCGCGGTGTTCTCGGTGAGCGGCGAGCCGTCGTCGAGCTTGAGCGCCGGCACGCGGCCCATCGGATTGATCTTCAGGTATTCCGGCGTGCGCTGCTCGCCCTTGGAGGTGTCGATTTTCTGCGGCTGATATTTCTCGCCGCTCTCCTCCAGGATGATGTGCGCGGCCATTGAGCACGCGCCCGGCGAATAATAGAGCGTCAGCATGAATGCCTCCCTACGCCTTCGGCGCCGGCGCGTACTTGCCGCCGGTCTGTTTGGTGTGCACGCCCTCCGCGCCGCTTTCTTTGTGCTGGAGCCGCGTGATGCGCGCCCATTGGCGCTTCAGCTTGTCCTGCACCTTGATGGTGAGCACGCCACAGCCCTCGCACTCCAACTCGATCTTGTCGCCGTCCATGAAAGGGTTGAGGCCGCGGTGGTTGGTGCCGGTGGCGAGAATGTCGCCCGGCAGCAGGGTGTGGATCGACGTCACCCACTCGATGCAGCGCGGGATCTTGTGCGCCATGTCGTCGGTGTTGAAGGTCTGCATCACCTTGCCATTGTTCTTCAGCCGGATCTGCATCTTGCCGACGTTCTTGATCTCGTCGGCGGTCACGATGTAGGGCCCGATCGGCGCGAACGTGTCGCGCGACTTCATCTGGTAGAACACGTTGGTCGGCGGCACCACGCCGCGGGCCGAGCCGTCGATGAAGTTGGTGTAGCCGAACACGTATTTCATCGCGTCCTTGGCCTTCACCTGCGACGCCTTCTTGCCGATCACCAAGGCGAGCTCCGCCTCGCCCTCGAACACCGAGGCCGCCATGTCGGGCAGCACCATGGTGTCGCCGGGGCCGATCACGGCGCTGGGCGATTTCATGAAGGCGTTGATCGGCGCCGGCTCCGGCAGCGTGCCGTCCTCCATGTAGTTCACCGCCATGCAGATGATGTTTTCCGGCTTCGGCAGCGGCGCGCGCAGCTTCACCTTGCCGAGCGGCTTGCTCTTGCCCTTCTTGGCCGCCGCGGCGAGCTTGGGCTTCCACTTGCTCCACTGCTCGATCACGGTGCGGATCACGTCCTGCGGCCCGAGCGCCTTGATGCCCTTCACCGCGTCGGACACGTCGACGATCTTGTCGCCGCTCACGATGCCGAATTTGTAGTTGTCAAAAAACGCGAGTTTCATGGGTCCTCCCCCAACATATTGGCTCTTGGATGGGCGCCACCTTGCCACACTTTTTGCGGCCGCGCCGAGGGGCGCAAACGCTCGGATGGCAGGGTTGCGCGGACGAAGGCTGGCGGGAGCGAAGGGGCTCGAACCCGCGACCTCTGCCGTGACAGGGCAGCGCTAATAGTGTCGATATGCGGCGACGGGTGGCGATAATCCTTTAAAATCAAGCAAAGCAGGGGTATCTAATTGGCTGGCTGGGTAGCGTGCGGTAGCGCGAAAGCGACCTATCCTGCTTACCCGGTGCTTACCCCGATGAAATTGACCAAGGCAGCGATCGACAAGCTGAAGCCAAATCCGGCCACCGATGTTTTCCGTTGGGATGACGACCTGCCGGGCTTAGGACTTCGCCTGAAACCGTCTGGAGTTCGGACCTTCCTCATTCAGTATCGGAACAAGCACGGGCGCTCTCGGCGGCTCGCCATTGGCCGGTATGGTGTGGTGACGCCTGAGGAGGCGCGTAAGCGCGCCAAGGTGTTGCTGGGGGCGGTGGCGGCTGGCGACGACCCCGCCGAGCTCCGGGCGGCCGATCGGCAGGCGATGACAGTTGTCGAGCTGTGCGACGAATATCTGGCGAAGGCCAAGGTGGGTCAGGTTCTAACCCGCCAGGGCAAACCCAAGCGGGCATCCACCCTCGCGACCGATACGGGAAGGATCGAGCGGCACATCAAGCCATTGCTCGGTCATCGGACTGTGAAGGATTTGCGGTCCGGCGACATCGTTTTGTTTCGGGATGACGTGATCGCCGGCAAGACGGCGGCCAACGTTAAAACCAAGTTGCGTGGGCGAGCCATTGTGAAGGGCGGTGCTGGCACCGCGGCTCGCACGCTTGGGCTGCTTGGTGGGATCATGTCCTATGCGGTCGAGCGCGGATATCGCCCTGACAACCCAGCGGGGGGCGTCGTGAGGCCCGCAGGCGAGAGGCGGAAGGTTCGGCTGTCGATCGAACAATACCGTGCCCTAGGGCTCGCCTTAGAGGCCGCAGATGCGCGCGGCGAGCCTTGGCAGGCTGTGCAGTCTATTAGGCTGCTGGCGCTCACCGGCTGCCGCCGCGGCGAGGTCGAGACATTGCGCTGGACCGAGGTCGACGCGGCCAACTCTTGCTTGCGGTTGGGCAACACTAAAACTGGGGCGTCGGTGCGCCCAGTTGGAGCAGCGGCGTTGGCGTTGCTGAAGGCGGGGCATAATCACTCTCCTTATGTATGCCCCTCCCCGCTTATGTATGCCCCTCCCCGCGCGATAACAGTAAGCCATTCGGCGGGCTTCCGAATGCATGGGATCGTATCGTCAAAGGTGACGGGCTGGCCGGATTGACCGCTCACGGGCTTCGCCACGCGTTCGCCAGCACGGCAGATGACCTAGACTATTCACACCCCACAATCGGA
>DASQKJ010000121.1:0-2081 GCA_035630595.1 Methyloceanibacter sp.
CGGTTCCACTGAATCAGGATCAGCGTGAGGATGGCGGCGGCGAGCGCCACCACCACGGCCCAAACGCCGCCGACCGCCGAGAGCGAGGTGGCGCCGAAGCGCTCCTCGGCGAGGTAGGAGGTGTCGAGATGCGGCAGCACCACGATGCTCATCAGGAAATTGACGCCGATGACGATGGCGAGCGGCAAGGCGGCCAGCAGGATCGGCGGCTCCGTGTCGCCGCGGTGCCCACGCGGTAACTCGGCGGTATCGAACGCACTGGCGAGGCTGGCGCGCTCGCGGAGCGGCTGGTCGTCGGCGACTTCGCGGGGCGCCGTCAGCGCGCCGCTACCAAAGGCCTCGCCTTTGCGGCGGGCAGCTGCCTCGGCAAGGCTGAGCCACCACAAGCCGAATCCCAGCATGATCACGGCGGCAATCAGCCCGATGCCAGGTGCGGCGAAGGTGGTGGTGCCGAAAAAGGGCATGGGGATCGCATTCTGGATCGAGGGCGTTCCCGGAAGCGCGGACATGGTGAAGGTCGAGGTGCCGAGGGCGATCGTGGCGGCCATCAGGCGCCGGGGTATCGCGGCGGCGCGGAACAGGCTTTCAGCCATCGGCGCCAGCACGAAAAATGCGACGAACAAGCTTACGCCGCCATAGGTCACGAGCGCGCCGGCAAGCACGACAGCGAGGATGGTGTACCGAGTCCCCATTTTCTCGGTCATGAAGCGGGCGATGGCGGAGACCGAGCCGCTATCGTCCATCAGTCTGCCGAACACGGCGCCCAGCAGAAAGATCGGGAAGAATTGGGCGAGGAAGGAGGCGGTGCCGCCCATGAAGGTTTGCGTCAAATGGGCAAGCAGCGGCTCGTGTGAAAAGGCGGCGGCGATCAGCGCCGCGGCCGGAGCGAGCAGGAGAACGCTCCATCCGCGATAGGCGAACCAAACAAGCAGCCCGAGGCCGAGCAGGATGCCGAGCAGGCCCATTGTCAGACGCCTTCCAGCAATATGTCGAGGTTGATGCTCGATCGCCGTCCGAGGTCTGGCCCGTGGGCCGTAAGGAAGTCTTCCGACGCGGCGCGGCCTAAATCGCGCAGCATGCAGAAGAACTCCCATTCCGCGTTCATCTTCGAGGAGTAACCCAGCTCCGCCAGGGGATCGCTGCGGATGAGGTGAATGCGCATATCGGCCCATAGCGCGCCTTCGGAATTGCCCGGATTGGCAACCTGGCGCAGCAGCGCGATCATGCGCAGCTCCTTCAGCAGCACGGCGTTGAACGAAACCTCGTTGAGACGGTTTAGGATGTCACGCGCGGTGCGCGGTGTGCCCGGGCGCTCAACCGGGTTGATCGCGACCAGGATCGTGTCCTTGGAGGTGCACTCGCGCACGAGCGGCGTGATGGTGGGATTGCCTGAATAGCCGCCGTCCCAATAGCTCTCGCCGTCGATCTCGATGGCCTGGAACATCGTCGGCAGACAAGCCGAGGCGAGCAGGACCTCCGGCGTGATGTCGCTATTGCGGAACACACGGCCGCGTCCGGTGCGTACATTGGTGGCGGTGACGAACAGTTTGATTGGAGCTTGCGCCAGCCGGCCGAAGTCGATGCATTTGGCGAGAATATCGCTTAGCGGGTTGATCCCCGCGGGGTTCAACTCGTAGGGCGAGAACAGGCGCGACATCAGGTCCATGGCGACGAAGCCCGGCGAGAAGTCGAGCGTCCATCGGCCGAGCAGCATGTCGAGAGGTGTGCGCCGGAACGGACTGAGCATGCCTGCCCGGGACACTTCGCGCCAGAACGTCTCCAAGGCTCTGCGCGCGCCCTCGGGGCCGTCCTTGACGTAGCCGTCGGTCAGCACCGCCGCATTCATGGCGCCCGCCGAGGTCCCGGAAATGCCGTCGATTTGCAGCCACGGCTCTTCGAGCAGGCGATCGAGCGCGCCCCAGGTGAAGGCGCCGTGCGCACCTCCGCCCTGAAGGCCGAGATCGACGAGAATGGGATCGCGTTCTGTCACGGTTTAAGCCCTACTCAATTGTGACGCTCGCCGGGGACGACGATGCGCTCGGGTGTCAAAAGCTTCAGCTTGCCATCCTGGTCGATCGCCA
>DASQKJ010000122.1:0-27167 GCA_035630595.1 Methyloceanibacter sp.
TCAAGGAGGCGATCCCGCGCGGCCGCGTGAAGAAGGGCCAGGTGATGAAGGCCGTGGTGGTGCGCACCGCCAAGGGCGTGCGCCGGCCCGACGGCTCGATCATCCGTTTCGATCGCAACGCGGCGGTGCTGGTGAACCCGCAAGGGGAACCGATCGGTACCCGTATTTTCGGCCCCGTGACCCGCGAGCTCAGAGCCAAGAAGCACATGAAGATCGTGTCGCTCGCTCCGGAGGTTCTGTAGATGCCGAAGCTCAAGATCAAGAAGGGCGACCACGTCGTGGTCGTCACCGGCAAGGACAAAGGCAAGAAGGGCGAAGTGCTCAAGGTGCTGCCGCAGGAGAACCGCGCCATCGTCAAGGGCGTGGCCATGATCCGGCGGCATCAGCGCCAAACCGCGTCGCAGGAGGGCGGCATCATTGCCAAGGAGGCGGCGATCCACATCTCCAACCTCGCGATCGAGGACCCGAAGGACGGGAAGCCGACGCGGGTCGGATACAAATTTCTGAAGGACGGGCGCAAGGTGCGGTTCGCCAGGCGCTCGGGAGAAGTCATCGATGGCTGAGCAGACTTACATTCCAAGGCTCAAGCAGCACTATAACGACGTGATCAGGGACGCGCTGGTCAAGGAGTTCGGCTATGCGAACGCCATGCAGGTGCCGCGCCTCGACAAGGTCGTGCTGAACATGGGCGTGGGCGAGGGCATCAACGACTCTAAGAAGGTGAACGCCGCTGCCGCCGATCTAGCTTTGATCGCCGGCCAGAAGCCGGTGATCACCAAGGCGCGGAAGTCGATCGCCACCTTCAAGTTGCGCGAAGGCATGCCGATCGGCGCCAAGGTCACCTTGCGCAAGAACCGCATGTACGAGTTCATCGACCGCCTGGTGAACATCGCCCTGCCGCGGGTGCGCGATTTCCGTGGTCTGAATCCGAAGAGTTTCGACGGCCGGGGCAATTTTTCGCTAGGCCTGAAAGAGCACATCATCTTCCCCGAGATCGACTACGACAAGGTGGATGACGTGCTCGGCATGGACATCATCGTTTGCACCACGGCGCCCAACGACGACGAGGCGCGCGCCCTGCTGCAAGGTTTGAATTTTCCGTTCCGCAGCTAAGCCAAGCGTGGGCTGCGACAGGAGGACTGAATGGCTAAGACGAGCATGATCGAGCGGAACAAGAAGCGCCGCCGACTCGCCCAAAAGTTCAAGCTGCGCCGGACGCGGCTCAAGGCGATCGCGGTCGACCGATTGCTGCCGGCCGAGGAGCGGTTCGCCGCCAGGCTGAAGCTTGCGGAACTGCCGCGCAACTCTTCGCCGACGCGAATACGCAACCGTTGCGATCTCTCGGGGCGGCCCCGTGGCTATTACCGCAAGCTGCGCATGTCGCGCATCGCGCTACGCGACCTCGGAAGCCAGGGGCTGATCCCGGGCATGATCAAGTCGAGCTGGTAAGGACGGTCGATGAGCATTAACGATCCACTAGGCGATATGCTGGCCCGCATCCGTAACGCGCAAATGCGGTACAAGGCCAAGGTGACGACGCCGGCCTCCAAGCTCAGAGAGCATGTGCTCGATGTGCTGGCCGAGGAGGGCTATATCCGCGGCTATGCGCGGGTGGACTATACCGGCGGGAAGTCGGAGTTCGAGATCGAGCTGAAATATTTCGACGGCGAGCCCGTGATCAAGGACATCAAGCGGGTGTCGACGCCGGGCCGACGGGTTTATTCCTCGGTCAAGGACCTGCCGACGGTCGCCAACGGGCTTGGCGTCGCGATACTCTCGACGCCGAAAGGCGTCATGTCGGACGCTCGCGCGCGGAACGAGAATGTCGGCGGCGAGATCCTGTGCAACGTGTTCTAACGGAGCCTAACGACCCATGTCGCGCATTGGCAAGAAACCCGTGACCGTTCCTAGCGGCGTTACCGCCCAGGTGAATGGCCAGGAGGTCAAGGTGAAGGGCCCTAAGGGCGAGCTCCATCATGTGCTCGTCGACGACATCATTGCGAAGCTCGACAATGGCGGGATCGAGGTCGCGATGCGCGAGGACACCAAGACCGCGCGGGCCATGTGGGGCATGTCGCGCACGATGGTCGCCAACCTGATCGCCGGGGTGACCGAGGGCTTCACCAAGAAGCTGGAGATCACCGGCGTGGGCTATCGCGCGGCGTTGCAGGGGCAGAACCTCCAGCTGCAGCTCGGCTACAGCCACGACGTCATCTTTCCGATCCCGCAAGGCATTCAGGTCGTGTGCCCGAAGCCGACAGAGATCGTGGTCACGGGCATCGACAAGCAGAAGGTCGGCCAGGTCGCCGCCGAGATCAGGCGGTTCAGGCCGCCGGAGCCCTATAAGGGCAAGGGCATCAGATATGCGGGCGAGTTCATCCTCCGCAAAGAAGGCAAGAAGAAGTAGGACGATCGTCATGGCCGCCTTGAACGACAGCTATCTGCGGCGCTCGCGCCGGGTGCGCCACGCGCTGAAACGTGTGGCGAATGGGCGCGTGCGCCTGTCGGTGTTCCGCTCTTCCAGGCATATCTACGCCCAAGTGATCGACGACGGTGCCGGCAAGACGGTGGCGGCTGCCTCGACCTTGGACAAGGATCTCAAGGGCGCGCTGCCGAAGGGTAGCGATACGGCCGCGGCGCAGGCGGTCGGCAAGCTGGTGGCCGAACGGGCGCTGAAGGCGGGCGTGACCGACGTCGTGTTCGACCGCGGCGGCTATCTCTATCACGGGCGCGTCAAGGCGCTCGCCGACGCGGCCCGCGAGGCCGGCTTGAACTTCTAGGCATTCGGAAAGGATCGACCAGTGGCACGAGGCCCGCAAGGAAGAGACCGCGAAGAGCGCGAGCGCGACAGCGAATTCGTCGACAAGCTCGTGCACATCAATCGCGTGGCCAAGGTGGTCAAGGGCGGTCGGCGCTTCGGCTTCGCCGCACTCGTCATCGTTGGTGACCAGAAGGGCCGGGCCGGGTTTGGTCACGGCAAGGCCCGCGAGGTGCCCGAGGCGATCCGCAAAGCGACGGAAGCCGCCAAGCGCAACCTGGTCAAAGTGCCCTTACGCGAAGGCCGCACCTTGCATCATGACGTGACCGGCCATCATGGCGCAGGCAAGGTTGTGCTACGGGCGGCGCCTCCCGGCACCGGCATCATCGCCGGCGGGCCGATGCGCGCCGTGTTCGAGACGCTCGGCATCCAGGACGTGGTCGCCAAATCGCTGGGAAGCTCCAATCCCTACAACATGGTGCGCGCCACTTTCGACGCATTGCGCCACGAAGATAGCCCGAGAGGCGTGGCGGCGCGGCGCGGCAAGAAGGTGAGCGAGATCGTCTCCCGCCGCAGGGACGGCGCGGGCGACGCCGCCGGCCAGGCCGAGGCGTAACAGGCGCGGGAACGAGGTTCGAAACAGATGGCCGACACCGGAAAGAAGACGATTGTCGTCGAACAGATTGGGAGCCCGATCCGGCGCCCCCACATTCAGCGCGCGACCTTGATCGGGCTCGGCCTCAACAAGATGCACAAGCGGCGGACGCTCGTCGACAGCCCGCAGGTGCGCGGCATGGTGGCCAAAGTGAGCCATCTGGTGCGCATCGTCGATGACGAGCAGAGCCCCAAGAAGAAGTCCTAAGGAACAGACGCCATGCGACTGAACGAGTTGAGCGACCGCGCGGGCGCGACCAAGGCGAGGAAGCGGCTTGGCCGCGGCGTCGGCTCCGGCCTCGGCAAGACCGGCGGGCGCGGCATTAAGGGCCAGAAAGCGCGCAGCGGCGTCGCCATCAAGGGCTTCGAGGGCGGCCAGATGCCGCTGCATCGGCGCCTGCCGAAGCGCGGCTTCAAAAATATTTTCGCCAAGAAATTCAACGAGCTCAATCTTGGCCGCGTCCAGGCGGCGATCGATTCAGGCCGGCTCGACGGCAAGAAGCCGATCACGATCGAAGCGCTCAAGCAGGCCGGGCTGATCCGGCGGGCGAAGGACGGCGTGCGCCTGCTCGGCCATGGCGAGCTCAAAGCCAAGCTCGCCTTCGAGGTCGCGGGCGCCTCGCAGAGTGCGATCAAGGCGGTGGAGGCCAGTGGCGGTACGGTGACGCTGAAATCGATCACCGGGCGCGAGCGGCCGGCGGCCGACAAGATCAAGGCCGACAAGACGGCGGCCAAGCGCGCCGCCAAGGCTCAGCCCAAGGGCGGCAAGAAGAAGGCCAAGGGTGAGGGCGAGGTCGAAGGCGCCCCCGCCGAGGCTCAGGCCGAGGCCCCGAAAGGGGCCAAGCCGAAGTCCGAGGCTAAGGCGGAAGCCAAGGAGCCGAAGGACAGGCCGGCCAAGAAGGACAAGTCCGAGTAACGTCACGGGCGGCCCGATGCCGCCCAACGCTGCTCGTCAAGGAGAGAAGCGCCTCGATGGTCTCCGCCGCAGAACAGCTCGTCTCCAACCTCAATTTCGCGGCCTTCGCCAAGGCCGACGAACTCAAGAAGCGCATCTGGTTTACGCTCGGCGCGCTGCTGATCTACCGGCTCGGCACCTATATTCCGATCCCCGGCATCAATCCGGAAGCGTTGGCCGATGTGTTCCGCCAGCAGCAATCCGGCATTCTCGGCATGTTCAACATGCTGTCGGGCGGCGCCATCGGGCGCATGGCAATCTTCGCGCTGAACATCATGCCGTATATCTCGGCATCGATCATCATTCAGCTGCTCACCACCGTTTCGCCGCATCTGGAGCAACTCAAGAAGGAAGGCGAACAGGGCCGTCGCCAGATCAACCAATATACCCGCTACGGCACGGTGTTCCTCGCCGCGCTGCAGGGCTACGGCATCGCTGTGGGCCTCGAAGGCGCGGGCAATATTGTAGTCGATCCAGGCTGGTTCTTCCGCATCACCACGGTCATCACCCTGGTCGGCGGCACCGTGTTTCTGATGTGGCTTGGCGAGCAGATCACCGCGCGCGGCGTCGGCAACGGCATCTCGCTGATCATCTTCGCCGGCATCATCGCCGAATTGCCGGCGGCGCTGGTGGGCACGCTCGAGCTGGGCCGGCAGGGCGCGCTGTCGACCTTCCTCATCATCGCGCTGCTGGTCATGGCGGTGGCGGTGATCGCGTTCATCGTCTTCATGGAACGGGCGCAGCGAAGGCTGCTGGTGCAATATCCCAAGCGCCAAGTCGGCAACCGCATGTTTCAGGGCGACGCCTCGCATCTGCCGCTCAAGCTCAATACCGCGGGGGTGATTCCGCCGATCTTCGCGTCCTCGTTGCTGTTGCTGCCGATCACGGTGGCGAATTTCTCCTCAGGCCAGGGGCCGGAATGGCTTAACACCGTCACCGCCATGCTTGGACGCGGGCAGCCGCTGCACATCCTCATCTATGTCGCGCTGATCGTGTTCTTCGCCTTCTTCTATACCGCGGTGGTGTTCAACCCGAAGGACACGGCGGAGAACCTGAAGAAGTATGGCGGATTCCTGCCCGGCATCAGGCCAGGCGAGCGCACAGCCGAATATATCGACTACGTGCTCACGAGGATCACCGTGGTCGGCGCTGCCTATCTTGCCGCGGTCTGCGTGCTGCCCGAGTTGCTTATCTCCTATTGGGGCGTGCCGTTCTATTTCGGAGGAACCTCGCTCCTGATCGTCGTGAGCGTCACCATGGATACGGTTGCGCAGGTTCAGAGCCATCTGCTCGCGCACCAATATGAGGGGCTGATCAAGCGGGCGCGGCTCAAGGGAGCGCGGCGCAAATGAACCTGGTTCTGCTCGGCCCTCCCGGCGCGGGCAAGGGAACCCAGGCCAAGTTCTTGGAAGACTCCCGGTCGCTCGTCAAACTCTCCACCGGAGACATGCTGCGCGCCGCGGTCGCCGCCGGTACTGAGTTGGGCCGCAAGGCCGGCGACATCATGCAGCGCGGCCAGCTCGTGCCGGACGAGCTTGTTATCAATCTGATTGCCGAGCGGATCGACGCGGAGCAAGGCGGTCAAGGCTTCATTCTGGACGGCTTCCCGCGCACCATCGCCCAGGCCGAAGCGCTCGACCGGTTGTTCAAGGATCGCGGCAAGAAGGTGGATACGGTGATCGTGATGGAGGTCGACGACGAGGCACTGGTCGAGCGCATCGCCGGTCGTTTCGCCTGCGCCGAATGCGGCGAGGGCTATCACGATCACTACAAACTGCCCAAGGCCGAAGGCGTTTGCGATCGCTGTGGGAGCGCGCAATTCGTGCGGCGGAGCGACGATAATGAGGACGTGGTGCGGGCCCGGCTCAAGGCCTATCACGCCCAGACCGAGCCCCTGATTGGCTATTACACGAGGCAGGGTAAGGTGAGGGCGGTCGACGGCATGGCGGATATTGGAACGGTCGCCAAGGAGATCGGCGCTGCGCTTGACGGGGAGGGGGCATAAGGCGAAAAACTGGGCAGATTCGCCCAGTTGACCTTGTCAAGCGGAATCGCTACATAAGCCCAGCACCATTGCAACAATGGATGACCGATCCCGGGGGTAGAGCTTGTCCGCGGCCGGTCTCGTTGTGTTCCGACTGGGTAATCTGATTTACATTACAGCACGTTAGCCGTGCACGAGGAGACGACTACGTGGCCCGAATTGCTGGCGTGAACATCCCGACCAATAAGCGGGTCGAGGTGGCCCTTACTTACATTCACGGCATTGGCGACACCTTCGCCAGCCAGATCTGCGCCAAGGTCGCCATCCCGCCGGAGCGGCGGGTGAGCCAGCTGACGGAATCGGAGATCATCCAGATCCGCGAGGTGATCGACCGCGACTTTGTGGTGGAGGGCGACCTTCGCCGCGACGTGGCGATGAATATCAAACGCTTGATGGATCTCGGCTGCTACCGGGGCCTGCGCCATCGCCGCGGATTGCCGGTGCGAGGTCAGCGAACCCATACCAATGCGCGCACGCGCAAAGGCCCGGCCAAGCCGATCGCCGGCAAGAAGAAATAGGCAACCTTAGAAACGCGGCCGAGCCCTCGCTCGCGTTCCGCGTCAATCGCAAATGCGGGAATAGAGCATGGCCAAGGAGAAAGCGCGGGTTCGTCGCCGCGAGAAGAAGAACATCACCTCGGGCGTCGCCCACGTGCATGCAAGCTTCAACAACACGATGATCACCATCACCGATGCGCAGGGCAACGCCATCTCCTGGTCGTCCGCCGGCGCCATGGGTTTCAAGGGATCGCGCAAATCCACGCCCTATGCCGCGCAGGTGGCCGCCGAGGACGCCGGCAAGAAGGCGATGGAGCATGGCATGAAGAACCTCGAGATCGAAGTCAGGGGACCGGGATCGGGGCGTGAATCAGCGTTGAGGGCGCTTCAGGCGGCGGGCTTCAACATCATTTCAATCCGGGACGTGACACCGATCCCGCACAATGGCTGCCGGCCGCGTAAGCGCCGGCGCGTCTAACCAGAAAGGCATCCCTGACAGAATGTTGCACGAGGACACTCGCAAGCTGGGGCCCACAGCCCCGCTCATGGATCAAGAAAGGGCTTCACCGGTGCTGCAGAAGAACTGGCAAGATCTCATCAAGCCCACCAAGCTCAACGTCGTTCCTGGCCGCGACCCGCAGCGTTACGCCACGGTCGTCGCCGAGCCGCTTGAGCGCGGCTTCGGGCTTACGCTCGGCAACGCGCTTCGCCGCGTGCTGTTGTCGTCGCTGCAAGGCGCCGCCATCACCTCCGTGCATATCGATGGCGTGTTGCACGAGTTTTCGTCCATTCCAGGCGTGCGCGAGGACGTTACCGACATCGTCCTCAATATCAAGGAGATCGCTCTTCGGCAGCACGCCGACGGCATCAAGCGCATGGTGCTCAAGAAGGAAGGCCCGAGCGTCGCCAAAGCCGGCGACATCGAAGGTGGGGCCGATATCGAAATTCTGAACCCCGACCATGTGATCTGCACGCTCGACCAGGGCGCCTCGATCCGCATGGAGTTCACCACGGCCGCGGGCAAGGGCTATGTGCCGGCCGAGCGTAACCGTCCCGACGACGCGCCGATCGGCTACATCCCCGTCGATTCGCTCTACAGTCCTGTGCGCAAGGTCTCCTACCGCGTGGAGAACACCCGCGAGGGGCAGATCCTCGACTACGACAAGCTCACCATGGAGATCGAGACCGACGGTTCGGTCAGGCCCGAGGACACGGTGGCGCTTGCCGCGCGCATCGTGCAGGACCAGCTCTCGGTGTTCGTCAATTTCGAGGAGCCGAAGAAAGAGACCGCCTATGAGCGCCAACCCGAGCTGGTGTTCAATGCGGCGCTGCTCAAGAAGGTCGACGAGCTCGAGTTGTCGGTCCGCTCGGCCAACTGCCTGAAGAACGACAATATCGTCTATATCGGCGATCTCATTCAGAAGACCGAGGCGGAGATGCTGCGGACGCCGAATTTCGGCCGCAAGTCGCTCAACGAGATCAAGGAAGTGCTTGCCTCGATGGGCTTGCATCTCGGCATGGAAGTGCCGGATTGGCCGCCCGAGAATATCGAGGAACTTGCCAAGCGCTTCGAGGATCACTATTAGGCCGCGCCGTCGGCAGCTTTTGGAGCTTTGCTATGCGACATGGGAACTCGGGGCGTAAGCTCAATCGCACCGCGACGCATCGGAGCGCATTGTTCGCCAGTCTGGCGATGGCGCTGATCAAGCACGAGCAGATCGCCACCACCCTGCCCAAGGCAAAGGAGCTGCGGCGGGTCGCCGACCGGCTGGTCACCCTCGCCAAGAAGGGCGATCTGCACGCCCGGCGCCTCGCCTTTGCCCGGATCAGGGACGAGGCGACGGTGGCAAAGCTGTTCGACACGCTCGGCCCGCGCTATGCGGAGCGCCCCGGCGGCTATACGCGGGTGCTGAAGGCAGGCTTCCGCTACGGCGACTCGGCGCCCATGGCGGTGATCGAGCTGGTCGATCGCGACACTGCGGCAAAGGGCTTGGATTCAGGCCCGACCCAGGAGCAGGCCGGCGAGGACGACAAGGCCGCCGCTTAGCCTAAGAAGCGACTTCCGTTGCCGCATCATGGCCGGGGTCAAACCCGGCCATGATGCGTCTGTGCTCCGGACAACGGCTCAATTCTTGTCGTCGTCTTCCTTGGCATCGGAGAGATCGAGGGCAGCCTTCTTGATGGCCTTGACCCCATCCTCGAAGATACCGCTGATGATCTTCGCTGCATCTTCGTCTCTCGCGCCGTTGGCGTCGAATTTGGACACCCACAGGATTTCGACCCGCTCGGGCTCGTCGTCCTCGCCGACGCTGAGCGTCGCCGTGTAGTTCTTGACGGGCAGCGGGCTCTCGACGATCTCGTAACTGTAGCTCGTGGCGCCCTTGTCAGTGAGCTTCTCCTTGATCTTGCCGCCGTCGCTGAGGGTGAGGATGCGGAACGTATCCCCGCCTTCGGTGATTTCTTCGCACTCGGCGACTGCGGGATGCCAGTTCTTGACGGCGCAGAAATCGCCGACCACGGCCCAGACCGCTGCCGGCGTTCCCGGCGCTTCGCGACGCTTCTTGACCTCGATGGCCTCCGCGACAGCGCTCCAGGTGAACAGCGCCACCAAGGCGATCAGGGTCAGCTCGAACATACGCATGCGTTTCTCTCCACGTTTCAAAATTATGATTCTGACTGGCGACCCGCCATCGGGCGGCATTTTAGTGGAAAGAGGATGGGCGGCCAAAGGGCATTCCCATTGATTCCGGCCCCAAGAACGCCAGCTTTCTTTGGGAGACCCGCCGTGGCGAATTGGTGTATCGAGGTCGTTCTTGCGCCGTTCGGGGCGCCGGCATCTGGACGGACTATGCGATTTTCGGCGGATTTGGGTTTGAAGACGGGACTGGCCTGTCTGCTGGGGGCTATGGCCCTGATTGCCGGGTTCCCGGCGCTTTTGGCGGCGCAGCAGCGCACCGTGCCGGACAGCCGTGCCGCAATGCAGCAGTCCTTCGCGCCGGTGGTGAAACGGGCGGCGCCGGCCGTGGTCAACGTCTATGTGCGCCACCGTGTCGAGCAGATGGTTTCGCCTTTCTTCGACGACCCGTTCTTTGGGCGTCTGTTCGGCGAGCGCTTCGGCGTTCCCCGCGAGCGCATCCAAAACTCGCTCGGCTCCGGTGTGTTGGTCAGCAGCGACGGGGTGGTGGTCACCAACAATCACGTGATCAAGGGCAGCGGCGAAGCCAAGATCACCGTGGCGCTGGCCGACGGGCGAGAATTTCCCGCCGAGTTGATCCTCAAGGATGAGCGCTCCGACCTCGCGGTGCTTCGCCTCGAAGCCGATGGCGTGCCGTTTCCCTCGATCGCGTTCGCCGATTCCGACGTCCTCGAGGTCGGCGATCTGGTGCTGGCCATCGGCGACCCGTTCGGCGTCGGCCAGACCGTGACCAGCGGTATCGTCTCGGCGCTGGCGCGCACCCAAGTCGGCATTGCCGACTATCAGTTCTTCATCCAGACCGACGCTGCCATCAATCCCGGCAATTCGGGCGGCGCCTTGGTCGACATGTCCGGCCAGCTGGTGGGTATCAATACCGCGATCTTCTCCAAGAGCGGCGGCTCGCACGGCATCGGATTTGCGATTCCCTCAAACATGGTGCGGCTGGTGGTTCAGTCGGCATTGCAGGGCGGCACGGTGCAGCGGCCCTGGCTTGGCGCTTCGCTGCAAGCCATCACGCCCGACATCGCCGATTCGCTCGGCCTTGAGACGCCGGCTGGCGCGCTGGTCGCCAAGGTGCATGGCAAGGGGCCGGCGGCGGGCGCGGGGCTGCGCGCCGGCGACGTTGTGGTCAGCGTCGACGAAAAGCCGGTGCAGAATCCGCAAGCCTTCCAGTATCGCTTCGTCACCAAGGGCCTCGGCGGTGCGGCGGAGCTCGGCGTGATCCGCAAGGGCGAACGGCTCAAGACCAGCATCAAGCTGGTCGCGCCCGTCGAGGATCCGCCGCGCGACGCGCGCGATCTCACAGGTCGCCATCCCCTGACCGGTGTCAAGGTCGCCAATCTCTCGCCGGCGGTCGCGCAGGAGGTCGGCATAGACGACGACACCCGCGTGGGCGTGGTCGTGCTCGAAGTCCAGCAGCGGACGCCGGCCGCCAGGCTTGGCGTCAGGCGCGGCGACCTGGTCGTGGCCGTCAACGACGAGAAAGTGACCTCGGTGAAGCAGCTCGTGACTGTGCTGGCGGCCGGCGGCGGGGCCTGGCGGCTGTCGGTCGAGCGCGGCGGGAAGATATTCAATCTTGCCATTCAGGGCTAAGCCATGAAAAAGGCCGCGGCGACTTTGTTCGAAGCTGCGGGACTGGCCGACAGCGCGCCGCGGCCGCTGGCTGATCGCTTGCGCCCGGCTTCGCTCGGCGAGGTGATCGGGCAGGATCATCTGCTCGGCGAAGAGGGCATTCTCGCGCGCATGGTCAAGGCCGGGCGGCTCTCCTCGGTGATCTTCTGGGGACCGCCGGGCACGGGCAAGACCACGGTGGCGCGGCTGCTCGCCGAGGTGACCGATCTTCATTTCGAGCAGATCTCGGCGATCCATTCCGGCGTCGCGGATTTGCGCAAGGTATTCGACGCGGCCAAGGCGCGGCGCCAGGAGGGGCGTGGCACCCTGCTGTTCGTCGACGAGATCCATCGCTTCAACCGCTCGCAGCAGGACGCCTTCCTGCCGCATATGGAGGACGGCACCATCATCCTGGTGGGGGCGACCACCGAGAATCCCTCCTTCGAGCTGAACTCGGCGCTGTTGTCGCGGGCGAGCGTGCTCACCTTCAGGCGGCTCGACGATGCGGTGATCGAAGCTCTGCTTGCCCGTGCCGAGACGAATGCGAAACGCAAGCTGCCACTGACCGCCGACGCGCGCGAAGCGCTGATCTCGATGGCGGACGGCGATGGCCGCGGCGCCATCAATCTCGCCGAGGATGTGTTGCTTGCGGTTCCCGCTACTGCCAAGTCCCCGCTCGACCGCGAGGCGCTGGTGAAGCTGGTGCAGCGTCGTGCGCCGCTTTACGACAAAAGCCAGGACGGCCACTACAATCTGATCAGCGCGTTGCACAAATCGGTGCGCGGCTCGGACCCCGACGCTGCGCTCTATTGGCTGGCGCGGATGCTCGCCGGCGGCGAGGACCCGCTCTATATCGCGCGCCGCCTTGTGCGCATGGCGGTAGAGGATATCGGCCTCGCCGACCCCCAGGCGCTGGTGCAGGCGATTGCCGCGAAGGATACCTACGATTTTCTCGGCACGCCCGAAGGCGAGCTTGCATTGGCGCAGGCCACGATCTATCTCGCCACAGCGCCGAAATCGAACGCGGGTTACGTTGCGTTCGGCCAGGCGAAACGGGCCGCTGAGGAGAGTGGCTCGCTGCTGCCGCCGAAGCACATCCTCAACGCGCCGACCAGGCTGATGAAGCAGGAAGGCTACGGCAAGGGCTATGCCTACGACCATGACCAAGAAGAGGCATTCTCGGGCCAGAACTATTTCCCCGAGGAGATGGAGCGGCAGCTGTTCTACGCGCCGACGTCCTCTGGCTACGAGGCAGACATCAAGGCGCGGCTCGACCGCTGGGCTGAACTCAGGACTAGCGGGTCAAGGCGCAAATAGCTTGACGAAGGGTCCCAACCGACGACGGCTCCAGTCATGATCTCCTTCTTGCTTGTGTTCTTCGGCGGTGGACTGGGCGCTTCGTTCAGGCATGGCGTCAACCTCGCGGCTGCTCGCGTTGCCGGCGTCGATTTCCCCTGGGGCACGTTGATCGTCAACGTCTCGGGCTCCTTGCTGATGGGTTTGCTTGCAGGTTATCTCGCCTTTCGCGGCGGCGCCTG
Organism: Methyloceanibacter sp.; assembly: GCA_035630595.1. Lineage (GTDB taxonomy): Bacteria > Pseudomonadota > Alphaproteobacteria > Rhizobiales > Methyloligellaceae > Methyloceanibacter. The sequence continues at coordinate 12,753 of DASQKJ010000122.1, forward strand.
GATGACGCAGCATGCAAGGCTGTTCCTCGCCACCGGCGTGCTGGGCGGCTACACGACCTTCTCGGCGTTCTCGCTCGACGGGGTGCTCCTTTTCCAACGTGGCGCGACGGGGCAGGCCGTGACCTATATTCTTGGTTCCGTTCTCCTCTCCATCCTCGGCCTGTTCGCCGGACTGTGGCTGGTCAGGGCGCTGACGTGACTCGCCCGCCCGAGCGCGCGGCGAGGGACTCAAGCTCCGTTGCCAATCGCAGCGTGAGAGCCAGCGAGGACGGCATGCGGCTCGATCGCTGGTTCAAGACCCATTATGCGGGCCTGCCCCATAGCCGGCTGGAGAAGCTGTTGCGGACCGGGCAGGTGCGGGTCGATGGGGCCCGTGCCAAAGCGAGTACGCGGCTTGCCGAAGGCCAGACCGTTCGCGTGCCGCCGTTGCCGGACGTTCCGCCACCGCCTGCGCCGAAGCACACATTGTCGAAGGCCGACCGCGACTTTCTCGCGTCGATCACGCTTTACGAGGACGACGATCTGCTGATCCTCGACAAGCCCTCGGGGATCGCGGTGCAGGGCGGCACCAAGACGCCGCATCATATCGACCGGCTGCTCGAGGGAATGGGTGACGGGCCAGAGACGCGGCTGCGGCTCGTGCATCGGCTCGACCGCGACACGTCGGGCGTGCTGGTGATCGCCAAGCGCCGCTCGGTCGCGGCGAAGCTCGGCCGCGCCTTCCAGACCCGCTCGGTGCGCAAGATCTATTGGGCGCTGGTGCATGGCGTGCCGAAGCCGCCGCAGGGCAAGATCGAGGCCGCCCTGGTCAAGGCGGCGGGACCAGAAGGCGACCGCGTGCGCAAGGCGCGCCCGGGCGAGCAGGATGTCGCGCAATCGGCGGTGACGCATTACGCTGTGGTGGACCGGGCAGGGCAGCAAATCGCCTTCGTCTCGCTGAAGCCGGTGACCGGACGGCAACACCAGCTCCGCGCCCATATGGCGATCATCGGCAATCCGATCCTGGGCGACGCGAAATATCGCAGCGATGCCGAGCTGCCAGTGGGCATCGACAACAGACTCTGCCTGCACGCGCGTCGGATCAGCTTCCCACATCCTTCGGGCGAGGGCGTGGTCGACGTTACGGCTCCTCTCCCGGAGCATATGGCGAAGGCGTTCGACCTGCTCGGCTTCGAGACGAGCGCGGCAACGGACGGCGAAACGGCCGCGCGCCTACGGTAGCTCATGGACGAGCGCAGCAAGCTCCCGAAGCGCTTCTACAAGGACGTAACGGTCGAGGCCGGAGACGGGGATGGCACCGCGCTGCTGCTCGACGGCAAACCGGTGCGCACGCCGGGCAAGACGCCGCTCGTGCTGCCGTCGCGCGCGCTGGCCGATGCGGTGGCCGAGGAATGGCGCGCGCAAGGCGAGCGCATCGATCCTCAGACCATGCCGCTCACCAGGCTCGCCAACAGCGCCATCGACGGTGTGATCGGCCGCGAGCAGGCGGTGATGGACGACATTCTGGCTTTCGCCGGCTCGGACCACCTCTGCTACCGGGCGGAAGGGCCGGGCGGGCTTACCGAAGCGCAGAGCACGCATTGGGACCCCGTGCTGGCCTGGGCCAGGCAGGCGCTCGGCGCGCGGCTGGTCTTGTCGCAAGGCCTCGTGCCTGTGGCGCAGCCGGAGGCCTCGCTCGAGAGGCTCAAGCATCAACTCGCCGGGCGCGACGCGTTAAGCCTCGCCGCGCTGCATGTTATGGCGTCGCTGACCGGCTCGGCGCTGCTGGCGCTCGCCGTGGCGCTCGGCCGGCTGACGCCCGAGGAGGCGTGGAAGGCTGCCCACGTCGACGAGGATTTTCAGATCAGCCGGTGGGGCGAAGATGCCGAGGCACACGAGCGCCGCGAGCACAGGTGGCGCGATTTCGCCGCTGCGGCGAAGGCACTAAAGCTGCGGCAAGCTTAAGGCGGGGTCTGCCGTTCGATCTTGTCGAGACCGGAGGCGATGTCGGCGATGCGCTGGCAGTGCTCCCAGAGAGCGCGGATTGCGCCGCCCTGAAGCCTGCGCGCAATCGGGTTGGCGCGCAGATCGTAGACGCGTTCGCATTGGACGGGTGCGAGCTTGATCGCCGAGGCGGTCTCTGGATCGTTGGGACGGGCGAGTTGTTCCTTGGTGACGAGCCGCGTATGGATGTCGGCGATTTCGTTGCCGACCGAGCGAACATAAAGCCCAAGCCCGGCCCCGAGCAGGAGGGCGCCGGCCAGCATTGCGGCGATGATCCCGACCTTCATGGACGGCCCCAGCTTGGACTGGTCTGCCGGCGAGCATGCCTCGTTTGCGCTCGCCGGGCAACGCCGCCCATTTGCGCCCCCCAAGCCGCGTGCTATGCACGCCGCACGGGGTCGTCACATGGGGAGCGGCTATGAAGGAAGTCCTGGAAGAGCTTGAAATCCGCCGCGACAAGGCCCGCGCCGGGGGCGGCCAGGCCCGCATCGACGCCCAGCACAAGCGCGGCAAGCTCACCGCCCGCGAGCGGCTCGACCTCCTGCTCGACGAGGGCTCGTTCGAGGAGTTCGACATGTATGTCGAGCACCGCTGCATCGATTTCGGCATGGAGAAGACCAAGGTGCCCGGCGACGGCGTGGTGACCGGCTGGGGCACGATCAACGGCCGCGTGGTCTATGTGTTCGCCAAGGACTTCACCGTGTTCGGCGGGTCGTTGTCCGAGGCGCATGCCAACAAGATGATCAAGATCCAGGACATGGCGCTCCGTAGCCGCGCGCCGGTAATCGGGTTGTTCGACGCGGGCGGCGCGCGGATTCAAGAGGGCGTGGCGGCGCTCGGCGGCTATGGCGAGGTGTTCCTGCGCAACGTGCTGGCCTCGGGCGTGATCCCGCAGATCAGCGTGATCATGGGGCCCTGCGCTGGCGGCGACGTCTATTCGCCGGCGATGACCGACTTCATCTTCATGGTCAAAGACACCTCCTACATGTTCGTCACCGGACCCGACGTGGTGAAGACGGTGACCAAGGAGGAGGTGACCGCCGAGCAACTGGGCGGCGCGGTGGTGCATACCACCAAGTCCTCGATCGCCGACGGCGCCTATGACAACGACGTGGAGACGCTGTTGCAAATGCGGCGGCTGATGGACTTCCTGCCGTCGAACAATCTCTCCGGCGTCCCGGAGCTGCCCACCCGCGACCCGTGGGACCGCGAGGAGCCATCGCTGGACACCTTGATCCCCGACAATCCAAACAAGCCATACGACATCAAGGAGCTGATCCATAAGGTCGTGGACGAGGGCGATTTCTTCGAGATCCAGGAGGCTTTCGCGCCGAATATCGTGATCGGCTTCGCCCGCATGGAAGGCCGCACCATCGGCATCGTCGCCAACCAGCCGATGTTCCTGGCCGGCGTGCTCGACACCGACGCCTCGCGCAAGGCGGCGCGCTTCGTGCGCTTCTGCGACTGCTTCAACATCCCGTTGGTCACCTTCGTCGACGTGCCCGGCTTCTTGCCGGGGACGGACCAAGAGTACGGTGGTCTCATTAAGCATGGAGCGAAACTCTTGTTCGCCTTCACCGAGGCAACCGTGCCGAAAGTCACCGTCATAACCCGCAAGGCCTATGGCGGCGCCTACGACGTCATGAGCTCGAAGCATATTAGGGGCGACATCAACTATGCCTGGCCGTCGGCCGAGATCGCGGTGATGGGGGCGAAGGGTGCGGTGGAGATCCTCTATCGCGCAGAGCTGTCGGACCCCGCCAAGATCAAGAAGCGGATCGACGAATATCAGGCGCGCTTCGCCAATCCGTTCGTGGCGGCCGAGCGCGGCTATATCGACGAGGTGATCCTGCCGCGCGGCACGCGCAAGCGCGTGGCCCGGGCGCTACAGATGCTGCGCAATAAGCAGGTCGAGAATCCCTGGAAGAAGCACGACAACATCCCGCTTTAGATGCCGCTTGGGGCCGGAGCTGAAGCGCAGCACGGCCGCTTTGGTTCACCCCAACTCCGTTGCCGAAAAGTCACGCCGGCTGGAAATTCCAGGCGTCGAGGCCCTTGCCGGAACCAGCGCGCTGCGCGATCATTAGAGCCGAGCGGGTTGCGTTCAGCGTCAGATAAATCCCATAGCTTCGATAAGGTCAGGCTAACTCCACGTCGGGGAGGGGGGAGTCATGCGTGATATCTGCAGCGACCTGCGCGAGCGGGCGGTCAGGGTTCGGCAACGGATCGAATCCGAAGACGCCCAATTCAAGCAGGCGCTCCTGCAACTCAAGACCGAGCATGACAGTCGGCAAGACGTCCTGAAGGCCGAGCTTCAAGCCGTGAACAAGCTGCTCGCCTTCACGGCTTGGCAGCACAATGTGCGCACGGCGCTCTTGGTCGCCATCGCAGGCGCGGCAACGGCCGAGCTTTCTGTGAGGAACGAGCTCGGGGCGCGCATGGAAGTCCCAAATTGAGCACAACGGGCTTCTCGCTCTTTGTGTGGAGAGGTGGGTAGCGCCGGAATGCCATTGTCGGAAGGCCGCCAAGGGGTTAGGCTCTGCTGGCGGAGGCCTGCAAATGCGGCGTGTCTTGCGTTCCGCCTGCCTTGCCTATGAGGGTCGCGCGACCACGCCCGCCTGCTGTCCCTCCCGTTATTGTCCATCCTCTCAGTCGAACGTCTTAAGACAAGCAAGGCTCGAGACTCCGGTCCCGGCCGCAAGACACCCTATCGCGTAAGGAGGCATGCCATGGCGACGAAGCAGAACTTCAAACCGGAAGAGTGGACCAAGATCTTGGAGAGCACGATGCTGGCCGGCATGGCGGTGACCGCCGCCGAGCCGAGCGGCCTGTGGGGCGCGCTAAAGGAGGCGTTTGCCTCGAGCTCGGCGCTTGCTGCTGCGAAGCGGAATGCGGGCTCCAACGAGTTGGTCAAGGCGGTGGTCGCCGATTTCGAGACGAAGGAAGGGCGGGCCGCGGTCAAGGAAGCGCTGCGCCAGCATCTCGCCGGCGCCACCAAGCCCGCCGATGCCGTGCGACTCTCGCTCGACAATCTGAAAGAGGTGTCGGCGATCCTCAACGCCAAGGCGCCGCAGGATGCGCCCGGATTCAAGGCTTGGTTACAGACGATCAGTCAGAACGTGGCCGAGGCCTCGTCGGAGGGCGGTTTTCTTGGTATCGGCGGCGTGCGGGTGAGCGACGCCGAGCGGGCGACGCTCGCGGACATTTCGAAGGCGCTCGGTACCAACGCCTGAAACGCCGCGCGCGACATCGGAGACAGAGCCCCGCGCGGCTCTCTCTCTCTACTTCCCGATGCAGGATGACCTACAAGGCGATGCAATTGGGCCGCCCGAGACACGAAGGAGTGCAGTCGAATGCAGCGTAAGCAGGCTTTGTTCTTTGCTTTGTTGGTGGGCGCCGCCTCGATCGCGGGGCCGGCTTTGGCGGTAACCGCCTATTCTCCAACTGGCCAGCTCAATGTGAGGAGCGGCCCAGGCTTCCAATTTCCGGTTGTGAGCCAGATCCAAGCCAATGTTCAGGCCCAGATCACCGGATGCGTGTCCGATTATTCCTGGTGCAGCGTTGCCCTCCCGGACGGGACGACCGGCTGGGCATCGGCTCCTTATCTTGTCACCAAAGCCGCCGGTCAGCCCAAGAATCTCCAGGTCGCCGGCGCTCAACTCGGCATCCCCGTGGTCGTGCCCGTGAACACAGGCTCAAACGTCGTCGCCACGCCGCCGGTCGGCGCGATGGTGGGCGTTCCGCACACTGTCGGTCTCGTCCAGCCGATCGTTCCGGCGCCTGAGGTCGTCACCTATGTGACGCGGCAGACGATCGCGCCGGTCATCGTCAATGGCGAAGTGATGGTCGGCGCAGTGTTGCCTCCGGCCGCGCCGGTCTACACCATTCCGGCCTCGCCCTACGTCCATTCCCACATCAACGGCCAAAGGGTTTTGGTCGAGCCCGCAGCAAGGAAAATCGTCTACATCGTCAGATAGACGTTTATCGGAGCAGCTCTTGTCCAGTCAGGCGATCGAGCCGATGACGCCCTCGATCAGATAATTGGTCTGCTGAAGTTCGTCGGCATAGGGGCCATAGGCCGTTCCGGCCGGCACTACGAGCTTGCCGGTATTGTCCTTGATCGGACCGACGAAGATTGCGTCTCCGTTCCGCATCGCCTGCATGGCGGTCTTGGCGGCGTTGATCGCCGCAGGGGTCGCTTCGGCGCCGAACGGGCTCGATCGGACATAATCTTTGTCGTAGCCGCCGGTGAGGAAGTTCGGCAGGCTTCCGCCAAGCTGCAGCGTTTCAACGAATTTCTCGAACATTTCGGTCCAGTTGTAATCGGCGCCGGTGATGTAGCCCTTGGGGGCGAGCGGGTCTTGGTCGAAGGCGTGACCGCAGGTCTTGACGCCGCGGCGCTCGGCCGTCTCGACGACAACCTTCGGGGCGTCCAGATGACACGTAATGACATCGCAGCCCGCGTCCACGAGCGTATTCGTCGCCGCCGCGTCGCGAGCCTCATCCTCCCACCCCCCGGTGAAGATGACCCGCACGGTCGCAGCGGGATTGCCCTGGCGGCTGCCCAGAAGAAACGAATTCACGTTGAGGAGCACGGTGCCGAACGGCATGCCGGCTACAAAGCCGAGCTTGTTCGTGGTCGTGCTCAAGCCGGCGGCAACGCCGTTTACATAGTGGCCTTGGTTGATCAATGCGTTCTGGCTGCCGACGTTGCGCGGGTTGGCGGCGTTGGCGAGTGCCGAAGCTTGGCGGAAAGCGACATCCGGATATTTCTTGGCGATCGCCAGCAGGAAAGGATCGTGGTCGAACGACGTTGAAATGATCAGGCCGGCGCCATGGCCGGAGATCAAGTTCTCCAGCGCCGCGGTGTAGGCTCTGGTTTCGGAATCGTCCTTCCCGCTGCCGTAATCGGTGCTTTCCGGAAGGTAATCGGCTTCGACCACCCTTGCATTTGGAACTCCCTTCAGCGCTGCGGCAGCAACCGCGTGCGACTGGTTCCAGCCCCAATCCAGGCGCGGGCCGATATAGACGAAGCCGACGGTAAGATCGGCTGCGCGTGCGGAGCGCACCGGCAGAGTGCCAGGGACGAGGCTCGCAGCGCCGAGCAGGGCCAGACCTTTAAGCGCCTCGCGCCGATTTGCAACGTATCCGGACATCGCCCTCTCTCCGTAAGCTGGAGAGCCGCAGACCGCGCGCTCGCCGTGGGACTGCCGAGAACTTCCAATGCCTCAATTACCCTTCAAAGGCCGGCAGTTGACTGCGATCGTCTGCATGGTCCGCCCAGCCTTTCCATCGCAACCCAAACGCGTTTTGTTGCCGAACGGCGGGTCTAGAAAATATTCATAATCGTCTGGATCATCATGCTCGACGAGCCGATACAATTTGTATGGGCCGCTGTCGCAGACCAGTTGCTCGCTATCGACGAACAGCGAGGCCGGCAGAACGAAGATATGCTCGACATTTGGATTTGCCGCGCACCATTTTTCTTGAAGGTCGGCATGATCTTTTGCCTGAATGATCAGCGTGTCGGAGGTCGCTGGCACGGAATCGGAAAATGCCGGCCCGGCGCTGGACAGCACCGCCGCAACCGCCACGGAAACGAAAAGTCGGTCCACCTTCTGCCTCCTGCGCTTGAACTGCCCCGATTGATGGCACCACCAGCGAGGCTGGTACTATTATACATCGTAAACATATCGCGTTGCTTGGCTGCAAAGCCTGAAGCAGCGACAACGCCGGGCGGGGCGGGTTCATCGAGGCTGAATGCTGGGTATAGGGGACGCATGGCGTTTGATCTTGCGCGCCGCGTCGGTTAACAAGGCGCGCGGGCAATGCCGCTAACGAGGGAAACAGAATGTTGCGAGGCGCTGGTGGATGGCTGCTGGTCGGTTGCGTGGTCTTGGTCGCGCACGGCGCGCAGGCCGCCAACCTTTCGGTATCGTTGAGGAATTTCTACACAGAATACGAGGTGGTGAAGCAGTGCCTGGTTCAGGCGCAGCTCCCGCCGGATGACGCCGAGACCGCCAAGGCGGCGATCGGCAAGATCGAGACGCATTATCTGCAGCGCGATGCTTCTATCAACAAGGATCGCTTGCTGAAAGAGGCCGTTGCCAACAAGGACCAGGGCTTGAAGATGGTGACCGCCACGCGCAAGGTCGATCTCCGGCAATATTGCCGCGTTTCCTTGAACGAGCTGCTGACCAAGGCCGAGGAAATCGGGGCAAGCGTTAAGCCACAATGACCCCGGCAGCGGTCGGGGATCGGTGTCGTCGTTGATACCAACCATAATTGGCCTTCGCGCTTTCTTGGCGCTTGTCCCGTTGGTCGTTGGGCTCGGCCAGATCCTCACCCATGCCGCGGAGGCCGCAGACTTCATCGGGTTGGTCGATATCGGCGGCGGTCGCAAGATGTATCTGGACTGCCGCGGCACGGGGTCGCCAATTGTCGTGTTGGTGGCCGGCCTTAGAGCGTCCGCCGAGGATTGGACTATCGCCGCGAAGCCGGGCCCGCGCGTGTTTCCCGAAATCGCCAAGGTCACCAAAGTCTGCGCTTACGATCGTCCCGGAACGCCGGTCGGCGAGCAGCCGAGCCGAAGCGGCCCGGTTCCGCAGCCGACCACGGCGGAGAATGCGGTCGCTGATTTGCATGCGCTGCTGAGTGCCGCCGGAGAGATGGGGCCCTATGTGCTGGTAGCCCATTCTTACGGCGGCCTGATCGGCAGGCTCTATGCCAGCACCTATCCCGACCAAGTAGCCGGTCTCGTGCTCGTTGATGCTCTCAGCGAGGGGCTCCAGGATGCGGAGACGCTCGAGCAGTGGGCGATCCAGCGCAAGCTGATCGAGGGCGACGTCCGCGAAGGCGTGGCCGAATACCCGGCCCTTGAGAGGATCGACGTCGATAGCAACTTCGACCAGCTTCGCGCTGCCCCGCCATTGCGTCAAATGCCGCTGATCGTATTGTCGGCGGACCGTGCCTGGGGGCCGCAAATCCCGGCAATGATCGAGGCCGGGATATTGCCGGCCGACGTGCCGCCGGATTTCGGCTATGTCACTGATGCCGCGCAGAAACAGGCCCACGCGCAGCTTGCCAAGCTCGTGCAGAATTCCAAGCACGTCACCGACACCGATAGCGGCCACGAGATCCACAAGGAGCAGCCGCAACTGGTGATCGACGCGATCCGCGAAGTTGTCGAGGCTGTCCGCAGCGGGAGCCGGCAGTTGACGCGCTGAGGCGTTGCTGTGCTCCGCTTGGTGATGGGGATGGCCTGCACCAGCGAGCTACTACCGCCGCACGCCGACCGTCACCAGATATTGGCGCGGCACGGCGATGCCGAGATCGGTCGCAAAACTCTCGTGATGGGCGACGAAGTCCCGCTCCATCTCCTTTCGGCGCTTCGCGTCAAGTGCCGCCGCGATCGTCTTGGTCGGGCCGTAGCCCTGCACGAACAAGTCCCAAACAGCCTGTCCGCTCGGATAGCGCGAGGTGGTCACGCCCTTCTCGAATTTGAGATCGAAGGCGTCGCCTAGGAGCTCGCGCAGGCGCTTCTTCTTGCCCCATGCGAAGGGCGAGGGCGGCGGAGGGTTCGGCGGCGGCGGCATATAAGGGCGCATCACCTTGAACAAATCCTCGACCGTATCGCCCGGCACCCAGGTGCAAAGCCCGAGCCGTCCGCCTTTGCGGCAGACGCGGGTAAGCTCGAGCGCGGCATCCTCGGGACGCGCCACGAACATCACGCCGAAGGTCGAGGTTACGACGTCGAAGCTCGCATCGGAAACGGGGAGCTGCTCGGCGTCGCCCACGCGGAAGTCGATGCCGGGCCCAAGCTTTCGCGCCGCTTCGATGACGCCGGCGCCGATATCGACGCCGGTGACCTGTGCGGCGCGTGCCGCAAGCAACCTTGCGGTCCAGCCCGTGCCGGTCGCCACATCGAGGCATGTCTCGCCGGGCTTTGGATCGAGGCGGGTGACGAGGTGGTCGAGCGCATCGGCAATGGTCTTGCTGATTTGGTCGTAGATCGCGCCGCCGGAGCCCCAAGTCGCTGCGGCCTTCTCGTTGTGCACTCGTATCGCGCTCGTCATCGCGGCCTCCTTCGCCGTGAACGGATTACAGCACGCGAACAGGGCGGAATGAGGTTTGCGGCAGCCCTTGCCGGTTTTCGGGTGGACGATCGGGGGTGGCCGAAGGCGCCGATCTTGGCTAATTTCTCCCCGGTTCGTGAGGGAGCGAGGATGCGCGGGACTTACCTGATCGCTGTCCTGGCCGTGCTGGCCCTGGCCTTGGCTCTAAGGGGCGGGGAGGGCCATGCCCAGGCCGTTCCCCCGCTGCCGCAATTGCCGCTGCCAGAACCGACGCTAACGCCGTCCTTGCCGCCTCCCACGCCGGCGCCGACGCCCGAGCCACCCGCCGAGCCGGTTCCGGTCGCGCCCGAGGTCACGCCCCCTGCCGCGGCTCCGGAGGCTGCGCCTGAGGCCGTGCCGGCCGGGGAGCCGCCGCTGGCCGATGCCCCTCCCGCGCCCGTGCCGGCCGACCCGGTGGTCGCAAGCATCCGCTCGACCCTCGCAGACCCGGTTTTGCGCAAGGACGCCCACGCCGACGATCTCGCGGCGCTCGAAGCCGTTTATGCGGCGCGGAGCGCGCCATTGTGGATGACGGAGATGGGCTTCTCGACGAAGGCGCAGGCCGCGCTGTTCGAGATCGAGAAGGCCGGCGATTGGGGGCTTGAGCGCACCGCGTTCGAGCTGCCGCTGTCGTCCGCGCTGCCGACGAGCGTGGAGGCGCAAGCGCTTGCCGAGCTCAAGCTCAATCTGGCGATCCTGCGATATGCCCGCGCCGCACGCGGCGGGCGCTTTACCCCATCAGCAATCAGCAGCCTGTTCGATCAAAGGCCGCCGTTGCGCGACCCGAAATCGGTGTTGGCTGAGATCGAAGTCGCCGACGCCGCGGACGCCTATCTGCAATCGCTGCATCCGAAGCATGAGCAATTCGCGCTGCTGCGCCAGGCGCTGCTCAAGGCGCGCGGCGAGGACACGGGCGAGGCGGGTGCCGAGCCGCACGCCGACGATGTCGGCGTCAAGCGGCTACTCATCAACATGGAGCGCTGGCGCTGGATGCCGGAGAACCTCGGCAGTCTCCATGTCTGGAATAACTCGCCGGAGTTCATGCTCTACGTGGTCAAGGATGGAAAGCGGATCTATGCCGACAAGATCCTGGTCGGCACGATCGGTTACGCCACGCCCGTGTTCACCGCCGACATGAAGACCATCGTGTTCAATCCGGACTGGATCGCGCCGCCGACGGTGGTGAAGGAGAACATCCTGCCGCATCTGAAAAGCAAGCGCTTCGGGATTCTGAAATCACACAGGCTGTTCGTGAGCTATCAAGGCAAGCCCGTCGACGCGACCAGGATCGACTGGAACAGGGTCAACGGCATGGCCTACACCTTCTTGCAGAAGACCGGGCCGCACAACAATCTCGGCAAGATCAAATTCCTCTATCCCAACCGGCATACGGTCTATATGCACGACACGCTGCCGGTCAGGAAAAAATACTTCAAGCAGCCGGTGCGCTTGATCGGACATGAATGCGTGCGCATGGAGCAGCCGCTGCGCTTCGCGGAGGTGCTGCTCGCCGAGGCGAACGGGACGTCCGCGGCGCGCGCGAAGGAGCTATGGGACAAGAGCGACAACGGCTCCGTCGCAATCGGCAAAAAAATGCCGGTGCATATGGTCTATTTCACCGCCATGGTCGACGATGAGGGCAAGGTCCGGACCGTGGCGGATGTGTATGGGCTGGACCGCAAGATGGCGACGGCGATGTTCGGCAGCGCCACCGGCTTCCCCCAGCCTCCGCCTGAATCGAAAACGCCGCCCCCTGGGGAGGCCAGCGCCTCGACGCCCGCGGCGCGGCGCACCACGGCCGACAATGACATGGCCCGCGCGATGCAGGGCTTCTTCGGCGATTAACGCTGGCCGTCGCTGCCGCTCTGGCAACGTGCCGACGTCACCGCCATATGATTTCGGGGCGTCGCCGACGCCCATGCTGCCGGCCAAGGAGGCTTCCATGCGCGCTTTCGTCATCCCCCTAGCATTGGCGATTCTCACGGCTCCCGCGATCGCTTCGGCGGAACCGACGGAAATCACGGTGCGCGTGCTTGCGAAGGATTCCAAATTCGTCGGCACGAGCATGGGAGGCATGCGCATTGTCCTGCGCGACGCCCATACCGGCGAGATGCTCGCGTCCGGGCTGACGCAAGGGGGCACCGGCAACACCAAACTCATCATGCATGAGGACAGAGGAAGCCGTGCGCAATTGTCCGACGACTCTGCCGCCAAATTCACCGCGACCCTCGATCTCGACGAGCCGCGCCTGGTCGAGGCCGAAGCTTACGGGCCTTTAGGCCAGCTGCAGGCGGCGGTACGGGTGCTTTCCACCCAATGGGTTGTTCCGGGGAGGGGGGTGTCGGGCGGCGACGCCTGGGTGCTCGAGGTGCCTGGCCTGGCGGTCGACGTGCTCGCGCCTCCCGCGCATGTCAGACTCCCGGCAAAGACCGGCTCGGTCGACGTCCACGCCAATGTGGTGATGATGTGCGGCTGCCCCATCGAGCCAGGGGGCCTGTGGGACGCCGACAAGCTCGACGTCAAGGCAATCGTCAAACGAGACGGCGAGCGCATCGGGCAGATCGATCTAGGCTATGCCGGCGAGACCAGCCAGTTCGCGGGCAAGGTGCCGGTCGACGCGCCCGGCAACTACGAGATTATCGTCTTTGCGCATGATCCGGCCAACGGCAATACCGGACTCGACCGGACGACGTTCATCGCTCAGTGAGGGTCGCGCAAGACGAGGCGAGGCCGCCCGTAAGCCGCAGGCTACGCCGCCGCCCAATATGGCCTGGCGCGGAGACGCTCGCGCCAGGCGAGAATGTTGGGGTAGGGCGTCATGGCGATCTTCAACAACTCCGGGGCGCGGTCGAGCCGCGGGCCGATGGCGAAATCGACGATCGAGAGCGGGCCGACGATGTAGTCGCGGCCTTCGAGCTGCTTTTCGAGCACCGGCAGGAAGCGGCCGATCCGCGCGTGAGCGTCGGCGATGATGCCGGGGTCGTTGCCGGGCTGGTTCAAGATCTTCGGCTTGATGAAGGTCTCCCAGAACATCGCGTCGATGGCGGCTTCGGCGCCTCCGGTCCACCAGAACAGCCACTGGTCAATGAGTGCAGCCTGTTTGGCATCGCTGCCGCCCAGGCCTCGCTCGGGATGCTTGGCGGCAAGATATTTGAGGATCGCGTGCGATTCCCACAGGGCGAAGCCGTCCTCGACTATCGTTGGCACCCGGCCGTTCGGATTCTTGGCGAGATAGTCGGCGGAGCGGGTCTCTCCCTTGCGCGGATCGCGCTCGATCCGGGTGAGGGGAATGCCGAGCTCGGCGGCGAGCAGGCGCACTTTTCGCGCATGCGGCGAGTCCTGCATGTCGTAGAGCGTGATCGTCATCGTGGTGGCCTTATATCACCGAATGGGAGAGAGCGCTGATCACACCACGTCAAACCTAGCGAGGCGGGATGGCCGCAAAACGGCACCGACCCCGCAACTCACAAGTTCGTTCAGTCTTGACAAAACGAAATAAACGTATGAGCTAGCGGCTATGACGATCATGCCCAAGCCGCGCGTCAGAAAAACCAGCGATCCGGAGGCCGTGATCTCCGAGTTCGTGGAGCAGCTCGGGCTGATCGGGGAAGCCGACGGGCTGCCGCGCATCGCCGGCCGCATTCTCGGACTTCTGGTGATCTATGGAGGCCCGCTCAGCTTCGCGGAGATCGCTCAGCGATTGCAGGTCAGCCGTGGCAGCGTCAGCACTAACACGCGGCTGCTGGAGCATTTCGGCGTTATCGAACGCGTGGCCCGGCCGGGTGAGCGGCAGGACTATTTCAGCCTGGCACCCGACCCCTACTTTCGGTTGATGAGCGGCCTGTCGGATCGCAAGCGGCGAGCCCGGGCAATCGTCGACAAGACCAAGGATGCGCTGCCGCCGGATTGGAGCGATGCCAGGAAGCGACTGGCCAGCCTCTCTTCGTTCTACGGGCTAATCAGCGAGGTAAGCGAGACACTGTCGCGGGACCTCAAGGGCAAGACATAGCATGTTGTTGCGCCGGTCAGGGCGCAATTTCGCCGTTTCGAAGGGCTAAATCGCCCGGCCGGAAAAGGTCGCGGCAATAGTCACATAACAGATCATGGCCAAGCGCATCCTCATTGCCGGTATCATCGTCGGCCTGTTCCTGGGCGGAGTGGGCTATTTCAACCTCGTCTTCAAGCCGAAGATGATCGGCGAATTCATGGCGAAGATGGTGCCGCCGCCGGCGACGGTGACGGCTGAACTCGCCAAGACGGCGACCTGGGTCGACCGCGAGCGGGCCATCGGCACGCTGGTTGCCATCGAGGGGGTGGA
>DASQKJ010000123.1:0-7411 GCA_035630595.1 Methyloceanibacter sp.
GATCACGGTTGCGGCCAGCAGCCCCGCCAGAACCGCTCCAATGGCGTCACGGGCGCGCCAATGAGTAGGGTCGAGCGCCTTGGCAAAGCCGGGCAGCGCGTCACCGCGCGCAAGCGCGTAGGTCGCCGCCATGGGAACCACCAAAGCGAGAACCAGCATGGCTACGCCTCTCAGCCGGTCGGCGGGCGCCTCGCCCTCGATCGGCAGGTTGATGGCGGCCAAGCCAAATACGAGACCTGATGCGAGCGCGACGGTGGCGGCACCGCTGTCGCGCCGCCAGGAGGTCCGGCGCCGGGGCGCATCGCGCATCCCCAGCCAGTAGGCGAGCGTGACGAGAAACGCCACGCCAATGCCAAGCCCGGCCTTGAGGGGCCAGTCGGGATGATTCGAAACCGACGCGCCGAAGCTGAATTTCGGCTCTCGCCGCGTGTCGTCGTAGACCCCCCAATAGCCGCCCACCGTTCCTTCCAGCAGACGCTTCCACGGCTGGTCGAAAGCCTCCACTAGATTCACCTTCCAGCGTTCCGCCTCCGCCAACTCCACCACGCCGCTCACGAATCGGGCCTGGTTGACGGGAGAGGGAAGGGCGCCCTCGCGCATCCTGCCGCGGCTTGGCCAGCCCACCTCGCCGATCACGATTTCCTTGTTGGGGAAGGCCGCCGCCATCCTCTCGCGCACCTCCCGCACATGCGCCACCGCGTCCGCCTCGGCCACCGGATGGTCCTCCCAATAAGGCAGGATATGGATGGTCACGAAATCGGCAGCCTGGGCGAGTTCGGGCGCCTTCAGCCAAAACTCCCAGACATCGGCATAGGTGACCGGAAGATGCGACCGCCTGCCGGTCTCTTCGAGATGGGCCCTGATTGCGTCAGGCGGGAGTTCGCCCCTGAGCAAGGTCTCGCTGCCGACGATCAGCGCCTTTATGGTCTCCGGGTGCCGGCGCGCAAGCCGCAAAGCCGCCTCGATTTCGCGGCGGTTCTCGGCGCGATTGCGGTTGAGCCAGACCCCCTGCAGCACCTCCATGCCCAGCTTCTCCGCCAGCCTCGGAATGCGCCCTTGCGGCCCTCTGGCGGAATAGGTCCGAACGCACGGCGTGAGCTTCGAGAGCCGCTGGAGATCCTCCTCGATCTGCCGGTCGGAAATGCGAAGGTTCGGGGTGAACGGCGCCTGTCCGGCGTGGAACGGGGCATAGGACATGCACGTTAGCTTGCCGCCGGAGCCGAGCGGCGAGGGCGGCAGCGCGACCGGCCGTCCGAGCCAATACCAGGCAAGCGCAATGGCGCCGGCGGTCAGCGCGAAGATGCCAAGGGAGCGGAGCATGGCGAGACTTCGGGTGCGGGGGATGCGACGAATAGCAGCTTCGTGCGCGGCCATGAACCAATTCCTCTGGTTTGTGCGCCTGCGAAATGATAAAGAGTCGTCTTGCCGCTGGACTGCCAAAATTTCATGGTCTAACGGCCCAGAATGACCAAGTCGTCCGTCGGGCTCCTCCCCATGCTGCGCTGCATTAAATCACCGGCCTTCGCGCTTGCCGTGGGAGCCGTTTTCCTGGTGTCCGCTTCCGCTTTCGCTCAGCAGCCGGAGGGGGATCAGAAGCCCCCCGAACAGGTGCAGAACGAGCAGAAGCAAGAAGGCAAACCCGAGAACGAGCAGCAGGCGGCCGATCAGGACAAGGCCGAGCAGGAGGCCGCATCGCGCGCCATCGCCGAGTTCAAGGAAGCCGCCGCGAAGCTATCGAGTTCCGCAGGCGCGGCCGAATGCGTTTGGACCGGACGGCGGATCGCCAGCCTGCTCTGGCGCGACGACATCGATACGGCGCGCCGCTACATCGATCTTTACGACCGCTTCAATTGCTCCTCGGAGCACCTGAAGCTCGTGTTTCGCTGCGTGATTGAACAAGGGCCACTCGATCCAAAAGCGGCCGACCGGCTCGCCTCGCGCGTCCATGGCTGCTGGATCACACCAGGGGGAGAAACCACGACATCGAGCCAAGCAACGGTGGGCACGACGACAAAACCCCGAACCATTCCGAACTAACAAGCCCGGAACCAATGCCAATCAAAAAAGTTTAGGGAGGGACTGCGGGATTTCTCTGCGGCTTGCGCCGAGGGGGACAGGGCAGGCCGACTTTAGACCGAGACTTCAAAGGAAAGATGCGCAACGTCCTCGTCGCCGTTGTGGTCGCTCTTGCGACCGCGATGCATGTAGCTGTGTGGCTGCTCATCCATGAGCAGGTGTCGCCGCCGAACGCAAACGGTGCGCTCGCGTCCGTATCGTTCTCGCCGATCCATCGCGATCAGGACGCGGAGAGCAACGCCACCACGGAAGCGCAGATCAGATCTGACCTCGAGGCGATTGCGCCGTACACTCGCGCGGTCCGCACCTATAGCGTCAACGCCGGACTCGAACTCGTTCCGGGACTTGCTGCCGAATACGGCCTGCGCGTCACGCTCGGCGCGTGGACCGACGGTCGGGAAGCGCATGATGCGAAGGAGATCGAACGCGTCATCGAACTCGCCCGGGAGCACCGTAATGTCGAGGGCGTGATTGTCGGCAACGAGACGATCTATCGGTCCAGGCTCACCAGAGCCGACCAGAGCGCGGATGTCCAAAACCTCATCGAGAAGATTCAGCGCGTCAAGCGCAGCGTTCGTGTGCCCGTCTCAACCGCCGAGGTGTGGGACGTGTGGCTCGACCATCCGGAGCTGGTTTCCGCCGTCGACTTTCTCGCCGTACACATTCTGCCCTATTGGGAAGGCATGCCGGGCAGCGTTGCGGTCGACCATGCGATAAAAGTGTATGAGCGGCTGCGCCAAGCCTATCCGGGCAAGCGCATCGTGATCGCCGAGTTTGGCTGGCCGAGCGCCGGTCTAAATCGCCAGGCCGCAGTGCCCAGCCCCATCACCCAGGCAGAGGTGGTGCGGGACTTCGTGGCGCGGGCCGACGCGATGGGCATCGACTATTCGATTGTCGAGGCTTTCGACCAGCCTTGGAAGACCAGTGAAGGCAGCGTCGGTCCCTATTGGGGTATCTTCAACGCCGACCGCGAGGCCAAATTCGCCTTCGCCGGCACAGTGGAGACGCCCAATTTCCTGCTCAAGGTGATCGCGGCGCTCGCCATTGGGTTGCTGCTCTCGATCCCGATTTTTGCCATCCCGCGGGTAACGGCGGCGCAAGCCGGCGTGCTCGCACTCACCGCGCATGCGATCGGCGCCTGGTCGGCCAATGTCTTCGACTATTGGGCCACGCACTACTTCGTGCTCGGCTCGCAGATCGCCATGGTGGTCGGCGCCGCGTTGCTGGTGCCGCTCATCATGATTATGCGGCGGCGCATCGAGGAGCTTGCGGCAATCGTGTTCGGACCGAAGCCGCGACGTTTGCTGACGCGAGGGGCTGGAGCCGGCGAGCACATGCCGCTGGTGTCGATCCACATTCCCGCCTATCGCGAGCCGCCCGAGATGCTGCGCCAGACGCTGGACAGCGTGGCTCAACTCGACTGGCCCAATCTGGAATGCGTGGTGGTAATCAACAACACGCCCGATCCCGCGCAATGGGGGCCGATCGAGGACCATTGCCGGCTGCTGGGCTCCCGCTTCAAGTTCGTGCGCGCGGACGCACTCGCCGGGTTCAAGGCTGGCGCGCTGCGGCTTGCGCTCGAACATACCGCGCCGGAGGCCGAGATCATCGGCGTGCTAGATGCCGACTATGCCGTCCATCCCGACTGGCTGAAGGACCTGGTGCCCGCCTTCGCCGACCGGGCGGTCGGCCTGGTGCAGGCGCCGCAGGATCATCGCGACGCCTCGCGCCGCCTGACCCAACTCGCCATGAACCGCGAATATGCCGGCTTCTTCGATATCGGCATGGTGGAGCGGAACGAGGCCAACGCCATCGTCGTGCACGGCACGATGTGCCTCATCCGCCGCGAGGCACTGATCGGCGCGGGTGGCTGGTCGAGCGACACCATCGTCGAAGACACCGATCTGGGGCTTTCTTTGCTCGAGCGGGGATGGCGCGCGCATTACACGCAGACGCGCTATGGCCTAGGCCTGCTGCCGAACGATTTCGCTGCTTATAAGCGGCAGCGCCATCGCTGGGCCTATGGCGGCATGCAGTTGATCAAGAAGCATTGGCGCGCCTTCCTGCCCGGGGGCAGCCGGCTCACGCCGCAGCAACGCAGCCACTATCTGTTCGGCTGGCTGACTTGGCTCGGCGCCGAGGCGCTCGGTGTGCTGATCGCCATGCTCAATCTGATCTGGATGCCGCTGGTGGCGTTTCTGGGCATTGCCGTGCCGGAGGCGGTGCTGACCGTGCCGGTGCTGGCGACCTTCGCCGTGACGCTGTTGCATTTCACGGTGCTATATCGAACGCGCGTCAAGGCACCCTTCTTCGCCTCGCTTGGGGCGGCGCTGTCGGCCATGGCGCTGCAGCTGACCGTGAGCCGGGCGGTGGCGGAGGGCGCGGTGCGCGACGGCCTGCCTTTCTTGCGCACGTCGAAGGGCGGCGCGGCGCGTTGGAGCGAAGCCTTTCCCGCATTCTGGGAGGGCGTGCTTGGCGGGTTGCTGGTGCTCGGCGCGGCTACGCTTCACTTTACCAACGAGCAGAACGTGCGCGAAATTTCCATCTTCAGCGCGGTGCTCCTGGTGCAGAGCTTGCCGTTCCTGGCGGCCGTCGGACTTGCGCTGATCGAGCGGTCGCCGCTCAACGAATTCGCCACTTGGCGCAGACTTGCGACGCTCTCGACCTATCTGCCCCGTCTGCCTCGCGGGCCGGCGCCCACCGAAGGCCCGTCGGCCGGCGGCGGCGTGGGCATCATGCCTTAGCTAATCTAGATCGACGTTGCGCAAGCGGAGCGCGTTGCCGACCACCGAGACCGATGACAGGCTCATGGCGGCGGCGGCGATGATCGGCGATAGCAGGATGCCGAAGGCAGGGTAGAGCACCCCCGCCGCTACCGGCACGCCGAGCGCGTTATAGACGAAGGCGAAGAACAGGTTCTGCTTGATGTTGCGCATGGTGGCGCGGGCAAGCTTGACGCCGCGCACCACGCCGCGGAGATCGCCCTTCAACAAGGTCAGGCCGGCGCTTTCCATGGCGACGTCGGCGCCGGTGCCCATGGCGATGCCGACATCGGCCTTGGCCAGCGCCGGCGCGTCGTTGATGCCGTCGCCGGCCATGGCGACGACGCGGCCCTGACGCTGGAGGTCAGCGATCAGGTTGAGCTTGTCCTCGGGCCTGAGGCTCGCGCGCAAGGCGTCGATGCCGAGCTTGCTAGCGACGGCCCGGGCCGTGGTCTCGTTATCCCCGGTCGCCATGATGATTTCGATGCCCAACGCGTGCAGCTTGGCGATCGCCTCGGCGGCGGACGGCTTGATCGGATCGACGACCGCGACCAGGCCGGCAAGCTTGCCGCCGGCGGCGAGAAACATTACCGTCTCGCCCTGTTGGCGCCTGGCCTCGGCGGTCTCGGTCAACGGCGCCGGGTCGATGTCGAAGCTTTTCATCAGCCGGGCATTGCCGAGCGCGACCATGCGGCCGTCGATCTTGCCTTTCACGCCTTGTCCGGTCACGGCCTCGAAACCTTCGATCTTGGCGGGACTGAGTCCCCTCTGCTCGGCGCCGCGCAAAATTGCGGCGGCCAGCGGGTGCTCGCTGCCGGCTTCGAGCGAAGCGGCGAGACGCAAGACTTCTTTGTCCTGAAAGCCGGATGCGCTCTGTACGCCGGTCAAAGCGGGCTTGCCCTCGGTCAGGGTGCCGGTCTTGTCGGCGATCAGCGTGTTAACTGCGGCGAGTCGCTCTAGCGCGGCGGCGTTGCGTACCAGGACGCCGGCTTGCGCGCCGCGCCCGGTCGCCACCATGATCGAGATCGGCGTCGCCAGCCCAAGCGCGCAAGGGCAGGCGATGATCAGCACGGCGACAGCCGCAACCAGCGCATGGGCGAGTTGCGGCGCCGGTCCAAAGACGAACCAGGCGACGAAGGCGAGGATCGCCACGATGACGACCGCGGGCACGAAATAGCCCGACACCGTGTCGGCGAGTCGCTGGATCGGCGCGCGGGAGCGCTGCGCCGACGCCACCATCTCGACCACCTGGGCCAGCGTGGTCTCCGCACCGGTGCGGTCGACACGCATGTCGAAGCTGCCAGTGCCGTTGAGGGTTCCGCCGGTGACCTGGTCGCCGACCGTCTTCTCGACCGGGATCGGCTCGCCCGTCAGCATCGCCTCGTCTACGGCGCTTCGCCCCTCAATGACCGTGCCGTCTATCGGGATCTTGTCGCCGGGCCGGACGCGCAACAATTCGCCCACCTTGATGGAGGCAAGCTGGACGGTCTCGGTCTTGCCGTCCGCCAGCACGCGGAACGCGGTCTTGGGCGCGAGGTCGAGCAGGGCGCGAATGGCGCCGCCGGTCTTCTCGCGGGCGCGGAGCTCGAGCACTTGGCCGAGCAGCACCAGCGCGACGATGACCGCCGCCGCCTCGAAATAGGTGGGAACCAGCCCGTGCGCGTCGCGCATGCTCGCCGGGAAAAGGTCCGGCGCCAGCGTGGCGACCAGGCTGTAGAGATAGGCCGCGCCCGTGCCGAGCGCGATCAGGGTGAACATGTTGAGCCAGCCGGTACGGATCGACTGGAACCCGCGCACGAAGAACGGCCAGCCGCACCACAGCACAGCGGGGGTGGCAATCGCGAGCTTCAGCCATTGCTCCGCGTGCGGCGAGAGGAAGGGAAGGACGTCGACGCCGAACACATGCGCCCCCATGTCGAGTGCGACCAGTGCCAGCGACAGCGGCACCGCGACCCAGAGCCTGAGGGTGAAGTCGATCAGCTCTGGATGGCCGCCATGCTCGTGCTCGGGCGGCACGCCCATGGGCTCCAGCGCCATGCCGCAGATCGGGCAATGGCCAGGCCCCTCCTGCACGATCTCGGGATGCATTGGGCAGGTATAGTGCGTGCCCTGGGGAAGGGGCTCCGGCTTGCCCTGCTTGTCGAGGTAGCGGTCGGGATCGGCGGCGAACTTTGTCCGGCAGCCGTCCGAGCAAAAATGATAGGTGTGGCTATCATGCGCGTAGGACGGGCGGCCCGCGTTCGGGTCCACTTTCATCCCGCAGACGGGATCGACGGCGAGAACGGCTTCCGCACGTTTTTCATTCATGGCTTCGAGCTCTTATGATCCAAACCAATATCAGGATTGCTACTGCTTGGCGCACCGCTCCTAGCATAATGTGAAGACGAGACCCGACGGGAGGCCAATCCATGCGGTCACTCTCGAGACAGATCGGTTTGGTGCTTGCGGTCGCCGCCGGCCTCGCGGCCGGCTATGTGCTCTGGGGTACTGGTACGCCCACCGATTGGTATGCAGTCGACATCAGCAAGCTCGGCAGGGGGTCCGAGAATGATCTCGTACGCTACGGAAGGGAG
>DASQKJ010000124.1:0-10312 GCA_035630595.1 Methyloceanibacter sp.
CCGCCGCCGTAGGAACGCCCTTCTATTGCTATTCGACGGCAACGCTCGAGCGCCACTACCGCGTCTTCGCCGACGCGTTCGCGGGCATGCAAGACACGCTCGTCTGCTATTCGATCAAGGCCAATTCCAATCTCGGGGTGCTTGCCACCCTGGCCAAGGTCGGCGCCGGCATGGACGTCGTGTCCGAAGGCGAGTTGAGGCGCGCGCTCGCGGTCAAGGTGCCGCCCGAGCGGATCGTGTTCTCGGGTGTCGGCAAGACGCGCGCGGAGATGGCCTTCGCGCTCGATGCCGGCATCTTCGCCTTCAACGTCGAGTCCGAGCCTGAGCTTCGTGCCTTGAGCGAGGTGGCGGCGGCGCAAGGCGCCACCGCGCGCATCGCCTTCCGGGTCAATCCTGATGTCGACGCCAAGACCCACCACAAGATCGCGACCGGCAAGGCCGAGAATAAATTCGGGGTGCCGTTCGAGGAGGCCCCGGCGCTTTACGCGCTGGCGAGCCGGCTTCCCGGCATCGAGCCGTCCGGGGTGCATATGCATATCGGCAGCCAGATCACCGAGCTTGCGCCGTTCCGCAATGCCTTCGCGCTGCTGAAAGAGCTGGTCGGCGCCTTGCGCGGCCAAGGTTTCGCGCTGAGCTTCGTCAATCTCGGCGGCGGGCTCGGCATCCCCTATCGCCGCGATCAGCCCGAGCCGCCGACGCCCGAGGATTACGCCAGGCTGGTCGCCGAGAAGGTGGGCGGTCTCGGGCTCAGGCTGTTGTTCGAGCCCGGCCGCATGATCGCCGGCAATGCCGGCATCCTCGTTACGCGCGTGCTGTACGTGAAGCGCGGCGCTTCCAAGACTTTCACCATCGTCGACGCGGCGATGAACGATCTGATGCGCCCCACCCTCTACGAGGCCTTTCACGAGATCCTGCCGGCGATCGAGGCCGCGCCCGGAAGCCCAAGCCAGGTGACGGACGTGGCGGGGCCGGTCTGCGAGACCGGCGACTATCTCGCACTGGCCAGGGACCTGCCGGAACTGCAGCCGGGCGATCTCATTTGCGTGATGACGGCCGGCGCTTATGGCGCGGTGCTCGCCTCGGAGTATAATTCTAGGCTCCTGGTGCCGGAGGTGCTGGTGTCGGGAAAGAGCTATAGCGTGACCCGGCCGCGGCCGAGCTATGACGACATGCTGGGGCGCGAGCGGCTGCCCGACTGGCTTTGAACCCGGCAAATTGGGCCTCGCTTTCGCCCGCTTCGCTCCCCAAGTTACCCGCGTAAGCGCGAGCTTCGTGCTAGAGAGTGCCCATGATGCGAACTTTATTTCAACCCAAGGACGGCGAGCAAGCGGCGGCGGAAGACAACGACCTGGCGCGGCGGTTCGAGGCGAAGGTGCGCCTGTCGTGGCTCGCTTTGCTCGGCGAGCGCATCTGGGAGGCCTTGCTCTGGCCGTTCCTGGTGGTCACCGCGTTCATCGTCGTGTCGCTGTTGGAGCTATGGAGCCTGTTCCCGCCGCTCCTGCATCGCGTTCTGCTCGGCGGCTTCGGGCTAGCGTTGGTCGCTTCCTTCCTGCCGCTGCTGCGGCTTGTCCTGCCGACGCGGCAGGAGGCGTTGCGCCGGCTGGAACGGACCGCCGGCATCAAGCACCGCCCGGCGTCCTCCTATGAAGATCGCCTCGGCACGACGCCGCCGAAAGAGACGGCGGCGCTATGGGCCGCGCATCGGGAGCGGCTGTCGCGTCTCATTGCCAAGCTCAGGCCGTCCTGGCCCGCGCCTCGCGCCGATCGCAAGGACCCCTACGCGATCAGGTCGGCGCTGCTACTCACCGCCATTGCCGCGATGCTGGCCGCGGGCGGCAATGGCTGGGACCGTATCCGCCAGGCCTTCTCGCCCTCGGCGTCCAGCGCCGCCTCGCTGCTCAGGCTCGATGCCTGGGTGACGCCCCCAATCTATACCGGCGTCGCGCCGATCGTGCTTGCCGACGGCAGTGAAGCCGTAGGCGCCGGCGCGGAATCGTTCCGCGCCTTGTCAGTGCCGGAGCGCAGCCAGCTGATCGTCCGCACGCATGCGCCGCAAGGCGAAACCGTCAGCCTCACCACCGGCCGCGACGGGGTGGCCGAGGTCAACATCGTGCCGCCGAAGCAAGGCGCTGCCGAAGGACTGGTCGAGTTCCAGGTAGCGCTCGATCAGCCGATGAGCGCCGATGTCAGGATCGGCGGTCAGACCGTCTCCAAATGGCGGTTCGACCTGATCAAGGACCAGCCGCCCACTATCAATCTGCTGGGCAACCCGAGCACCACCCCGCGCGGCGCGCTGCGGATCGTGTTCCGGGCCGACGACGATAACGGCGTGGCCAGCGCCGAAGCGCGCTTCGCGCTTGGCGAAGGCGAAGACCAGAACCTCGCTCCCGTCGCCGCCGAGGCCGGCGCCAAGGTCGAGGGCGATCCCCTGCTCGAGCCGCCGGCGATGCCGCTGCAATTGCCGCGGGTCAATGCCAAGCGGGTGGACGGCCGCGCCACGCAAGACCTCACCGCCCATCCCTGGGCCGGGCTGAAGGTGAAAATGACCTTGATCGCGCGCGACCAGGCCGGTCAGGCGGGCGAGAGCCTGCCGTATGAATTCGTCCTGCCCGAGCGCAAATTCACCAAGCCGCTGGCCAAGGCCGTGGTCGAGCAGCGCAAGAAACTGGTGCGCGATCCGAGCGCGCCGGAGGGCGTCGTCAAGGCGCTCGACGCGCTCACCCTAGGCGCCGACAAGGTGATCGACGACAGCACGATCTATCTCGGCTTGCGCAATGCCTATTGGCGGCTGCGCAGCGACACTTCGCGCGACGGCGTCGCCAGCGTGGTCAGCCAACTGTGGGAAATCGCGTTGCGCATCGAGGACGGCGACCTGCCGGAGGCCGAGCGCGCAGTGCAGGCCGCGCAGGATGCGCTAATGCAGGCGCTCAAGGACAATGCCTCGCCGGAGGAGATCAAAGCGCTGGTCGATGAGCTCCGCGCGTCGCTGGCGCAATATCTGCAAGCGCTCGCCGCGCAGCAGCAGGACAAGGGCAATCTCTCGCCGCAAGCTCCGCAGGACGGCGACCAACTGATCTCGCAGCAGGATCTCGACAAGATGCTGAGCAATATCGAGAACCTCGCCCAGTCGGGGTCGAAGGAGATGGCCGAGCGCATGTTGTCGGAGCTCAAGGACATTCTCGACCGGCTGCAGACTGGCAGCTTTGCGGAAAACGCCGAGCAGCAGCGCGCCAGCCGCATGATGAAGGATTTGAGCGACATCGTGTCCAATCAGCAAAAGCTGCTCGACGACACCTTCGCTGCCAAGCGTCAACAGAGCTCGAGCGGACAGTCCGGTGACGAGTTCGAGGTGAGCCCACCCGGCCAGCCGATGGATTTCGGCCCCGGCATGGCGCCGCTGTTCGAGCAAATGCCCGGCGAGGCGCAGCAAGGCAGCGCGAAAGGATCGGGCGAATCCGGTGGCCAGGGCCAGCCGCCCCAGGCCGGGCGCCTGGAAATGGGCGAGCAGCCTGGCGGCCAGCCCCAAGGCCCGAACGCCAAGCTCGGCGAACGCCAGCAGGCGCTGCGCGACAAGCTGCAACAGCTGATCGACCGGTTCCGCGCCGAAAGCAACGATGCACCCGACGAGTTGGTGGGTGCGGAGGAAGCCATGAGCGGCGCCAAAGAGGCAATCGGCGAGAGCGATCTCGAACGCGCCACCCAGCAGCAGAGCCTGGCGCTCGACCGTTTGCGCAAGGGCGCGCAGTCGATGGCCGAGCAGATGATGGAGGGCGGCGAGTCACAGGCCGGGCAAGGTCCCGGCAGCAACGGCCGCGATCCGCTGGGCCGTCCGGACCGGTCGAACCGGCCCGATCTCGGCCTGTCGGTCAAGGTGCCGGACGAGATCGACATTCAGCGCGCGCGCGAAGTGCTCGACGAGCTTCGCCGCCGGCTCGGCGACCCGTCCCGGCCATCGATCGAGCTCGACTATCTGGAGCGCCTCATCAAGCCGTTCTGACCTGCGGTATAGAGTGCCGAACCCCTGCATGATCCCCACGCGGCCTGAAGGCTCGACCCGATCGTGACGTTCCTCACCCGCATGTTCCAGGCGATCGGACGCGGCTTCGGCCTCGCCGTCAATTTCGTGTTGCAGCCATTTCGATGGATTGGCAGCTGGTTCACCCGGCGCGGCGGCATCGTCAAGGCCGTGCTTGGCGTTCTGCTGCTCGGGCTCATCGCGCTTTACGGCTATTTCTTCTGGACCACGCAACGCTGGACCAATTTCAACCCGGACTACGCCGCGGCCTACGAGCAGGCCGCACAAGACGGCGGCACCGGGCGGCAAGCGCCGCCGGCCGGCGGCATCGTCAGCGCGCAGGATGACGCGGCCACGGCCACCGAGCCGCAGACCTGCCGGCGCTCCTTGATCGTGGATGCCACCGCGGATCTCGTGGACTTCAACGTCAATCAAAATGCGTGGATCTCCTCGATGCTGCTCTACAAGCTCGGCCTGTTCGGGCTCGACTGGGACCGCACGCCATTCTTCGACAACAAGGCGGCGTTCCAGCGCGGCGTGAACCAGGCGATCCGCCGCACTGCGATCGAGCTGGTCGACACGTTGGGGCGGGTGCGCGGCACGTCGCAGATCGATTCCGATCTGCAGCGCGCACGCGGCAATCTGCAGTTCGACGAGTACACTTGGTATTTCAGCCTGAGCCCGTTTGGTCCCAAGACGCCGACGCCCGGCTTCTACCGGACCTCGATCGACGACCTCAAAGCGTTCAACGCGCGCCTGGAAAAATGCGAAGCCGTGTTCGATGCGCGGGCCGACAATTTGCTCCAGTTCATCGACCGCATCGCCAACGATATCGGCGCCACGTCCGCGATCCTGCGCGAGCGGTCCGAGAAATATAATCTCGGCTGGCTCGATCCGCGCGCCGACGACCGGTTCTGGTTCGCCTATGGGCAGCTTTACGGCTATTACGGCATTCTCACCGCCGCGCGGGCCGACTTCAAGGATGTGATCGCCCAGCGCGGGCTCGCCCAGCTTTGGGAGGAAACGGAGGATCAGCTCCGCGCCGCGCTCAGGATTCAGCCGCTGATCATCTCCAACGGGGCGGAGTCCGGCATGCTGATGCCGTCGCATCTTGCGACGCTCGGCTTCTATGTCCTGCGGGTTCGCTCGAACCTGGTCGAGCTCAGGCTGGTGCTGGACCGGTAACCCATTACTCCTTCGGCGCCAGTTTGCCGATGAAGGGGAGCTCGCGGTAGCGGCGGGCGAGATCGGTGCCGTAGCCGACCACGTAGACAGGCGGGCAGCGGAAGCCGGTGAAGTCCGGTGTAATCGGCGCCGCGCGGGGAACGTCCTTGTCGAGCAGGACGCAGGTCATGACCTTCAGCGCGCCGCCTTGCTGCAACAGCGTCTTGGCGAAAGCGAGAGTCCTGCCCGAATCGAGAATATCGTCGACGATCAAGACCTCCCGCGCCCCGAGCTCGGTCTCGGCCTCGCGTAAGAGCTTCACCTCGCCGCTGGAGCTGGTGCCCGCGCCGTAGCTCGCCAGGAACATAAAGTCGATCTCCGGCTCGATCCCCTGGCGGTGCAGCGCCCTGATCAGGTCCGCGGCGAAGATGAAGCTTCCCTTCAGGATGGCGACGATGACGAGATCGCGCGGACACGTTGCGGCGATCTCATGCGCCAGGGCCTCGATCCGATCGGCGATCTGTGCGGCGGTGAACAGCGGCGCGACGGTTTGCCCGAGGCCAGGCGCGGCCATGCCTACTCGGCCTTGGCGAAATGCACCTTGACGCTGCGGACATTACTGGGCGGCGATGGAATTTGCCGCAAGAAGGGCGCATGCGCCCCGGCCTCGAGCTCGTCCTCGCCGATCTCGGTGGTCCAGGCGGAGATCTCCTCGCCGCTCTCATCTCTGAGCGCGATGACGACGGTCGGGACATCGACCGTCGCCGAGGTCAGGTTGACCACGTCGCCCTGCACTTCGAGCACGGTCTGACCGCCGTCGCTGGTCCAGCCGTAACGCACGCCCTGGAACGCGAGTCCGTGGGAGCCGACGGGAGTGCCGAACAAGGCATAGAGACGGGAGGCGCCGGGCAGGACCGACATCACGGCGGAGGGGGCGAATGCAAGCAGGCCGACGATGCTCGCGACGATGAGCGCCAGCGCCAGCCAGCCGATGGTTACGACGGAGAGCCTTTTCCGCGCCGGCGGCTCCTCGCCGAAAGCCTGCGCGGCCAAGGCCGGGTCGATGCCCAGTTCGGCATCGCCGAGGCTGGCGTCGCCGAAGCTGGCGTCACCCATAGAGGCGTCGCTCATGCTCGCATCGCCCATCGTCGCCGTGCCGAAGCCGGCGTTGGTCAGGGGCGCATGATCCATTCCGGCATCCGGCGGTGGTGATGCAGGCGCCGGTTTTCGCGACAGCCGCGAGAAGATCCCGCCGCCGCGCTGCTCGGCTTCGGGCATTGGCGGCGACGCTTCGGCCATCGCCTCGGCATTGATGCGGGCCACTTGCGCGGCAAGATCGGCTTCCACGGCAGCCTGGGTGAGGCCGGGCGCGGATTGCTGCGGCGGCGGCGGGGTGGGTGCGATGCCGGCGAAGCCACGCATCCCCGCATTCACCGGGGCGCCCGGCGGCGGCGGCGGCGGCGGCGGGGCGGCCTGTGGCGCAATGGCGGGCTGCGGCATCGTCGGCGCCGGCACGACCACCGGCTGCGCCTGCCAGACGTGAGCGCATTTCGAGCAGCGCACCTTGCGCCCCTCCGGCGGGAACACCGCCTGGGTCTCGTAACGTGTGCCGCAAGCCGGGCAGATAATCAGTGTTGCCATCGGAAAAGCCAGAAAGGCCTGTTATCGTGGGATTCGCCTCGGGGCCCCACGCCCTCGCCCAAATCCATTGATACCGAACCGGGAGTTCAGCATAAAGAGCCACCGTTCCGCAATGTTAAGAGGCTTAAGGAACACGGGTGATCCGCTTTGACAATGTCGGGTTGCGCTATGGCTCGGGCCCAGAAATCTTGCGCGACGTCACCTTTCACGTGCTTCCGGGGTCCTTTCACTTTTTGACCGGACCGTCGGGTGCCGGGAAAACCACGCTTTTGCGGCTGCTTTTCATGTCGCTCAGGCCTTCGCGGGGGCTGATTTTCGTGTTCGGCGAAAATGTCGGCGAGCTTTCGGCGGGCGGGCGGTCCGGGCTCAGGCGGCGAATCGGCATCGTGTTCCAGGATTTCCGGCTGCTCGATCATTTGACCACCTGGGAGAATGTGGCGCTGCCCTTGCGGGTCATGGGCAAGAAGGAGGCGGATTACCGGGAGGACGTGACCGATCTCTTGCGCTGGGTGGGGCTCGGCGACCGCATCCATGCTTATCCCGAGGTGCTTTCCGGCGGCGAGAAGCAGCGCGCGGCGATCGCGCGGGCGGTGATCGGACGGCCCGAGTTGCTGCTCGCCGACGAGCCCACCGGCAATGTTGATCCTGCCATCGGCAACCGGCTGTTGCGCCTGTTCGTCGAGCTGAACCGGCTCGGCACCTCGGTCATCATCGCGACCCACGACTATGGCTTGATGGAGCAACTCGACGCTCCGCGGCTCGTGCTCACCGACGGCCATTTGCAGATACGCTGAATTCCGTGACCCTGCTCAACGACATTCGGGACTATCCCTGGACCAGCCTCCTGACCGGACTGTTGCCGGCGCGCCTCGCGAGGATGCTCCCGGCGCGGCTGCAAAGCAAGGCGGCGCAGATCGTGCCGTCGGCCTCGATCGCGGGGCACGCACTCACCGTGGTGATCGCCATCATGTCCTTCCTCGCCTGCCTGACCCTGGGCGCAGTCTATATGGTCAACCAATCGGCCAATGCCTGGGTCAACGACATCTCCAGCGAGATCACCGTGGAACTCGACCCCATC
Source organism: Methyloceanibacter sp. (assembly GCA_035630595.1). Lineage (GTDB taxonomy): Bacteria > Pseudomonadota > Alphaproteobacteria > Rhizobiales > Methyloligellaceae > Methyloceanibacter. Next base: position 7,899 of record DASQKJ010000124.1, read on the forward strand.
AACGCCGCCGATATCGAGAAGAAGATGACGCTGGTCGCGCTGTTTCTCGCCAAGCAAAAGGGCGTCAACCGGGTGAAACCGCTCACCGCCGAGGACAGCGCCAAGCTGCTCGAACCGTGGCTCGGTCAATCGAGCGCGTTGCAGGCGCTGCCCATCCCGCGGCTGATCGCGGTCGAGATCGACCGTTCCAACCCGCCGGACATCCAAGTGATCAAGTCGGCGCTGACGCAGAATTTCGAGGGCGTCACGCTCGACGATCACCGCCGCTGGCAGGCGGAGATCAAGACGCTAACCCGCTCGGCGGCGCTGGCGGGCCTTGCCGTGCTGTCGCTGGTCGCGGTCGCGACCATCGCCGTCATCATCTCGGCGACGCGGAGCGCCATGGTCTCCAACCGCGGGATCATCGAGGTGCTGCATTTCGTCGGCGCCAATGAGCGGTTCATCAGCCGCGAGTTCGAGCGGCATTTCCTGGGCCTGGGCGTCCGCGCCGGGCTGATGGGCGCGGTGGCAGCGGCGCTCGCCTTTCTGCTCCTGCCGTTCATGATGCAGATGCTGGGCGGCGGGGCCGTCACCGCCGCGGAGACGCAAAGGCTGATCGGCTCGGGCGAGCTCGACCTCAAGGGCTATCTGCTCTGCGTGCTGGTGGTCGTCGTGGTGGCCTCGCTGTGCATGATCACCTCGCGGCTCGGCGTGATCCGGGTGCTCAAGACCTACGCCTGAACCTGCGCCTGAAAACTGCAACCAATGCGGTTTCATGCGACCGCGTTTGTGCCTATTCTGGCGCCCGCTTGGCAGCGTTGGAGTAAACGGTGAGGGAGGAAACACTAACCAGAACAGGCCGATTCAGCGGCTTCATGGGCGGCGTCAGGCTCCTCTTCGATGCGGCGCTGTTCTCCCTGGTGCTGCTTATCATCGGCTTCATCGTGTTCGCCAACGGCATCGAGCGCGAGCAGCGCCTGCCGCAGCAGACCGCCGACGGCATCGCCGTGCTGACCGGCGGCGCTTCCCGCATCGATCAGGCGATGAAGCTGCTGGCGGAGGGCAAGGCCAAGCGCGTGCTCATCACGGGGGTCAATCGCACCACCACCGTGGAAGAGCTGAAGCAGCTTGCCAGCCAGGGCGGCGAGTATTTCACCTGCTGCGTCGACATCGACAAGCAGGCGCGCAACACGATCGACAACGCCACCGAGACCAGCGAATGGGTGGCCCAGCACCGCTACGGCTCGATCATCGTGGTGACCTCGAACTATCACATGCCGCGCGCGCTGGCCGAGCTTGCCCGCGTGATGCCGGCGGTGAGGCTCATTCCTTATCCGGTGGTCGACAACAATGTGCAGCTCGACCCGTGGTGGAGCTATCCCGGCACCACCAAGCTGCTGCTCTCGGAATATCTGAAATATCTGCCGGCGCTCGGGCGGCTCGGCGCGACCGATCTGATGCGCATGCTGCTGGTCGGCGGCACCCCCGACGTCCCCGAGCCGTAGCGGTATCCGGCCGGATGGCGCGATCGCTCCTGTTCGATGTGCTGTTCTATGTGACCACGACCTTGTTCGTCGTGCTCGGCAGCCCGTTGCTGTTCGCGCCGCGAAGCTGGGCGATGGCGGCGCTCAAAGTACATGGGCGCTTCGAGCTGTGGCTATTGAGGGTTATCGTCGGAACCAGGCTCGAAGTGCGCGGCGCCGAGAAACTTCCCGAAGGCGCGTGCCTGGTGGCCGCCAAGCACCAATCGGCCTGGGAGACGTTCGGCCTGATCCCGCTATTTCGCGACCCGGCGCTGTTGATGAAGCGCGAGCTGTTCTGGATTCCGTTCCACGGCTGGTTCTCGTACAAATTCGGCATGATCCCCGTGGATCGCGACAAGGGACCTGCCGCCCTGCGGCGCATGCTGCGCGAGGCGAAGCAGCGCGTGGCCGACGGGCGCGAAATCGTCATCTTCCCGGAGGGCACGCGCCGCGCCCCCGGCGCGCCTCCCGACTACAAGACCGGGGTGGTGCTGCTTTACGAGGCGCTAGGCGTCCCTTGCGTGCCGGTGGCGCTCAATTCCGGGCTGTTCTGGCCGAGACGAAGTGTCGAGCGGCGCCCCGGCACGATCGTTGTCGAGTTCCTCGATCCGATTCCGCCCGGACTGCCACGGACCGAGTTCCTGGAGCGCCTGATCGGCGCCGTCGAGACGGCATCCGACCGGCTGTTGACCGAAGCAAAACGGGCGGAACCCCGCATTGGGCAGCCCGTTAACCTTTGAATGCTTGACTAGAGAGTGTCAGGTGTTCTATCTTTGTTCTATAGATTCGTGTAGCCGTCTTGAAATCGTCACCCCTCCTCCTATTTGACAAGGCGATCTACTGGTTAACAGGTTGGGATCCCATGTGGATGCACAGGGAAGTTGAAACGCCCCACTGGGGGCCCGCCGACGA